>CAXBHX010000030.1:0-65692 GCA_963975655.1 uncultured Verrucomicrobiales bacterium
AACTGGCAACGCAGGCTTGTAGCTCAGCACTTTTAGCAGAGAGAGATATTGGGCGTGAAATCGATTATTCAAAATCTTGCGTTCTCGTCCCAGCTGATTCGTTCGGGCATTCACCAGAGGAGCGTATTCCAAATGCTGATACCAATGTCGATCGACCGGGTCCAAACTAACCAACTCGCAATCAATCCATGAACCGCATTGGCTCAAGAATCCATCATGGTATTTCAGGAACTCTCGTGCTTGCGGAAGTAGGTTGTGAAACACTCCATAACTCCAGATCGATTGATCATAAGCATGACGTGATGCGATCAACTGCGTAGCCTTTTTGAAAAAATCCACATTCTCTCTCGCCCGCCAGGCTATCAGCCCCAAATCAGTTCGCTCCAAATTGTTCTCGGTAAGATAGTTAAGCACGTCTTTTTCAGTTCCAAACTGGGACAAGTACTCCCACGAGGCTTCATCAAATCGCGTCAATTGATCCACCACGTTGAACGTTGCCTCCGAACCGGACGCGATAATCTCCTCATTCTTCGCTACCTGAACGGGATAGACAGCAAATGGCGCGTCTCCCGATATTGCAGAGAAGTAGAAAAGCACTTCCTGCCGCTGTGTGGAGAAAGGACTCAGACTCAATGGAAATGATTTGGTGTAATCACTTCCGGCAACGGGAATAGCTCCTTCCGGTATCTGGACGAGCAGATCGAGCTGATGCGCTGACGATGTCGGGTTGGTCACCACTACTTGTCCTCCATAAATGACCCCGGTGAGAAACTCGTCCGTCACAAATCGATCAACACGCTGCCCATCGACGTAGCGAAACCGGTCATCCGATCTAAAGAAATTTTGACTCACCAGAATCGGCGTCTCTTCGTCAGAAATCGGTGCCTCCTGGATCTCCTCGTGAAAGACAACAACCGGTGCCTTTGCCGACAACGTCATCACATTGTCCTCAACAGTGAACTCGTGCTGCTCCGACTCAAAGGGAAGATCCATGACACTCAACACAAACATCATTTCCGTAAAACTGTTGCTCGCAGCCGGGAACTCCCTCGAATAGAAACCTCCTTCACCATTCCAAGTCGCATAATCATCCCAGAAGGCATTCACTTGAATTAGGTCTCCATTCTGTGCCGCGATGGGAAGGTGATAGTAGTTGTTCTCCGCCCACTCTTTAGTGGATTCCAACTTGCGAAACAGAGACTGAGATCTGCCCCGGGATCGGAGATCGCCCAGTTCTTCAGCCTCTTCAAAGCCCATTGTTATGGCAGCCACGTCTGCTACCATCGCTGAGGCAGGAGCTGGCGCTGCAAATGGATCTGAAGCCACTGACGCGCTGCGAAGAGCGAGGTTTGACTTCATCTTCTTACCCGCCCCCGGTGCCTTTTGCATCCCTCGGCTGTTACCGGAAGCGGCAAAAGCATCCGCCATTCCATCTTGCTCCCTTCCTCCAAATGGGTCTGCCACACCTTCTGCCATTCCTGACGAAAGCATCACACCCCCGTTATTGTCCGCTCGGCGCCCCCGCAAGGCCTGGCGGAAAAACATCGCATCTCTCTGAGGGTCTGGAGGCAGCAACTCTTTCAAACTTTGAATATGCCCTGCTGTCTTCTCCCGTTCACTATCTCCCAGGCGCTGAGCCAATAGAATTCGCTCCACCACATTCAGCCGGCTGAACTCCCAGGGCGCCAGATAGTGATCCAGCGCACTATCCGTCAGATAGTAGTCGATAAATGTTTTATCCTTCTTGTTGGTAAGGTAGGGCTGCACCACCTGCTTGAAGAACTTCGGGTCTTTCCTCGACAAAAAGAAGTTCAGCTCGTGGCAGGCATTCTCTGAATAGAGCGCTCGCTTCCCGCCTTCATCCAATCCGGGCCAGCCTGTGATAAACCGGAATGTGGAGAGCGAATCATCCGGGTTGATCGCCATCAGTGTTCCAAAAACCTGACCAATCGTATCGTAGGTTTCAATTTCAGCGGCGCGGAGGTCCTTGATCACCAACGGCTCCCCGTCCTTCAAAAGAGTGACGTTACGACGCTGGGTAAATGATTTCTCCAAATTCAGTGTCGAGCGCAAACGCAGATCCCTGAACCTAGTGCCGCCCTCAGCTTCCTGAAGTGCGAGCTGGGAATAGGCGGTGTTGTAAGTATTCACAGCGATGACATGGAGATGCTGCCGGTCACCCAGGTCTTTCAGGTCGAGGCTGATCGTTCCATCCTCACCCACTTCAATATTTGACACCACCAATGCCTGATCACCTAAAAACTCAAGACTGCGGGAGTGATCACCGCTCCGATCCTCCGAAATCACAGGATGAGCGGATCCGGGAGCACTCTTCCGCTTCGCCTCTTTCATGTCCTTCTCCCGCCCATAGGCATCCCCCTTCTCGGCTACCTCGACAGTCGTACTCGTTTCGCTGAGAGCCCATGGATTCAAAATAATACCCGGACGGCCCAGAAGATTCCCCGGAAACCTCTTCGCCGAACGGCGCTCAAGAATGTATCTATATTCCTCCCCTATATCCCGCCCCGAAACATACAAGGACTCGTTGCTTCCTCTTGAAATCTCAACGGGAGCAGGACGATGGCCGCGATTCAATTCTTCGAAGAGATCAAACTGCGGAAGAAACCGAGTCGCTACCACGTGAACACGGGTGAACTCATCGGCATTGGCCAATGTTACCTCGACCTTACCGGCATTAGTTCTCAGCGAAGAAATGTGCAGCGGCTTCGTGTTGAGAAGTTGCAGGTGTCGACTTTCGGAAAGCGCGTAGCCGGATTCCATCTTCACCACTCGGGTCACTCTCAATCTCACCATGCGATCTGAATTTCTGAGAACAACTCGATAATCCCCCGGGTCCAGGCCCGCCAATTCGACGGCTCCGGAGTCGGCGGCCGCTTTCTCAAACATATCCCTGACAATCTGCCCATTTCTCACCTCGAAAACGGCGATGTCACTTCGCAACAACTTCGGCCCGAGGCCCGCGACTGGAATCACCACGGGATCTCCGACTGCAGCATGTATGACCCCTCCCATGGAATGTGAATCATGGGAAGGATTCCACTGGCGCCGCCCAAAACCGGCCCCCACACAAACGACTGACTCGATCCCAGTCAGACTGCCCAGAGTCACCCGGCCATCCTCATCAGTTTTGAGACTGAACTTCAAAGATCGGTCAAAGTCCCGGTGTTTCACCTCGACGGTCAGGGCTCGGTCCGGAAGAGCCTCGCCACTCTTACCCAGATGCTCGATCACGTAAGCGTCACCCAACCGGCTGAGGTAGGCATCCGATACTTGCGAGACCTGATCGACACCATTGATAGAAAAATCGCGAGAAAACTCACACTCGACTGGATTCGCAGGATCGCTCAGAGACTCGACTTCGCCGGTCAAAGATACGGATATATGACTGAGCCGTGAAGGCACACGAAACGTGTGGAGGGATTCCCTGTCATCGAATAACTCGAATCCTTCGACCTCGCTGATGGAATCCACGCCATCATGATCCACCGTCGCGACCACCAACCGAACTTTATCCAACAATCCGATAGGAACTGGACTCCCCATCAAGCTCAATTTCGGACGAATCGCAATGGTTGCTTCGGAACCGGGAAGGAGAGTCTCCTGCTCCAGCAGGATGCCGCCATCGAGAGCGTATTTTTCGCCGGGCAGATCAATCTTCGCAAAACTGGCCAACTCTCCGTCAGTCAACACCACAGCTACCTCACCCGAGGTCGAAAATGGCAGCAACACCCTACCGTTCTTGTCCGCATCATAGCGCTTGCCACCAAACCATACCGCCGAATCTACAATCTTCTCATTGGCCTCAGTCAATACCGTCACCAACTCGCCGCCCGGAGTCGACTGAGACACGTATTGCAATTTCCCCTTTCGAACCAACGCTCGGGAGCTGATTCCATTCCCGATAAATTCGATCACCCAGACCCCACGGAGGTTCGCGATAGATTCAAAAGAAAAAGTTTCCGTATGACGACGTATCGGCGCTTCGCTGTATCGATAGGTTTTCTCTTCGTTAGCAACCAGCCCGTCCAGGTTGAGGTCGGTATTCAATTCCCTTTTCTGATCAAGGTAATAGTTCAATGGGTTGATCTCATAAACTTTAACAATGAGTTCATCGACATGCTTGAGACGGACATTCAGGCTGACTCCATCCCCTTCCGCGAAGTGCTCGCTGTTCGTCGGGTTGAATCCAATTTCAATCTGATCCTTCAAAGTCTGGACTTGCGACGGGTCCAACATCGAATACCACTTCTCCGCCGGTCCAATTCCGTTGAGCAGTTTGGTCTCAGCAAATACCTGCTTCAGGTAGGTCTCCCTGATGTACGGTGAAAACCGGTTGTAGCTCGCATCTTCAAGAAAGAAGTGCTCGAGATACTCCCGAACCAGTTTCTCATCATTGCCAACCGGCGGAAAACCGGTCGTACTCGAATAATCTTCTCCCAAATTGGCCAGGAAATCGCGAACACCATTTCCCTGAAGGTAGCGGGGCTCAACGTAGCCCATGGGACGCGGAAGCCCCAGGTATTCGAGGAACATCTCGCGTGGATACTCACCATTCTGCCGTGCCAACTGGAGGCGTTGATAGAGAGCATTTGTCTTAAGCGAATTGAACGCCGGCTCGAGCTCTTTCACATAGTTCCAGAGTCGCTCAAGATAAGATTGCCTCGCTGCCTCATCCTGTTCCAACGAAACATCGGCATCAGGCAATAGCCGGGTCAGCTTCACATTCACAAATTTCGGATTACTGACGAGTTCAGGTCGAAGGCCGGCCAACTCATTCAACTGATCCAATGTCAAAGATCGATGAATCTGAAACTCACCGAAGCCCTGACTCGCGCGAGTCCTAAGATCAGCCGCAATCAAACCGACCAGACGCTCATAATCGGGATATTTGAGTCGCTGGAGAAGATCACGTCGTTGGCCTTCACTCAAAGTGACTTGATCGCGAATCAAACGATCAAGCCCACGATCAGTCACTCCGGAAAGGCTATTCCCTGAGCGAATCGCATTTTTCCTAAAGGCATCCCAGTTGATCAAACCCGGCTTCAAGGCAACCGGATAATCTGGTTTGGCATCCAGTTTTTGCTGCTGGTGGTTGAAAGACAGCCCCAGATGCTTTTTAAGATAAGCCAGCGTCTTTTCCGGAGCATCACTATACTCAAGCAAAGCCTGGCGGTGACGGATCTCAATATACCTCGATGTTTCACCATGCCGTTTCTGCCACGGCTCAAGTAGTGCTGCGACATCGCCCAGTCGACCTTCCTGCTGGGCCACTAGAGCCGAGTAGAAGTAGAAATCTTCCGTGCCGGGTATCAATTCAGAGAGTGAGGCCTTACGATCAGTTGAGAGTGCAAACGTTTCGATAAAGCCGATTTCTTCGTTGGCCCGACCACTTTCTGCCGGCCAGATGATCGATGTGGCGAACACAAGAAGGGCACCATAACGGGAATAAAATTGGAGTGAAATTTTCATGTCTATCCGGAAGTTGAGTTACAGAACAATGACAACCTTACATCCATATCAAAAGCCCGAATAAGCGCTAAGTTGTAAAGAATTTGCAACGAGCCTTCCCTTGCTACCCACAAAAAAGGCGGATCGTTACCCGATCCGCCTCATTCAAAATCGATCGTAATCTGATCGAATATGCCGTTTTCTCTCTCGATCAGTGATTGAACATGAACTCCTTGGAGTTCAGCACAGCCCAGAAAACGTCATTCAAGACCAATTCCTTCTCAGCTGCGTCATCGCCCACGGCATTGACTTGACCCACCAATTGCTTCAACTCTTCCGCACTTGGTTTTCGGCTCAACGCCCGGACATAAATTCCATCGATCACCTCAGAAGCTGTCTTACCTGCTGCGAGCAGGTCTTTGACCACGCCTCCCTCCTCAATCTTGTTGGTCACGGTAGGGCCATTCATCAAATGAAGCGCTTGCGACAAACTTGGATCCATTTTCACTTCACAGGAACACACTGTCTCCCGTGTGGCCCGGCCAAAAGTCGTCAGGAAATAGTCAGATGTATTTCCATCCGCGATCTGGACAGCCCGTGCCCCTAACGGAAGCCCTTTGAATTTGTTCTTCGTCTCAGTGACTTGAGTGATGGTATCCAGCATCACCTCAGCCCGCTGACGGCGAATCCTTGCCTTGGCAAAATTATTCAAATCATCCTTGTTCGAAGGATTCGCCTGCGTGGTTCGCTGATAAGTTGAAGAATTGCAGATATCCCGAACCAGCTGCCTGAAGTCGTAATTATAATCCCCCTGAAAGCGATCGGCTAGAGCCGCTAGCAGCTCCGGGTTAGACGCCGGATTGCTGACTCGAACGTCATCGACCGGATCAATAATTCCGACACCAAAGAAATGGGCCCACACGACGTTTGCCACATTCCGTGCAAAATAGGGATTCTGGGGCGAGGCCAGCCATTCAGCCAACACCTCCCGTCGGTCTTTCCCTGTCACATCAGGGGTCTCCCCTCCCAGGAACTTAGGAGCCATTACTCTCCCACCGACGATATGCTTCACGTCGCCGCTGCCCTTGTTGTAGATAAGCTGCTCACGCTGATCCACCCCTTGCTTGCGCCCGATCTGAGAAAAGAAGGCAGCCCAGCTGTAGTAGTCGTCCATGGTCCACCGATCAAACGGGTGATTGTGACACTGAGCACATTGCAACCGCATCCCCATGAAAACCTGCGCGACATTCTCTGACAGCTTGAGTGAATCGCGCTCTACTTGATAGAAATTCGTAGCGGGATTGGAGAAGGTCCCTCCCTTGGACGCAATAAGATCGGCTACAATCTCGTTGAACGGATCGTTCGCGGCAATTCGGTCACGAAGCCATCCGTTGTAGAGCAATGCAGACTTGTAGGAAATGCCCAGATTAATGTTAGCGTCAGAACGGATCTGCAACAACTCCGACCACTTCATCACCCACATCTCAGTGAACTCTTTTCGCTCAAGAAGCTGGTCCACCGTCTGACTGCGCTTATCCGGCGACTTGTTGGCCATGAACGCAGCGTATTCTTCGACGGTGGGCAGTTGCCCCACGATATCGAGTGAAACACGGCGAAGAAACTGTTCATCGCTGCAATCCCCCGAAGGGACCACCCGTAATTTGTGCAACTTGTCGTGCACCAGTCCATCGATGTAATTATTCTCAGTCATTTCAGGCCTGGTGTATTCCAACCCCTCCGGAATCACGATGGTCTGAATTCCAACCGTCTTTGTCTCGTAGCGAGCCATAATAAAGGCCTCGCCCCGCTTGCCTGCGGTCACCTTCCCGCTTTCATCAACACTAGCGGTCGGGTCGTTGTTCGTAATGAAGACGACAAGATCAGTAACGTCGCGGTCGTGTCCGTCCGAATACTTTGCGCGAACAGTTAACTGTTGCTCTGCCCCGGCACCTTCCATCACCAACTTCGGAGGATACACCGTGAGTTCAGTGACCGTCGGAACATCTTCCTTCTTGTCATTCAAGGCTCCATTGGCGACCCACTCCACCATTGTCTTGTAGCCGGCACTCCCCTTCTCCATCAACTTCCCGCCTGTGTGCGGAACCGCCTCAGTAGACTTTTCAACAAGCAGCGACTCTTCGGGAATAGCCAGGTTCACGCGATAGCCGGCCATCTCCCGAGTGAGTCTGAAGTGATCTCCATCTGGATCATACCCGAAAATCGAGAGCATAAATCCATCCTGGCCCCGGGCAGATCCGTGGCATGATCCGGTGTTACAACCGGCCCGCATAAATACAGGCATCACATCGAGGTGAAAGCTCGACGGACGGTCAACGAGTGAATCTTTCACTGTGACTGGAATCTCGACAGTCTTGTCAGCGACTTTCACGCTGAGCTTTGTTTCACCATCCTTGACCGGCACAAAATGACTTCGCGTCTTCAGATCAATCAATGACGGGTCTGCAAAAGAGAACGACGCATTCGCCGTCACATCAAGAGTCGTATCATCATCAAAGGTAGCCATGACCACCATCGACTGCGTGTCACGATTGGTTTCGAGCACGATGTCCTCGGGAAACACCTCCACTTTCACGAGCTGTTTACCCTTATTGTCTAGTGGCTCAACCCCCTTGAAATCCGCCTCCTTTTTCGCGACCAACCTCGACTGCTCTGGCCAGATGGCCCCTTCAGAAATCCACTGCCTCAACTTGGAAACTTCGTGCTCGTGAAGAAGACGCCCTTTAGATGGCATCACATCCGTGTCGTCCTCAGGCAGAGAAACGAGTTCGATCATGAGCGATTCGTCCGGCTTTCCCTTCACCAGAGAAGGCCCGCCTTCGCCTCCCTCAAAAAAGTGGGCGGCATCATCAAATCGCAATTCGCCTTTAGCTTCGCTGGCGTCGTGACAGCTGACGCAGTTGAACTCCAGGATAGGCTGGATATCACGCTCGAAATTGATCTTTGTGTCATCGGCATGCGATACGCATCCGAGCCCCGGCAGGATTGAAAGAATGGCTATGAGCTGATTTCTCATCTGGCTGAAACGAAAATTGTGATGTTCGCGGTCTGGTATTTCTCCAATCGAATTTACTGTGAAGCTTCCTTCTTCGCCTCCAGACGAAGTTGCTCCAAACGTGACAGCGGCTTCTCTGCTACAGGTTTTGCACTGGCAACCACCTTCGCCGCATCCGGCTTCGGGGCGGGCGCCTCTTTCGGCTTAGGGTCGACCCGGATACTACCGCCCATTCCTACCCGATGAACAATTGGCTCACCGTTTTTCATCACAGTGACGGTGCAAAACAGGCTTTTATGCTGCCCTACCGGAGTCTTTTCATTAGTTTGAATCGGAAAAGTCAGATCAGTGGATCCCTTGTCAATTTTCACCACTGGCGCCGTAGCGTGGGCAGGCAGGGCGAACAACTGAACATCAGCTTGTCCTTCAAAATCTCTAAGTTTATCGACTGTTGCCGACATGTTAACAGTCTCGCCTTGCTTCGCCGTGGTCAGATTGAGCTTCATGTTGACGAAGGGCTCTTCCACAGACAGTTTCACAAAAGGAGCCGCAGTCATCATGACACCTTTCCCTCCATCAGAATCGGCTATCACTGTCACGTTCCAGGTATTCAGCTCAGCCGTCGCATTGGCATTTAGCTCATACTCGATCTCCGTGTCCTTTTCGCCCAAGGTAACCGTCGAAGGACTCGTGACCCCAGGCGGCTTCCAAAGAAACCTCACCGTGATCTTCTTATCATACCCCTCCTTACGCTGCGCATGCACTTTGAGCTTAAGGGTGCCGCCCCGAACGATCGGAACTTTTGGTTGCTCAATCGTAAGGCTGAATGGGAGTTCTTCGACCACAGCCACAGGAAGCTTCGTATGCTTGCGCGTATAGTATTCGACTCCGTTCTGAGGGCCTCTGACCAGATCAAGAGACTGGATAAATTTCCCGGCCGCTGGAACGGCGGGATCTGTGTTTTTCGCGAGCAACTCATACATGCCTCCGCCGATCGGTGCATCCGGTGCCGCTTTGAGCAAAATCGGAAACTGGCTTACGGTCGTCGGAATCGTCCCTGATTCCCAAGTCACACCTTTCGGCAACTGAGGCATCTCGAATTCCAATTCACCGGCAAAGTTGCGACGGGCCGTGTTCACCACCATGGCGTAGTACCCACCCCGGGGAATATTGAACTGCTTTCTGTATTGAAGCTCCCTACGCAACATCTCTGGCATGGTCACATCGATGGCAGGAGATCGCAGTTGAGCCTCAATTCGGTAGACAAAATTAGGTCCCCCGCTGTAAAGCATATCCCGCATCCTGACAAAGTAATCACCATCGGCAGGCACCTTAAAATCAATACGACTGTCTTTCGTCCCATCTGCATCATCACTGCCCCCTAAGGACTTCATGTTTGAATCATAGATATTCATCACCGGATCAACGGGAGAGCCGATCGTATTGGCATAGGCTCTGAAGCGGAAACTCTGGCCCTTCTTCGCGCTGAACTTGAAGTAGTCTAGGTCCTTCTCCCCTTCCAGAATCCCATTGAAGGCGACTGGTAAAGCTCCAGCATAAACATTAGCCTCATTTTTGCTATTGTTAGGTTCTTGTTCGAGGACATTATCAAAATCACTGACCCGAACAGGATTCGGGGAAGGTGATTTCAGGCCATCCCTTACTCCGAAGACCCCGAAAGTTCCTTCTTCGGTTTCAATGGGCAGCTTGGCCTTTTGCTTAAAGTCACCTTTAACGTCGCCAAGCAGAGCAAACTCCACTTCGGTCCCTGCTTTTCCTCCTGCGGGATACACTCCCACCGGACGGGGAAAGGTTCCGATGTGGGCGCGATATCGACCTCTCCCCTGATAGGCCGAGTCTCGAATTTCAACAATGTAGTCCCCATCTTCAGGAACTACGATGGAAAGAATCGACTCCTGTTTCAACAGCGCTGACCCATCGGCTGAAGCGATCTCGAAACGATCCTTGTCCATGATGGAAACAAACGGATCGATCGCGATATTGTTGCGAATATTGTTGATCCGAAGACCTTCGATCTCCACCGAGAGACGCTGCCCTTTCTTTGCCGTAATCTGATAGTAGTCAGTTTCCTCTGCCTTCGCTACCGCCTCTACAGTCACATTGAGGTCAATTTTCTGGGGAGCCTCGAAATCATCATTCGGCTCCACCTCGTCGACGTTGGGGAACTGGGATATCCAGAAATTTCTGGCGTAGCTGATACCGCTGCGACAGCGAAGACGGAGATGGTGCTCACCGAGTCGGCAATCCGGAGCAACGATCAAAGTCGCTTCTACCTTTTTGGAATCTACCACCTTCAAATCTTTTGCCGTGATCCCCGGGTAGTGGGATATCACTTCCTCCGCGTCATCAAGCCGAAGGCCAGAGAATAGCACTTTCACCTCGGTGCCTATCCTCCCTCCTCGGGGGACAGTCGTGCTAAGGTCGGGAGATGCGGCATCGGCGCTTATTCCGAGCAAAAGAATCAGTGACAGCGTCAATGCTGCCCCCACTTTGCCCGTGCACGCCGCAAAAGCCGCACTCTGAAGTTTCAGAATACGAATCATGTTAGCTGGTAGTAAATAATAGAACTCAGATGGAACTCTTAGCGATGATGTCTTCGATCACGTTGCCGCCATTGACAATCTCCATGGGTCGCGGACCGGGAGCCATGAGCTCTTTGTCGGCATTGATCCCGAGTTGCGAATACACCGTCTTCGCGAATGACTGTACGTCCACAGGGTTGCTGTCAGGCTCTGAAGCCAGCGAATCAGAAGACCCGTAAACATATCCACGCTTGATTCCACCACCCGCCAGCATCGTAGAGAATACGCGAGGCCAGTGATCACGACCGTCAGTTTTGTTAATCTTTGGAGTCCGACCGAATTCGGAAGAGACCATCACCATCGTAGAATCCAGCAGCCCTCGCTCATCCAGGTCGGTCAACAGTGTTGCCAGCGCCTGATCAAAAGACGGTACGTTACGGGCAATCTGATCTTTGATCTTGTCGTGGTGATCCCAACTACCGTAGGTCATCGTGACAAGGCGCACCCCTGATTCAACAAGCCGGCGGGACAGCAACATCCGCATGCCCGCAGTATTTTCACCATAACGCTCTTTGGTCTTTTGATCTTCCTTGCTCAGATCAAAAGCATCACGAGCCTCAGGAGAACCGATCAGACTGTATGCCCTCTGATAGAACGAATCCATGGCATCAATCGCATCAGCGCTCTCCATTCCCCGAAAATGACCGTCCACCGCTTCAAGAAGAGTTCTGCGTCGATCGAACCGTGAGGCATCAACACCACCCGGCATGGTCAGATCCCGCACTTTAAAGTCCTTACCGTCGGCAGGATCACTTCCCACCGAAAAGGCGCCATACATCGAACTGAGATAGCCGGTACCCGCATACTCATTAGGGACTTTCGGAACACAAACATACGGAGGAAGGCTCTTTCTAGGGCCAAACTCATGGGAAATGACGGAGCCGAAGCTGGGAAAACTGGTCGCCGGACTAGGTCGGTAACCCGTGAACATATTATGTGTCCCGCGCTCGTGAGCCGCTTCACCATGCGTCATCGAGCGAATTACGGTCATCTTGTCCGCTACCTTGGCGAGATGTTTGAAATTCTCACTGAACTGAAGGCCATCCACATTGGTATTGATCGCTTTATAGGGGCCTCGGTATTCTGAGGGAGCATAAGGCTTCGGATCCCAGGTTTCCTGATGCGCCATTCCACCCGGCAAGTATATGTGAATCAATGACTTAGCCACACCCTCTTTCGAGTCATAAAACTTGGCCGCGCCCCTTGCTTCAACTTTCAGCATCTCCGGCAAACTAAGCCCAAGTCCTGCCGCAAATCCGACCTGAAGAAACTCCCTTCGGTTTGCGATGCTTGATTGATTGTATCCTGTACAGCCTTTCATGATAGTTGGTGGTCTGATCGTCGTTTCACGATCGTAAAGAACCTTAAGACACCTTAAACTCAAGTCGCGCCTTTACGTAGAGGCGTGTCTATGGTTAATCGCATGCCCCATTTGAGCTATACGGAGCCCGTATATTCGCCATAAATTTCAGCAAGACTCAGCTCTCTAATGTCGTATAGTTCAGGGATTGTCTCAATTTGGAGAACAGGTGCCGAAGGGAACCTCAGAAAATTTCGCATTCCAGAACATTCGAACCAAGTGCATCGGCTTCCGATTCCGGAGACTTACCTATGAAAGCGCCGACTATTCTGCTCATCGCCTCAATTCTTCTCATCAACGGAGCCACCGCTCTCGGTGAGGACACCGGGAAAATCACCTTTGTCGATGATATCCTCCCTATCCTGGAAGACAAGTGTGTCAACTGTCACAATCCGGACGAGTCAAAGGGCGGACTCGATCTTTCAACGTTCTCAGCCACTATGACCGGCGGATCAGGAGGTGACATCGTTGTCTCCGAAGACCCGACAGGTTCCCGGCTATATTCGCTTGCCGCCCATCTCGAAGAACCCTTCATGCCGCCCAAAGGAACGCAGGCTGACGAGAAAGAGCTCAAGTTGCTTTCCGACTGGGTTGCCAGCGGCCTTCTGGAAACTCAGTCGAGCACTGCCCGAAAGTCTGACAAGCCCAAGATCGACTTCAACTCCATCACCTCGACAGGGAAGCCCGAAGGTCCTCCCGCGATGCCAGAGCACCTCATTCTGGAACCTGCCATTCTAACCGAAAGGCCTAATTCTGTTCCAGCTATGGCTCACAGCCCCTGGGCTCCCATCCTCGCGGTCGCAGGGCAGAAACAAGTGCTACTCTTTCACTCTGAAGACTATGACTTGCTGGGCGTTCTCCCCTACCCTGAAGGATTTCCTCAGACTCTATCGTTCAGCCCCAACGGCGCCTACCTCTCCTGTGGAGGCGGCCGCGCCGGAAAATCAGGAAATGTTGTCGCCTGGGACATCAAAACCGGCGAGCGAATCATCGAAGTCGGGAAAGAATACGACATCGTCCTGGGATCAGACATTTCCCCCGATCTTAAGAGCGTCATTCTAGGCGGCCCCGGCCGCAACATTAAGATCTGGGACACCGTCGCCGGGGAGCAGATCAACAGCATCAAGAAGCATCCTGACTGGCTTCTCACTGCCGCCTACAGCCCTGATGGAGTGATCTTTGCCACCGGAGGACGCAATGGAGGCCTCTATGTGTGGGAATCAGCCACAGGCTACGAATTTCACACCCTGAAAGGCCACACTAAAGCCGTCACCGACATAGCCTGGCGCCCGGACGGTGATGTCCTCGCCTCATGCAGTGAAGACGGGCAGGTCATGATCTGGGAGATGAATGAAGGCAAGCAGGTCAAGAAATGGGAGGCTGACAAAGAAGGCGCCCTCGCCATCACCTTCGCTCCCAATGGAAACCTGGCTACAGTGGGTCGCGACAAGACGGTGAAGATCTGGCAGGGCGACGGCAAGCTTCTGCGATCGATCCCAGCTTCCGACGATGTGGTTCTGAGCGTTGCTTTCAGTCACGACAGCAAACGCGTTTTCACCGGAGACTGGCACGGCAACATCAAGGTGTGGAATGCGGACAACGGTGCTGAACTTGCCAGCATTGCTCCCAACCCCCCCACTATCGAAGACCAGTTGGCCTATTCTGAAAAACGAATTCGCGAGCTGACCGGTGAACTTCCCAAGCTCGAAGCGGGTGTTCAAACTGTTTCTAAAGAGGTTGTCGAAGCAAAAGCTCAACTCGCAGCCGTCGCTAAAGCCAATGAAACGGCGACTCAAACGCTCAACACACAGAAGGGGTCGGTCGCGAAATCCGAAGGACAAATCAAAACCTTCACCACTCAAGTCACTGCCGCACAAGCAGCCGTCACTGCAAAAAATGCAGCAGTGAAGAAAGTCACTGAACAGCTAGCCGCTGCGACCAATGCTCTTAAGCCCCATCAGGACAAAGTAGCAGCGCTCAAGGCAGCTGCGGGCAAGGAGGAGACGACACTCAAGGCAACATCAGCCAGTCTGATTGCCGCTACGTCCGAAGCAGCGAAACCTGCTCTTAATGCTGAGCGGCTCAAGCAACATGACCAATTTTCTGCAGCACGGGTTCAAGCAGAGAAGTCTAAACAGGCATCCGAAGCAGCCTTGGCTTCAGAAATGCCCCGACGCAAGGAGGCCGCGACTGCGCTTGAACTGCTTAACAAGAATTCTGTGAATTCGATGGCTCAATTGGAGAAGACCAAAGCCACACTCGCCGAAGCCGAATCGAAACTCGTGGTGGCAACAGCGGCCCGAGTCAAAGCAGCTGAAGCGATCCGAGAAGCTTCCAAAGACGGCAAAACGCCACCTGAAAACCTAAATACCGCACATAAGGCAGCCATCGCCGGTGAGAACAGTTCCAAATCTTTCGCAAGCGCCACCCGATCAGATCTCGCCAAAACGACAGAGAGCCACCAACAGGCTGTCGGAGAAGTGAATCAAAAAGGCTCCGAAATCAAAGCTCTCAACGCCGAAGTAGCTGCTGCCAATGCCGATTTGAAATCAAAATCTGAGGCCTTTAATACAGCTGAAGCCACTTTCAAGCCGCTGCGCGAGGCCCTCGCCGCCGGGAAGGCACGGCACGTCACGGCACAGGCCAAATTGGCCGCTGCGATAGCAGCACAGCAGCAGTCAGAGAAAAAGCGAAGTGATATTGTAATTCAGTTAGCGACCGCAACCAAAGCGCTTGAGGCAGCTATAGGCTCTGCCAACAATTTCAAGGCACTACTGGTCAAAGCTCAAGCTGAGGCAAAAACTGCCAATGACGGTCTCGTCGCCAATCGAACTCAACTCGACACGGCGAACAAGCAGTTCGCGACCACGCAGGATGCTTTGAAAAAAGCGGAGACGACTTTGGCGGGAGCAACCCAGAAGAAGGAAGCCGGACAAGCCAAGGTAGATGCCGTTGTCAAAAAGGAGGCAGCAACGAAGAAATCAATCGCACTGGCAAAAGAAGAATTGAAGGACAACCAGTTTCTCGTCAAAAAGTGGGAAGCTGCTGCCATCAATCTCTCCGCGCATCAGGAGTCCGAGGAACTCGTGGACATGAGAGTTCAGCTGGAGAATCTCAAGGAGGACGAAACCGAGGCAAAAACCGAAGTTGTGGAAGCGACACAAGCGCGGGTAGATGCCGAGAAAACGCTAGCAGACGCAAAAACGACTATCGCGGCGGGAACCCGAGAGCTTCGCCAGCAGTCCACTTCAGTGCTGGAGCAAGCACTCGAACTCGTCGCCAGTCGCGCCGTAACTGAGCTTCGTGAAGACTTGGCCGAAGAGTCCGGAACTCTGATTGCAGATGTCGAACCGGACCTATCTGACAGCTCAGCCCTCCTGGACGAACTGGAGCCCGAAGAGGTTAAAATCGAAACTGTCGCAGCTGAGACCCTTGCCTACAAATCTCGCGACGAGCTCAATGCGGAGGTTGAGGCACTTAGGGGGAGGCTCAACGACCTGGAAAACCTCCTGGAGACCTCCTACACCAAGGCGGACAAGACTAAAGCTTCAGTGGATCAGGCAGGCAAAGTTGCCCGCAACACTCCCACAGTCATTGCGCAGCGAGCCAAGTCCGAAGAAGACGCGGCTCACGAACTCGCTGACGCAGAGGCGGAGCGAATGCGCCAGGAGACCGAACTCGAAGCGCAGAAGAAGCGAATCGAGGAACTGAAACAGAAATACATTAAGACCGTTCCCGAGCGGGATTGATGCTCCTCCCCTGAGCTAGTAGTCCTGCCCCTAGTTTCCCCCGGAGAACTCCGGATTAGGAATCGGGAGTCTGGCGTTTGTTTCATCGAGGCGCTTCAGAAGTAGAGCATCGAGCGCTTTCACTTTCTCTGGATTTCGCTCTGCCAAGTTGACCTCCTCAGACAAGTCATCTTTCAGATTATAGAGCTCAAAAATCCCCTCCCAGAACTTAATCAACTTCCAATCTCCTTTGCGAATAATTGAGTATGGGCCCGGTGCATGTCGGTAGTGGGGAAAGTGCCACAACAACTCATCACGTGGCAGCACTTCTTCGCCTCCGCTTTTCAACAAAGGCACCAACGAAAGTCCATCAATCGTACGATCCACTGGAGCGGCTACCTCGGCCATTTCTAAGATGGTGGGAAATATGTCCACCGATGTTACCGGTGCATCGCTAACCGCCCCTTCCGGGATCGTACCGGGCCATCGAACCAGAAATGGCACCCGAATCCCCCCTTCATACGAGTACCCCTTGCCGCTCCGGAGGGGGGCGTTGTCCGTCGGATTATTCTTATTATCGAGCCCCCCATTGTCGCTCGTAAAGAGAATGACAGTGCGATCATCAATCCCCAGTTCCTCGAGCGTTGCGAGAATCGTGCCGGTCGAATCATCAACGGATTCGACCATAGCCGCATACTTGGCATTCTGCTGACTCAGTCCGAGTTCCTTCTCATAAGAAGCTGCCACTTCGGGTATTGCCTGAATCGGAGTATGCACCGCGTAATGTGATACTTGAATAAAAAATGGCTCGTCCTTCCATCCCCGAATCAATTCAGCCGCTTCAGCGGCTTCACGATGAGTCAGATACTCACCTTCCTTCCTTCCGGGAAGTTTGTAGATCCCTTCTCGGAGAGATTCGTGACGTCCCTTTGGTTGATTAAACGGATCAAAGTATGAGGGCGGCTGGCCGTAGTCACAGCCCCCCCGGTTTTCGACGAATCCTTGATGCTCCGGATACCAGTCAGGGTCACCTAGATGCCACTTGCCGATATAGGCCGTCTGATAGCTGTTTTCCCGAAGCGTCTCCGCCAGAGTCACCTCATCATGCTCCATCCAGTACGGATTCGGAGGGCAGAGCAGACGATTCTTCTTAGATCCAACATACTCCGTCGGGTTCTCTTCAGGCGTGCCTATATCGCCCCGCTGGAACCGCGATCGAATCCAGTCAGTGACACCCAATCGATGCGGATGCCTCCCTGTCTGAACCGCCGCTCGCGTCGGCGAACAGACAGCGCAGGCCGCGTATCCGTTGGTAAACCGAATCCCTTCATTCGCCAATCGATCAATGTTAGGCGTCTTGTAAAAATCGCTTCCCTGGCAGGATAGATCCATCCATCCCATGTCATCGACAAGGATGAGAATGAAATTCAAAGGTCGCTCTTCTGCCTGAAGTGCAAGACCGCAGACGATTAGAAGAAATGTCAGGATTGGGGTTTTCATAAATTAAGTACGCGGGTATTCCCAAGGCGCTCGATAGTCACGAGTCAACAGTGCCGAAGCCTCAGTATCTCCCGGAATGGTTTCTTTGTCACCATCCCACTCAATGCTTCGCCCCACTTTGAGACTAATCATGCCAAGCAGGCTCATGTTGGTTGCCAAGTGCCCGATCTCAACATCCGCCACTGGAGTCTGCCCCCGGTTCTCAATGCACTCGATAAAGTCGCGCCAGAGAGGGGGAACATTATGGCCATCCTTTTCATGATCAAACTTGGGATCCTGATGAACCACATTGCCACCCTTCGCTGGGTAGAAAGTCCATCCGTCGCGCCACCCCATGTGAAATGTGCCTTTGCTGCCGTAGAAGTAGCACCCGACTTTTGATTTCTCCGCGTCGTTTCCACCAAACCGACGATGCTCCCAGACTGCTGTGAAGTTCTCAAACTCGTAAGTGGCCACCTGATGATCCGGGGCATCAGTAGTCTGTTCCGTCTCATTCAATACCACCGGCCCCTTGATCGGGCGCCCGCCTGTGGAATAGACTTTTTTGGGGTATTTCTCCTCTGACCACCACAGTATCTGATCAAGCCAGTGAACTCCCCAGTCCCCCAGAGTACCATTCGCGAAGTCGAGGAAGTTTCGAAATCCTCCCGGATGAATACGCTTATTGAACGGGCGCATCGGCGCAGGTCCGCAGTAGAGATCCCAATCGAGGTTCTTGGGAACCGCACTGTTAGGAGTAGGGGTTTCCAAACCCCCTCCAGAATGGGCAAAGGCCCGAATCATTCCGACATCTCCGGCACCGCCCTCTTTCAGAAACTGCATTCCACTGACATGATGAGGACCAATGCGACGATGCATACCTACCTGCACCACTCGATCAGCCGCCCGGGCCGCATCCACCATCGCCCGACTTTCTCCGACGGTATGTCCTGTCGGCTTCTCCACAAACACGTGAGCTCCCGCCTCGATACAGGCAATCCCCTGAAGAGCGTGCCAGTGATCAGGAGTCGAAATAATCGCAATCTCGATGTCCTCCTTCTCCAGCATTTCACGATAATCGCGATACATGTTAGGAAGTCTTCCAGTCAAACCATCCACCTCATCCGCGGAAACTTCGAGTTCATCGGAATCGACGTCGCAGAGCGCCACGACATCACAGTGCCCGTCCTCAATCGCCACCCGGAGGATGTTCATCCCCCACCACCCGGAGCCTATCAGTGCGGTTCGGTATTTCTTTCCGGACTTGGACTGCGCCTGAATCCAGGGAGCAGAAAAAGATCCGACTGAAGCAGCCGCTCCGGCTGCGGTTCCAATAAATTGGCGTCGATTAAACTCTGTCATCAATACAACTGGGTGATCTGTCGCAACGGTTGCACGCGCTGCAGCGAGACGCGACATACGCAAATGCGATCATGGGAGCAGAGCGTGTCGATGCCAAGCCATTCGATCATACTTTTCGCAGGAGGGCTGGCATCAGGGCCTTCGCTCACTGACTCCAGATTGACAAACTGCTTCACTCAGGGCAGACATGACACTGCATCATGTCGCGCCCTACCCGATTATTGTTTGTTTGTCTTGGAAACATCTGCCGTTCGCCATCAGGCGAGAACGTAATGCGTCATATCGTAAACGAAGAAGGCCTCTCGTCGGACTTCGAGATAGATTCTGCCGGCACCGAAGGCTGGCACACCGGCAATCCGCCGGACGCGCGCATGACGAGTGCTGCTCAGTCACGAGATATTGAGATGAGGGGAAGTGCGAGGCAGGTTCAACCATCCGACTTTGCGTCATTTGACTGGATTTTTGCGATGGATCGCAGCAACTACGACGATCTGATCGACGTCCAGGATCGCTGCCCCAATCCAACAGCCAAACTAATTTTATTTTGCGAATTTTGCGAAGAAAACGAAGAGGCCGAAGTCCCTGACCCCTACTACGGCGGACCGGAGGGATTCGAAAAGGTTCTTGATCTGCTCGAAGACGGCTGCGGCGCATTCATCAGGCAATGGAAAGACCGGGATCTACCATGAGCGCTAATGCGATTCCTACCTGGCTCAATTCCCCAACCATAGCTCGCCGACCGGGCACAAAAAAGCCCGTCGACGCTTCACGCGCCAACGGGTCTAAATTTTCAAAAAGGGCTAACTGGTGACCTTACTCTGCTGCGGTAGTTCCTTTACCACCCTTGCCGCCTTTACCACCTTTTCCGTCGCCGCCCGGCTTACCTTTTCCACCTTCGCGAGGTGCAGAAAGCTCTTTCTTGTCGAGTTCGCCGTCGCCATTTTTATCGCGAGTATCAAAGATCTTCTTGATGGCACCTTCGCCACCTTTTTCTTTCATCTTATCAGCCATGGGATTGGCGGCGAACTCCTTCAAGGAAAGAGTGCCGCTATCGTTGGTGTCAAGCTTATCGAGCATCATGTCGGCCCTAGCCGCAGGGTCGCCGCCCTTGCCACCTTTTCCGCCCTTGCCACCTTTTCCGTCTTTTCCACCGGCTGCTTCTTCAGCCTGTGCCAGGCCAACTGTCAATACGGCTACCAGAGCGGTCGCCACTAAGAGGATTTTTTTCATATCTTTAATAGGGTTCAATCAAGATCAGGAATGTGATCCTGATAATGAGTGAAACCCGCGGCTATCAAAGGGTTGCAAAAAAAATATCACTTTTTCATCGCTTCTTCCATCAACTGAAAGCCGCGATTCACCAGATCAGTCCGGTTCTCCAGCAGTCCAGCACCAAGCAGGGCATTATCTAAAAGCTGCACCGCCACGACCTTGGCCAAGTCCGGATTACTCTCCCGGGCATTCGACAACTGATGGATCAGCCCGTGCCGTGGATTAAGTTCCAAGTCCACCTTAAGAGAGGGAAGCGGCTCATCCGGATTCATCGCCTGCATCATCTGGCGCATCTGAGGGGTCATCCCCTGGTCAGGAGTCAACACAGCAGCAGGACTACTAACAAGTCGCTTGCCGGCTGAAACTTTCTCGATCCGGTCACCCAGTTCGCCCGTGAGAAATTCACTCAACAAATCAAAATCTGAATCAGACAAAGCCTCCCCCTCTAGCTCTATGCTGTCGTCATCTTCCAACTCCAGTCCGGCACTAGCTGCAGAGATCAATTCCTTCCCATCAAACTCACGAAGATGCTGAAGCAGGTATTCATCAATTGCATCAAAGAAGAAGATCACCTCAAGACCCCGCGACTTCAAAGCCTCAAGATAGGGACCTCCTTCAATTGAAACACGGTCAGAACCAGTCAGGTAATAGATCTTATCCTGCCCGTCCTTAGAGCGAGTCACATATTCTTCAAAAGAAGTCATCTGGCCCGCATCGGTCATCGAACTCTCAAAACGAAGTAATTTCGAAAGAGCTTCGCGGTGGTCAAAGTCCACCGCGGCACCCTCCTTGAGGAAACGGCTAAACTTGCTGTAAAAGTCTTTGTATTTCTCAACGTCTCCTTTGGCTTCGCCATCGAGAAATTTGAGAAAACGCTTGGTCACCACCTTGTTCAACTTGCGAACCAGCGAGCTATCCTGCATCGACTCACGACTGATGTTCAGCGGAATGTCAGCACTATCAATGACCCCGCGAAGGAACCTCAACCAATCTGGAAGCAGTCCGTCGGGCTTATCATCGATCAGAACATTTTTACAGTAGAGTGAAACGCCAGCTTCCATCTGACCCATTCCCCACAATTCGGAATTTTCTGACGGCACATAAAGCAGAGCATTGAGCTCAATTGGCATCTCTGAACTGAAATGCATTCGATAGCGAGGCTCATCGAATGCCTTCGCAGAGAACTTGTAGAACTCAGCGTATTCTTCATCAGAAACCTCTGACTTCTTCTTCCTCCAGATCGCCTCAATTTTATTGATGCGGTCCTCACCAATCATGATAGGAAATGAGACAAAGCTCGAATAGTTTTCAAGCACTTGCTTAATCCGGTCAGCCTTGGCGAATTCATCCCATTCCTCCTTAAGCTTCATCTCGATCCGGCACCCGCGATCCACATCGCCTTCAGCCACTTCGATCTCGTATCCCGTCTTGCCATCACTCGTCCAGACCAGGCTCTCACCCTCGGGACGCCAGGATCGCGTTGTGACTTTCACTTCATCGGCTACCATAAAGGCCGAGTAGAACCCGACGCCGAACTGACCGATCAATGAACTCTCTTTCTGCTGAGACTCCTCCATTGCTTTGACAAATGCCTTCGAGCCGGAGTGAGCAATCGTTCCCAGATTCTCGTGGAGTTCATCGCGAGTCATCCCGAGACCATGATCAGTGATGACGACCGTCCGGTTTTCTTCATCCACCTCAATCTTGATTTCCAGTTCAAGGTTGGGCTGGTATATCTCATTCTCGGTTAACTGAGTGTGCCTAAGCTTCTCAAGAGCGTCAGAAGCATTGGAAACCAGCTCACGAACAAAGATCTCTTTGTCGGTGTAGAGTGAGTTAATCACGATATCGAGGACCTGGCTGACTTCGGCCTGGAACTCGCGTTTTTCGGGTGCGTTCGATGTTGTCATCGTTGATCTAAAATTGAAGTAAGAAGCGGGAAAATGAAGGTGTCCGCAGGAATGTCAAGTGGAGGACCGCTTTCTCCCCTCCAATTTTAGGTGAGATCCCGCCCCAAGAGCCAAAATGTGGGGGCTCCGGGCAGTCTAAGACTGAATGAGGCGAGACACACTCAATGCCAAGAAGAAATTGAGTCACTCCTCGCGACTACTCTCTTCGCGATTCTGCAGGATCGGAAATAGCATAGTTCTTCCTTCAGCGCCCCCGCGCTCAGAGTGCTCGCCCTGTGCGCCAAACAACCCCTGACCGATTCTCCGAAGCCCCTCGCCTGGACTGGTGACTCGACCGCGTTCAGGGTCAATGCCGGCTGCCTCATTCCCGCCCTCTGGACTCCCAAAAAAACCATGGCCGAGCAAACCCTGGCTGAGGAGCTTCAATCCTTCGATAGGAATATTCGTCATCTCGGTAATGACCTGCGCCGGAACTTTACCGAGATTCGAAATGTGCTTGGCCTTCCAGATCGGCTCTTGAACTGTCCCCGATCCCGAAAAAGTCAGAAGCTCACTGACGGGAGTCAACAAAGACTGCGAAAACCCACCCCGGGTGTTGACCACAGCTTCCAGATCCACCGTGTAATCGATCAGAGAAACACTACCGGCGCCCCTCACCAACATATTGTCGGTCAACGCGACGAAATCGTCAGTGCTCAATACTCCATCTTCAATACTGAAAGTAGCCTGAGCCTCTCGCGCCACTCCATCAGTCGAACCTGATACTTGGATAACACTGGTGAGTGCCCCTAGCAACGGCATCGCAAACAACTCTCCATTTTCAATCGAGGCCGCACCATGCCCATTGAGCCCCGAAATATCCCCTTCTGTTCCGGATAGACTAAAGAACGCATCCACTTCTCCAGTGGCAACTTCAGTATCGCCATAGTGCCTCGTCACGGCCTCCAGCGGCACCCTGCTTATCCGGACCGTCGCGTTATATGGTTTGTCCTCAGACAAAACATCCAGCGCATCATATTCCACTTCGATCGCACCACCGAGAACCCCTGCGGTCAACTTCGTGAGATGCACTCTGCTACCCTCAATCTCCAGGCTGCCTTTCGGTGTCGCCAACTCCAGCGTCTTTCCAAGGAATTCATACCGCCCAACACCGTCACACTTGAACGACGCAGAGAACTTACTGTTCCGCGGCTCATCGCCAACATCCTCGGGCAGTCGCCCATCAAAAAGTCCAGTCAGGCGAACAGTGGGCGGAGTTTCAAACTGATAAACCTGCAATTTGTTTGCCAGTTTCGGATTGAAGGCTCGAGCCCCTTCAATCAAATCTACTGTCGACACTACGCCCTTAACATTCCATTGCTTTTCAGCGATAGAAAATTGCGCCATTTCCGCCACAATTTCTCCTTCGGTTCTCGCCATTGTGATATCACGAAGCCAGAGGTACCCGGCCTCGCTGTCGAACTCCGCTTCTAGCTCCCTGAATGCAACGCCGTTGAGTCTGAAATTTCGAAGGTCAACCACTCCTTTGTTCACCCACTCATGATGGTCCCAGTCACTGCCCTGCCCCACGGCAGCCACATAGACAGTCGAAGCTTCGCCAAAATCCCATTTATCGAGCAACTTCCGTCCTTTCTCTGAAAAGAATGGACGAAACACCTGAGGATCGAGTTTCACTTCCGTATGATATTGAATGCTCTGCGTGTCATTCCCCGGCTCATATTTCAAGTTGAGAAAAGCGACCCCGCTCTTGTGATCCAGCCGGAGGTTTCGGATATAAAATCGTTCCCCCTCAGCGCTGAAACCAAAGTTAACGCCTGCAAAAACTGTTCCCCTAGTCACGAATCGCTCCGCCCGAAACTGCCCCATCACCTCTCCCGGAATTATTATTCCCGCCTCACCGAACCGGTTCAAATCGAGATAACCGCTCAGTTGAATATGAGGAGGGGCAAAGAACACCACTTCTCCCAATTTTCGATCATTCACAAACACTCCTACTAACTTTGACACATCCACATCTGATTCGAGATCAAACTCCAGATGATTAGTTTCCTGCGACCACTGGCCTGTCATTGAAAGCTCTCCCTTATTGTCACGAATATGTAGTTCCTCAATCTCAGCCTCATTGGCAATTCCATTGAAGAAAAACTTTCCGTCCAATCGCTCCACCTCGTAGGTCTGACCTATACGCCTGAAGTGTTCGGCCTCAATTCGAGCTCGCGCCGTCATCGTTGCGAGATCCTCGAGGTCTCCGCGGAATTCGATCGCAATTCGCGGCCCATCCCGAAGAAACTCATACTTCGCTATCTCACCGATGACCCTCTGAATCTGCTTTCTTCGCGTGACGAAGGCATCCTCATTAGCTAACAAAGCTTCCTCCTCAACGCCATCCTCTCTTGCCGGGCGCAACAGGGTTCCAGTCAACTCCAGATCAATGTCGGCTACAGACGCCGCAGCGGAGACAATCTCGATCATGCTTTCGGTAATCACGATTCGGCCTGACAAATCATCTACATTCAGGCGCGGCCCATCTGGATCAGCCGGATCCAAGGGCAGCGAAAGACGGGCATCTTCAACGTCGAGCGTATTGACAGAGATTTGCTTACTTAGAATTTTGCTTAGATCCACGTCGAGATACACATCGTCCAGCTTGGCCAACTCCACTTCTTTGCGAAAATCCTGATAGAAAACCACATCCTCAGCCACCAGGCCGCGAAATGCCCCGAGCGTAATTTTTTCAATCTCGATGTAGTACCCACGCTTCTCAAACTCTCCCTCGATCGCGTTTCTCCAACTTTCAGTGAAGCCCAGTTTCCGCGTGTAGACGCCGCCCCAGATAGCTACCCCTGTCAGGACGAGACAAACAATCAGGAAAAGCCTACGTATCCAGCGCATTTCAGGAGGGTATAAAGAAGATCGATCGAAAGATTTCTGTCGTTATGAGGCATTCAACGTTTCCAATCGGAGATTGTCCCCGATAATCACTTCATTCTCCAGCAAAAATGCCTCTGGAACGCCCGATCCAGCATATTAACGATTGGAGAGTAGAAAACCTTGGGATAATCTCTCCCGACCGTCCCTACACCATGCGCATCATTGCCGGAACTGCTGGAAGCCTTCCTCTCAAAGTCCCCGAAAGTCTGACCCGTCCGACTACTGACAGGGTCAGGGAGGCTATGTTCTCCTCACTTGGAGGGAGGATCCCTGAGGCCGCCGTCCTAGATCTCTTTGCCGGATCGGGCTCGCTGGGGATCGAATCACTGAGCCGCGGAGCCCGATCAGCTGATTTCGTGGACTCCAGCGCCCCTGCTACGCAAATCATTGAGGAAAACCTGAAAAAGACCAGACTGTCGGGAGGCCGGGTTCATCACCGCGATGTCCGGGCTTTTATCTCTGCCGGAAGCCGACAGGACGCATTTGATCTCATCTTCGCCGATCCACCCTATGCCCGCGACGAGGAAACCGAAACTCGGCTCAGCGAGTTGCTCAACAGCGAGGCGTTGTCCGGAATTTTAAAACCTTCGGGTCTGCTCGTGCTCGAGAGTTTCGCCCGATCGCCTCTTCCCGAATCAATTCTTTGGGAGGTTGCAAAAGAGAAAATATACAGCAATACACGAGTGAGCTATTTGACTCCTGCTCCCTGAATCCTCTCCGGCTCCATGCCTCGATTTCTCGTCTACCTGATTTACAACCTTCTTCTCCCGGTGGTTCTGCTGCTGGGGCTGCCCTCATTTCTGATTAAAGGCTTTCGCAGGGGCGGCCTTGCCAGAAATTTCACCCAGCGGCTCGGCTGGTACAAGCGAGAGACATTGGCAGATTTTGATGGCCAGCGACCTATCTGGATTCACGCTGTCAGCGTGGGTGAAATTCTACTCGCACAGAAAATTGTCGAAGCGCTTCATGCCAGAGTGCCCGAACGCAAGGTGGTTCTCAGTACGACAACCACGACTGGTTTCAGCGTCGCCTGCGAGCAGGCCAGCAAGAATGTGACCGTCATTCACAACCCGATTGACCTTCCATTCGTCACTGCACGCGTAATCCGTCTCATCAATCCTGAACAACTGATCCTCGTAGAGGCCGAAGTCTGGCCCAACCTCGTCAGGCAATTGAAGAAGCGCGGAGTTCCCGTCAAACTGGCCAACGCCAGGCTCTCCCGTCGGTCTCAACAGCGCTACCTCAAGTTTTTGCCGCTGATTCAACCGGTTTTCTCGCTTCTAGACAGGGTCAGTGTCCCCTTCAATTCCGATGTTGAGAGATGGGCCTCTCTCGGAATACCCAATGATAGAATTCAGGTTCTTGGTAACGTAAAATTCGACAATACGGAATCTGGGACAAATCAGTCGAAAACGGAGGAGCTCCAGCAATGGCTCACCAGGACAGGCATGCCTGAAAACCACAGGATCCTCCTGGCCGGCTCAACCCACGATGGTGAAGAACAACTCCTCGCTAGCGCTCTGCCTTTTTTGCGAGAAAAGGTCCCCAACTTAGAGCTAGTGATTGTTCCCCGGCACGCGGAACGGGGACAGGAAATTGCCAATCAACTCGCCTCCCTTGGCTTCGCCCCCATACTTAAGACGGCACTCAACAGGGTAGAGTCGAACAGTCAACAGGGTTCAGTGGAGGTCGTTGACCCGTCAGTTTCAAAAGAAAAAATATGGATCGCCAACACCACTGGTGAACTGCGGGCTTGGTACCATCTGGCTGAAGTCGTAGTGATTGGAAAAAGCTTCCGGGGCATGGGAGGCCAGAATCCTGTCGAACCAATCCTAAGCGGCAAACCCACTGTGGTGGGTCCCCATATGCAGAACTTCTCCGAAGTCGTTGCCGAATTGAAATCTGAGAACGGAATACTGCAACTGGACGGAGATGGCGCCCTACCTGATGCCTTGGAAAAACTCTTCGACCAGCCAGATGAGAGCATCGCCATGGCCCATCGCGGGGCCGCATCCATGAAGCGACACCGGGGTGCCGCTGATCGCACTGTGGAGTTCATTTTGACCTGAAATCCTTCCGTCGCAAACAAATCCGTTGCTGGACAGAATCCCCTGCCCCCTTCACATTAGGACTCCGTTGATTTTCATGCCTGGATTGATCGAGATATTACAAACTTGGTGGCCTCTACCCCTCGCCTACTTTATCGGAGCGACTCCGTTCGGATTTCTCGCGGGAAAGTTGAAGGGTATTGACATCCGCGATCATGGCAGCGGCAACATCGGGGCGACCAATGTGATTCGGACCTTAGGAAAGCCAATCGGAATTACAGTGCTTGCCCTCGACATCTTTAAGGGAATGACGCCAGTCATTATAGCCCTCATCATATCCGATTCGTTGATCGTGCCGATAGCAACCTCGATTGCCGCCATCCTGGGGCACAACTACACCTTCTGGCTGGGATTCAAGGGAGGTAAAGGTATCGCCACCACGGCTGGCGCAGTCGCTCCGATCATGCCGATAGCCATTTTTGTGGCGGTCTTAGCCTGGCTTGTTGGCGTCAGAGTTTCGCGGTATGTATCAGTCGGTTCCATCGCAGCCGCTATCGCTATTCCGGTCACGGTCCTGATCGAAAGTTATTTTTCAAAGGAGTTTGACCCAGCTAAACTGGCATTTGCCCTATTTGTGTGTTTGTTGGCCATCTGGAAACACCGCAGCAATATCGGGCGGCTCAAACGGGGTGAAGAACCCCGGACGGCTCCCAAAAATCAATCCACTATATCAGAGTAATTTTATGACCGAAAATGCTGCAGTTCTTGGAGGCGGAAGTTGGGGAACCGCCCTATCCATTGCTCTGGCCGACCGAGGCCTCGACGTATTGCTCTACTCTAACGATCCGTCCGTTCGCGATGACGTTAACCAGAATCACAGAAATTCGAGGTATCTACCCGAGATAGATTTACCCGAAACTGTCTGCAGCACTGTCGAGATCGCTGAAGCGGCGAAACGTAATGTCATTCTCCTGGTTGTGCCCTCTCAGGTCGCCAGGCTCGTTCTTGGTCAACTGGCTGAAGTCGGGATCCAAGATGACACTCTCATCATCAGTTGCACCAAAGGACTGGACCCAAAATCCGGTGCCCTCATGCATGAACTCATTCACGAGTTTTTCCCTAACAACCCCGTCGCAGTCCTGTCAGGCCCAAGTCACGCCGAGGAAGTTGCCCGGCGCATGGCAACACTCGCTACCATAGGATCAGAGGATCCCGAAGTCGCTGCACGTGCCCAGGAAATTTTCACACTGCCATGGTTCCGAACCTATACCAGTAGCGACGTCATCGGCATCGAATTGGGTAGCGTCGTAAAGAACGTCTTTGCCATCGCAGCAGGAGCCGCGGACGGCCTCGGCCTCGGAGACAATGCCAAAGCGGCATTGTTAACTCGCGGACTGGCTGAAATGACACGACTCGGGGTCGCCCTGGGAGGCAGAGAAGAGACCTTTCGTGGCCTGAGCGGAATCGGGGATCTCATCGTGACCTGCTACAGTGTTCACAGCCGAAACAATCGCTTTGGACGCATGCTCGGTTCCGGAAAAACTCTTGATGAAGCTGTGGCCGAGATGAATCAGGTAGCGGAGGGGGTCCCCAATGCCAAGAATGCACACGACCTCTCCCACCGGCTCAACGTAAGGACTCCTATCATTGATCAGGCCTACGCCGTTCTCTACGAGCAAAAGCCTCCCGGTCTCGCGCTTCGCGAGCTTCTGGGGCGGAATCCCCGCTCTGAGCACGATTGAGGGGATTTGAGCTAGCATGCGTCTGACTCACATTGTCATCCTGCTTCTTTCGGTAGTCACCTCCGTGAGCGCTTGGGAATTGGAGAACGGCTCTACCGTTGCCGGAGAAGCCGCTTCGTTCGACTTCGAACAAAAAGCTCTGATTCTAATTGATCCTATTACCGAAGAAGCACGCGAAGTTTCGGTCGACCAGCTTTCATTGCGCTCGCGCCAAAAATTGCTCTTCTCGCCCCTGTATCATCGGAGCTTTCCAGATGAAACGCTGTGGCCTCCGGAGAAACGTAAACTCTTCCAAATTTCTACGGCAGTTTCTATCGCGCCCCTTTTAGTCGGATTCTGGCTGTCCGGATTGATCATCGCGGGAAAGGGCAATCCCGTCATAGCAATGGTTGGATTCGCTGGCAGCTGGATAGTCGGGACCATTTTGATTCTAGCCTATTTCCTTCTATCCTCGCGATTTGACAACAACTCGACGCTCCTCATGGCGGGCATTCCTGTCGCCGCGATATTTCTCTCCATGTTCATTTCAGCAGTCTATGGATGCACTACGGCCAAAGGCTTCGGCGTCTTTTTCTTTCATCTGTTCGCAGGATTCAGCATCACGCTGTTCTCCCTGATGTCCTCAGAACTTTTGTTCTCTCAGGAGACCCAGATGGAAGTCTGGGAAAAATTGGTCTTTGTCCCGGTTGGCTTACAGTAATCCCCACTGAGAACTAGGCCGCCTCGAAAAAGAGCGACTCAAGGGTCTCCCTGTATTTTTTCGCATCGGCATCCCCCTCACCCGGTGCCCAATCGGCAAATACCTTGTCCGAATCGTCATAGGGTCCCCGCTTGATCTCAAGGATGATCGTGTCAGGAGCCAACGCCAGAACACCGTGCCAAACCCGCTCCTCGATATCAATCATGCTGCCCGTCCCCAACCGATGAGTGGATATAACCTCGCCGTCTTCATCGAACGTTAAGAACCCCATCTCCCCCTCCATCACCATAATCGTCTCGGTCGCCCCATCGCGGGGGTGCAAATGGGGCTGTATATAAGTCCCTGGCTGAAGAAAGTTCACCATGCGCTGTACCATATCATCTTGATGACGATGAAGAGGAAGCAACATTCGCCCTCTAGGACTTCGACGGGACTCTCGAATTCCCGCGTCTCTCAATTCGGCAGACCATTCAAAAACCGGTCCTGTAGGGTTGGGTAGCGCCAGTTTCATCACTCAACTGCATCAACTCGATTGCTGCACTCCGCAACCCGAAATCCCCGCCACCGCTGATTGACTCATACAAGGATTCCGCATTAGCATCATCACATCATGGAAGAATCGACACCCCCGCCTATCGCTGCCCACGCCCAAAGCAAAACAGGTTCCCGCTGGCATAAAACGCTCGGAATCATTGCTATTGTTTTCGGTGCCCTGGGATGCGCTCAGGCGGCCATCGCACCGTTCAGCTTGATCATCACCAAAAATCAAATGGAGAAGTTTGTCGCTCAAGGTAGTGATCAAATGTCCGTAGACGCCTACCTCGAACAATTGTCGACAATCTCCATTCAAGGATCGATCGCAGCAGCCGTCCTTGGCATCGCACTGCTCTCTGGCGGTATTATGCTTCTCAAACGCAAGCCGAAAGCGTCCATTCTACTTCAGATCTGGGCGGTGGCTAAAATGCTCGTCGGGAGCTACACCACCTACGCAAGCATGTCACTTACCAAACTCCAAATGTCGATCATGACGTCTTCCGGTGCGCTCGGAGATGATGGGGGGGCAACGTTGAATCAGTTCACCGCAGTAGCAGTAAAAGTGGGTGCAGTCGTAGGATTGATCTGGCTGGCGGCTCTGCCCATTTTCCTGCTAATTTGGCTCAATCGAGCCAAGATCAAAGAGGACATTCGATCCTGGTGAAATCAGAAAAAGTGATTAACTCTCACCTACCCTCTAGGACAAAGTCAGAGACGAAGTTTATTTAGCCTTCTCTTTGCCCTTTCCTTTGCCCTTCTCTTCTTCAGCTTCAACAGGAGCTTCTTCCGGCTCAGCTGGAGCGGCCTCGATTTCTGCATCCGGGGCGATCACAGGAACCGGCACCGATGGTCTGATCGCAAAGGCCTTCAGTTCAGCGGGCATGGTTTCATCCCCAAAACGTTTACTGAAGAGGTAAGCCACGCTCTGCAGTTCTGAGATTGCCGCCTTATCATCACTGGCGATAAGCGGGTTCTGAATCTGAATTTGCATCGAAGCGCCCATGGCCAGCTTTGACACCATAGGATCGTTGCCGTAGGCCAAAGTAAAGGCGCGATAGAAATCGCTACCTGCCTTTTCAGTTTCTCCATCGGCTTCGAAAACCTTAGCCCTCAGATACCCAAGCTGTGCCAGCTCAGCCGGAGGCAAAACATTGAAATTTGCCGTTGGCAACAGCTTAGCATCCCCAAGCACTGGCTGCTGATACGCTGCTAACGCAGTGCGCAATCCCTCAATATCCTTCTGACCCAGCAGGGCCCACAGCTTTTGGTACTCGAAAGATTTCTGGTAGAAGTCACTCAATTTGGTTTCCACCGTCACTACGACCGGTGCCTCCATGAGTTGGCCCAACTGAGCGAATTTCCCGGCACGACGAAGACACTCAAGCTGATAAAACAACGCCTCCGACGCAAAATTCTGGGGAGCCGAAATAATGATCGCGTAATTTCTGGCGACAACACCAAAGGCTTCTCCCGCCTCATCATAGCGCCCTTCACCGAACATCACCCGTGCCTCGGAGAGTGCCTCAGTGCGTTCGTCAAAACGAATTAACTTATCCAGCCCCTCTCCCCTGATTTTAGTATAGGGCACCAGCTGTCCTCTCGACCCGGAAGCAGTTGCAAACAAGATCCCTTGATCGTTTGAACCTTGAACAAATCCTCGCGGATTCCCCCCCTCAAGCAGCCCCAAAGTGGCTGGAGTCTCTTTAACTTGAGCTCCCGCGCCGCCCACTAACAGCAGCGATCCCAGAAGCAAAAAACGTGTCATCTTACTCATGATTGTATCAATTCCAAAATTCGCACTTCGCGTCCTATTTCTTTTCGGAGAGTCCCAGATCAAAGAGGATCTGCTGCTCCTCCTCCGGCGTAATTCCCAACTCATTTTTCATGTCCTCAATATCTCTTCGAAGACGCCTCAAGGCACCGGTAGGAGCTACCTCGTCAGTCCAATCCTGCCACTGAAACAGAAATTTTCGGGTCAGGCGGTAGAGAGCAATCTCACGCTTTCTTTTATCCACCTGCTCTTCTGGAGTTGAGGTCGGCATCTTCTCAAAATCGGCAACACTGTTGGGGATGTATCGTTCCCAGGCCTGGGTAACCCAGTCAGGATAAGCACCATAGGTCGAAACCACTGCCAGATACGCCTGATTGGCGCCCGCCGGGTCATCCATTTCATCCAACACTTCACCCATCAGGAAGCCCGCTTCGGCCCTCTTGGCTCGATCACCTTTGAAGAAATTCTTCTGCTTGTTAATGATACCAAGTTCTGCCAGAGCATCTTTCCATTCCTTGTTCTTAATGAACAACTTGGCCAGATTGAGGTGCGCTTGCGGCACCAGTTCACCGTCTTTGTAGACGTCAATGACCCTCCGGAAACGCTCCCGCGCTGATTGAATCTCACTAGGATCAGCAGCGCGCATCTCGATCACACCCAGTTCCATTTCCGCAAGCCCTTTAAAGACATCCGCCTCAGGGTTCGTCCGGGCGAGTAATTCCTCAAAGTAGGGAACTCCAAGAAACGGGTTGTCCGTTCCGGAGAAATATCGACCAATTTCCCGCAGGGCAAATTCTGAAAGATCTCGCTTCTCATACAACCGAAGCGCCTCAAAAATCTCACCAACCTGCCCTTCAATTGCGGCATACTCAGGAGAGTCTTTCTCGACCCCTTTGCGGGCCCCTTCCAACACGATCACCTGCTGGATTTTGAGCCATGTCTGAAGAGCCTGATTGGTAGGAGCTATACCTGGAAACGCTCCAAGGGTCGCTACAGTTGCCTCAACTCCCCGAATGCGAACGGACGCCTCTGAGTAGGAACCAATTGCCTGACGCAGCAAAGTCAGATCCTGCTCCTCGGGCGGCTTTCCACCGAGCAAAAGAATCATCTTCTCCACCTGGACAAGCCCCTCTTCTCCACGCTCTACGGTCTCGAGGTGCTCAAGGGAGAAGATCGAAATCTGAGGCTCCCAGAAAGTTCCGACGTAATCAGGAAAGAAAGAATCGTATAGTTCGATACCCTTCGCGAGCTCACCATCCTGATAGTACTGATCGGCAGCTTTCCAAAGCCCTTCAGCAGCGATACTCTTGTGATAATCCGCACGGGCCTCGTCAGTCGATTGGGCGGCTCTCGAAGTCTCAAATCCCCTCACGTAAAATTCTCTCGCATTCAATCGCAATGCTGCCTTCTCGTCGTCCTGCCCCTTACCCAGACTCCCCGCTTGCACGAGGTAGGCATCTCCAGTGATATTAAGAGTTCGCCCAAGATGTATCGAGTCAGGCTTCTCCGCCTGTAGGCGCTCAGACGCCGCGATCGCAGCGGGATAGTCTTCGAGATTGAATCGGGCGATCGTCAGATCCGAAAGTGCCGTGTCCAGAAATCTTTCCGAAGCCGGAAACTTTTTCAAAAACTCCTCGTAACGCTCAGCTGCGTCGCGCATTTTCCCGAGGATCAGCATGCTACTGGGACGGTGATACATCACCGGTTCAATATTTCTCCCGTCAGGGTACCCCTTCACATAGTCGGCAAACGGATCAACTGCTCGTTCATGCTCTCCTGTCATGTATAGAGCCATGGGATACAGGAAATCAGCCAATTCGCGTTGAGAAACTCCCAGTTCGTAGCGCTCGCGAACGCGCTCAGCGATCGTGATGACCTGCTCATACTGCCCCGAAGTAAAAAGAGACTGGAGCATGAAAGTCGAAACATTGTTTTTCAATTGATGGTCTTCCGGCATCTCAGCCATGAACTTTTCGCCGAAATACTGAGCCGCCGTATAGTCGCCCATCATTGATGAGAGCCGGGCTGCTTCGTGCAAAATCTCTGCTCTCGCCTCCTCCGGAGCATCGGGATAATGCTCTGCGAGATTCCAGTAGATGACTCGTCCGGCCGCGTAGTTCTCAATGCTCACCCAGCAGTTTGCAACGACACGTAGAGTTTCAGCGTCCGGATGAAGCGGCGCCTTTTCAGATTCAGCAATTTTATCGATCAGCAGCTGATACTGGGAAGGGACCCCTGATCCAATTGGCTGCCGCGCCAAAGTCAGATTGATATCTTCCTTCACATCTTCAAAAGTCGGAGCGAGAGCAAAGTAACGGAGGGCCGCCGTGTACATCCCCGCCTTTGTGGACTCAAAACCAAGTTTGCGCAGACGCTCGACAAATCCAAAGCGGTATTGGTCCAGTGGAGCGATAACAACAACTGACTCGTTTTTATCGAGAAAATCATGCACCTGCCCCTCAATTTTCTCCAAGGCCGCTTCATCCGAACCGGCGGCCTTAGCCTGTTCCACCCAAGCCAACCCCAACTCCAGCACTCCTTGCATCAGGAATTGCGGTGAGATCCCCCGCTCTTTCCGAACGTCGAACAATTCCTGAATCGAAGCAATCCCCTCGGCGCCACGGCCAACTTTCATCAACGCAGCGCCATATCGAAGGCGATAGCTCGCGTAAACCTGCCTGAGTTCGTCCTGCGTTGGGTTCGCTGCAATATACTCGTCATAGAGTTTAATGGCAGCATCGTAATTTCCCAATTGGGACTCACAAAAGCCGAGTTGAAACTTGCCCAGTCCTTTCCGCGGATTCTGCGAATTAATGGGTGACTCTACTTCCTTGGCGATCTCGTCAGACCTGACGCAAGTATCAAAAGCAATCTTTGCATCCTCCCACCGCTGCTGGGGCAAAAGCGTCATTCCATAATCAAAAAAGATACCACCAGCCTGTGACCCATAGTCCTCAAACAGCGTCTCCATGCCATTCGAGAGTTCAATCATGCGCTCGTACATCTTCGATGCTTCAACATGATTGCCGAACATCGCCATTTGCCCGGCTTTCTCGTAAAGCTCCTCAACGCTGAGGTCTTCGATACTACTTTCTTCCTGGCCTATCGCAGGCGACAAGGCAAGAGCGGCGGTTACGGTGAGCAGCCCTACTGCTCGCTTGATCCATTCAATATTCATCCTGAAAAAATAATTCTAAAACTCTACTCGTTGTGAAAGCCGACGAGCCTCACATCGCTAATGCCGACGCCGGCAAAACAATTCAATACATCTATAAAGCGCTGCCCCTCAACCGAGTCGTCTACATCTAGTTCGACCGTGGGACCGGCACTACTGCCAAAAATCTGATGGGCCTCAACGTAAGTCCGGAGCCGGTCTTCGAGCATCGCCAGCGTCCGGCTATCAATGTCAGTGTCGAGCACGTCGTCTCCCATTAAAACGGTTCCAGCCGAGTTGACGAAGACCTTCGGAAAATCAAGATCAACCGTCACATGATTCACGCCCGGCGTCGGCAGGGTCATCTCAATATCGCCTTCCCTCGGATCGAGAGTCGAAGTCACCAGAAAATAGATCAACAGCAGAAAACTGACATCAATCAGTGAAGAAATATCCAACCGGGCATGCCCACCATCGGTCTGTTTCGGTTTTCTTCTGATCATTCCCGGTAAAAAGCACCTTTCCAGTGCAGCTATGCTCACTCTTCCTGAAAGCCCGATATCGTGACGTTTCTAATGTCGACTTCCTTGTCAGCCAAAGCGTTTAACACATCAATAAAGCGCTGCCCCTTCGCTGCGTCATCAGCCGCGATAATAATCATCGGCTTTGAATCAGTAAGGCGGGCGCTCTCCGCATATGTCTTCAGACGATCGAGCAACTGAGGCACGTCCCGATTGTCTGCGTCTGTGTCCAGGACTTCTTCGTTCAAGACAATATGCCCGGAACCATTCACTTCGACCGTCATTTGGTCGATCTCAACATCAGCGGCTCCACTCGAAGTGCTTGTGGGCATAGTCATACCCAGATCCGCCTCTTTGGGGTCCAGCGTCGATGTGACCAGGAAATAAATCAGGAGAAGGAAGCTGACGTCAATCAGAGACGACATGTCTAAAGTTGGATCCTCTTCCTTGGGTGCTTTTCTGCGCGAAGCCATACACTCGTTCAGCTAAAATTCTTAACGTTCTACTACGAAACTTCCAAAAATGACATCAGCCACTCCGGCATCACCGGCAGCTTGCACCACCTTTTTGATCACTCGGGTATCAACCCCCTTATCAGCACGCAAATGCAGGCGAGTCTTGAGACCTGAATTGTCCAGGCGCTGCTTTGCCTGATCCACATAATCGGTGATGGCATCAGAACTGGGCAATTCTACCTGCCCCTGCCCCCAAACTGTTCCATCGGCCAATACATTGACAACCACACGCCCCGTCGCATTCTTGGCAACTTGCGCATTCTTTGCCGTCGGAGGCTTCACTCGCTTGTCGATCTCAACCGTGATCAGGTGAGAACTGACCATGAAGAAAATGAGAAGCAGGAAGACCAAGTCGATCATCGACGACATGTCCATCTCGAGTTCCTCTCCATCGAGGCTCTCAGTCGAAGCTCTCAGTTTCTCAGACGCCATAATTTATGCCTCTAAAGGTACGGGAATATTCTCTCAAGGTCGATCCTTTAAAGAATTTGAATTTCAAATTAGCCCTCTGAGATACCTTCAGGAACCTTCGCAAGTTGCTGGTCGGCATTCACCGCGGCGACTGCGTAATCGAGCCCCTCAATAGTTGCCTCTTGAGCCTCACCCACCAACTTGTTGAAGCGGTTCTTAAAGATATAGAAGCAGAAGATACTCGGAATGGCGACGACGAGACCACCTGCAGTGGTCATCAGCGCCAACGAGATATTCCCGGCGAGAGCACTCGGGTCTGCACCACCGCTGAGCCCCATGGTATCAAACGCCATGATCATACCGGCCACAGTGCCGAAAAGTCCGATCATCGGTGCCGCTTGGGCAATCACGGAAAAGTAGCCGATCCATGACATGTATCTCGAATTTTCACGAATGGAGAAATCGGCAATAGCGTCCTCCACTTGAGAGCGACCAAGATTCTCTGGATCAGTCGCGTCTACCAGAGGGTAGGCCGTTGCGACAAGACGCCCCAGATAAGAGGGGTCTTGCGCCGAAATATCGATTGAGCTGCGCACCTTGACATCAGACATGTTGGCAATAACCGCTTCCCTAAGCTCCTGAGGAACAAACTTCTTCTTTGAAAGCTGAAGCATGTTGAAAACCGCAAGAGTGATCATCATCACAGAAAGAATTGCGATCGGCAGCATAAAGACACCAGCATCGAAAATCTTGTCCATTAAGGTCTTAGTTTCTTCGACGGGAGCATCTCCTTCCTGTGCCCGGAGATCAGGGGCAATCAGGGTAACTAGGAGAATTATACCGAGAGCGAGAAGGTGGCGCTTGGATCGGAGGAATGACATCGTTTGTGACATGGGTAGTTTTGTTTTCTTTGGTAAATTGGAAGGCGTCGTTCTTGCGGTATTTCCTCAAATCTGTAAAGAAAAAAAGAGAGATTTCAGTCAGCTTTAGTCAGAATCCACTGCCTCGCCTGTAATCTCCAGAAATACTTCTTCTAAAGTCCTGTTTTCGCCCCCTTCCACCTGCTTCCGAATTTCATCGACATTTCCGAGCGCCAACAGCCTTCCATGATTGATAATCCCGACTCGGTCAGCCAACTCGTCGGCCACATTTAGGAGGTGGGTCGAAAGAAATATTGTGGTCCCGGCACGACTACGAGCCTTAAGCTCCTCCTTGACCACACGAACGTTTTTGGGATCCAGCCCCACCATAGGCTCATCAATGATAATCACCTCCGGATCATGCAAAAGAGCGGAAGCGATCGCCAAACGCTGGCGGGTCCCATGGCTCAAGTTTTCAATCCGCTGCCGACTGTAAGGGATCAGCGAAAACTGCTCCATCAGTTCAGGAGCTCGCTTTACAGCCAATCGATGATCCACTTCAAAGAGGTCGGCAATAAATGACATGAACTCGACCGGCGTCAGTTTGTCGTAAAACTCAGCAACATCGGGTATGTACCCGATGCGCCGCTTCGCCTCGATCGGCTGCTGCGTGATGTCGAATCCGCAGATTCGCGCCACTCCACCTGTGGGCCGCATCAGGCCTGTCAGCAGCTTTATGGTCGTAGTCTTCCCCGCTGCATTCGGCCCCAGGAAGGCAAAAAACTCACCTCGCTCAATCTTCAGATCGAGCCCATCAAGCGCCAGTAGCTCACCGTAACGCATGGAAAGATTTTCTATTTCAATCATCGCTATTCAGATTCTGCTGATTCCGGTAGGCATCCAGCGGCACCAGAATCTCAGAAACCGCTTCAAACCCCAAGTCCGATTCAATTCTCAGAGGCTCGCCGACCTCGCTCAAATAGACACGAATCACTTGATCCTGATCCACCGCACGAAGAATCAGCAGATAAGCACGCATGTCCCGCCCCCCAAAAGAAAAGTTCCCCATTCGGGCTTCGCTCTCCCACTTTAAATTGGAAGGATTCACCGAAGACAGCCCACCAACCATGGAACCCATCGGAAGTAGATGCAGGGGCAATGCTGATGCATCATTCTCTCCACCTCCAATTTTAAAAATCTCCTGCCCCCCTATCGAAGCGCTGGCATCCAGTCTCAACGGCTCACCCGAATATGACAAATGCGTCGACAACTGCTGCTTCGGAATCCGGATCGAAAGTTCACCTCCACGCAGACTAATTTCTCTATCGAATTCCAAGAGCCCCTTCCAGAATAGATCAACTGTGGTTGTCGATTCGACCGGGTCAAATTTCTCCAATGTGCCCGAGCCGGAGAGCAAGTTTGAAAAAACTCCGCCCTCAGAATCGATCCCCGAGCCGCCTGCTATTGTAATAGTGCCCCGGCGCGCGCCGTTTTCCAAAAGCGTCATCGAGGTCGAGTCGTTCCAATTGAAAAAAACGTCGTAAACCTCTCTCGAATCAACCTCAGCCATCCGGGATTCGGGAGGAGCCCAAATGACAGAGCAAAGCCATCCAATACTTCCCAGCCAGAATAGAACAATAGAGACAGTAAGGACGCGAAGCAACATGCCTGCTCAGGCTAACACAACCATGAGACGAAGAACAACCCCCGTCCCGTCGTGACCGGAGATTCCCTCCAGCATTCGTCAGCAAGAGATCACGTCAATTGCTCAGCAGACAGCGCCAATAAAATCGCCTTTTGAGCGTGCAGACGATTTTCAGCCTGCTGAAATATCTCGTCAGCATGAGACTCCAGAACATCTTCAGTGATCTCCTTACCTCGGTAGGCTGGCAGACAATGCTGAACGATTGCTCCGGGGTTTGCCCGCTTCACTAGCCTCTCGTTAAGCTGGAACGGAGCTAGAACCCTCAATCGGCCTTCCGCTTCGGCTTCTTTCCCCATGCTCACCCATGTATCAGTGTAGAGAACGTCAGCACCTTCTACTGCCGCATCCATGTCTTCAGTCAGAATAACCGGAGCCTCACCCAATCGCTCCATAAATTCCGCATCCGGCTGGAATTTGGCCGGTGCCGCGATGATCAATTCAAAACCAAGGCGTTTCGCAGCCCAGGCCCATGAGCGCCCCATATTGCAATCGCCATCACCGGCAAATACCACTTTTCGGTCCTCCCAGCCGCCAACCAACTCCCGCATCGTCAAAAGATCGGCCAATATCTGGCAGGGATGCTCTTCGTCAGTCAGCGCATTGATCGTAGGAACTCCACTGAAATTGGCAAAGTCGACCACGTCCTGCTGATCGAAGGTCCGAATCACAGCACCATGAACCATCCGCCCGAGCACTCTTGCGGTATCCTTGATCGGTTCTCCCCGCCCAAGCTGAACATCATTCGCATTCAGAAACATGGGTCGGGCACCGAGCTCATGGAGCCCTACCTCAAAGCTCACCCGGGTCCTCGTGGACGACTTAGTGAAAATCATTGCCCAGGTTTGACCTGACAATGGTTTCGGACCGTGAAGAGAGCGCTCTGCTTTGATGACAACAGCATCATCAACGAGCTGCTCCAGCTCCTCCTTACTCAAATCTTCAATTCCTAACAAGTGCTTCATCTCTCTAGTGAAGTTCAGGTTTATCCATCGATCAGTGCATCAAGCACAGAGCGAAAAGTGATTAATGCTTCATCTACTTCAGCATCGGGCACGTTCAGTCTCGGCAACCACCGCACGACCTTCTCCCCCGCCGGAACGGTCAGCATCCCGGCTTTCATCGCTTCCGTGACAACAAATAAGCTCGGAGTCTTTCCTGATTCAGTAAAACCAGGGACATCAGCAAATGCGGCATCATTCAAAACGAATCCCAGCATGAGGCCGACTCCACGAACCGAATCGAGCAAAGGGGACTTCCAGTCCGCCACCGCATCCCTAATCCGTTGCTCCTGCCTCTTCACATTCTGCAACGAACCGGAATTCTCAATTTCCTCGAGCACAGCCAGAGACACCGCAGATCCCAACGGAGTACCACCAAAAGTAGAGCCGTGAGTACCAGGCCCAAGAGCGCCCGCACAAGCATCACTGGCCCAGAACGCCCCGATAGGGAATCCTCCCGCAAAACCTTTCGCCCAACTCACAGCATCTGGCTCCACGTCGACTCCAGTCCCCTCCAGAATTGTGCGCCATCCACACCAGTCGCCAGTTCTCCCGGCACCGCACTGCACTTCGTCAAACATCAGCAGCAGATCATACTTATCCCGCAACTCCGCCGCAGTGGCCATGAATTCAGGAGAGACGGAATTAATGCCACCCTCCCCTTGAATCGGCTCAAAAAGAATCGCTGCCGTTTTCTCGGAAACCGCTTCCCGCAACGTTCCACAATCATTAAAAGGAACGTGGAGAAACCCCGGCAAAAGAGGATCAAATCCTATCTTCACTTTGTCCTGACCTGTCGCAGCAATGCCACCGAGCGTCCGCCCGTGAAACGACTGCCGACAGGTGATGACCTCATTCTTCGCCGTGCCAACGCCATACCGGTCGAAAGCCCGCTTTCGCGCCAACTTGATCAATCCGTCGTTCGCCTCTGCGCCACTGTTGCAGAAGAACACCTTACCGGGGCGTTCCACCATCGTTTCAACCACGAATCGAGCTAATTCAGCCTGCTCCCGTATTTGATACAAATTGGAACAATGAATCAATTTGCTAGACTGCTCGGTCAGAGCCGCCTGCATAGATTCCGGGCAATGACCCAATGAACACACCGCAATGCCCGTCGCAAAATCGAGATATTTCTTCCCGCTCTCGTCCCAGATGTATCCGCCTTCACCACGTGAAAAGGCCACAGGAAAACGACCGTAGTTTCCGAGAACGTATTGGTCTGTCAGTGAGGCTGTAGTTACTGGCTCTGTCATTTTACGATCTCCGTTCCAATGCCCTTCTCGGTGAAAATCTCAAGGAGCAGCGAGTGTGAAATCCGCCCATCAATCATGTGCACTTTCCCGACCCCGGCGTTCAATGCCTCAACCGACGAACGCACTTTGGGAATCATTCCGCCGCCGATGGTACCGTCATCGATCAACCCCTCAGCCTCTTCAGCTTTCAGCGAAGGGATCAACGAGTCTTCCCTCGAGGGATCCTCCATCAGTCCTAACACATCACTTAGATAAACCAGCTTAGCTGCCTTCAGTTCTGCCGCCAGCGCACTCGCGGCCAAATCTGCATTCACGTTGAGGCTCAGGGAAGTACCTTTCTCAGAGGCCACGGGTGAAACAACCGGAACAATCTCAGTCGCCAGCGCCGCGTGAATCCGGGTCAAATCAAACCCGACCACCCGACCGACCCGGCCGAGTTTCACCTCGCGATTTTCTTCCTGAGACCACCCGGTGAGACGCTCGCCTATAAAGGCTTCATTCCCGGGCACTCCAATAGCCCGACCACCAAATCCCTCAATCCCTTCGACCAAACCCGGATTAATCTCCCCGCTCAAAGTTCTCTCGACAATATCCATTGCCTCGTCCGTCGTTACCCTCTGCCCTCCGACAAACTGAGCTTCGAGCCCCGCTTCTTTCATCGCAGCGGATATGGCCTTGCCACCACCGTGGACAATGACTGGATTGATTCCGGCTACCTCCATGAAGACGATATCACGAAGCAACCGACGCACGAGGTCAGGGTTGTCCATCGCACTCCCGCCAACTTTTATCAAAAACGTCTCGCCGCGAAATTGCTGCAAGTACGGCAGGGCCTCCAGGAGCACGGCGGCCTTCTCAATCTGCTGCTGAAAATTAGAACCCATTGGAAAAAGGGGAAGCGGGAAACATGACGGCTTTCCCAGCATGAGCAAGGAAAGAATCGGTAGCCACGCCCAGCGGCCCCGTAGGTCAGCGTTTGGAAGTCTTGCGATTCAATGCGTATTCCTCGCGATTGAATTCGACATACTCCGGCGAAAGATCCGAAGTCCATATATTGAACTCCCCACGTCCAATATTGAGATCGATTCCAACCGTAAACTCAGGCTCTTTAACCGCGGCGGACAATTTATCGATATCAGTTTTGGCAGCCAGTCCATTCTGGGCCGCAAGCACACCATTGAAGTAGATATCCACCATCTCCTCCTTGACTCGGGCACCAGAGTAACCCACGGCGTGAATGATACGCCCCCAGTTCGGATCGTTTCCATTCCACGAGCACTTGACGAGCTTTGAATTGGCAACCGCCCGCGCCACACGTTCGGCATCCATCTGCGAGGCAGCTCCCCTGACTTTAACATCGACCAACTTGGTGACGCACTCTCCATCAGAAACGATCTTCTTGGCAAGACACTGCATCACCTGAGTCAGCGCCTCCCTGAACTCAGCGCTACCCTCGCCACTTCGGGTGATTGTTTTGTTGCCGGCTTGATGATTTGCCATGACCACGATCGTGTCGTTCGTGCTCATATCTCCGTCCACGGAAATCCGATTGAAAGAAAGATCCGCAGCTTCCCGCGTCGCAGTGACAATCTCAGCTTTTGTGATCGCGGCATCGGTCGTGATGAAACACAACATGGTCGCCATGTGTGGATTAATCATCCCCGCGCCTTTGGCGATCGCCCCAATTTTCACCTTCTTATCGCCAATTTTCACAGACACGGCCATCTGCTTTGGCTCCGTGTCACTGGTCATGATTGCTCTGGCCGCCGAATCACAACTCACATCAAGAGACTCAACCAGCGGCTGGATTTTTGACTCGATCCTCTCGATAGGAAGAGGCACCCCAATGATTCCAGTCGAACATATCTGCACCTCCCGCTGTTTCAGCCCCAGCGCCTTACTGGTCAAACTGGCCATTGTCCTGGCATGAAGCATTCCATCGTGCCCTGTGCACGCGTTGGCATTTCCGCTGTTTACAATAATCGCCCGCGGCTCTGCAGACTTCAGGTAACTGGAAGACAGTCGCACTGGAGCGGCACACACTTCATTCTGGGTATACACGGCAGCTCCCACTGTTGGGAACTCGGAATAGATCAACGCCAGATCGAGGCGATCGTCATCAAGGCTCTTAATGCCACAGCTGATCGCCGAGGCCTTAAATCCTCCAGGGGCACATACGCCCCCTTTTATCTCGAATACCTTTCTTCCCATGGATGGAACGGGTGGGGAAATTGATCTAAAAATTTAGCAGTCCGCAATCTTCCGGCAAACCACACATGATGTTAAAACTTTGAATTGCCTGACTACCGGCACCTTTTCCGAGGTTATCCTCTGCACTCGACAGAATCAACCTGCCTGTTCGTGGATCAACCACCCAACCGACATCGATAAAGTTTGTACGGACCACATGCTTCGTGTCAGCAAAGCTACCCTCGCCAAGAATCCTAACAAACGGACTGTCACTGTATTTCTCCTGAAGAGCTTCGCCCACTTTCTCAGAAAGCGATTCACTGTCTCCGCTGGGAGCACAGAAAATCGTAGTCGCGATGCCCGCTGTCACCGGCATCAAGTGGGGTACAAAACTAATGACCACATCATCCCCACTGGCGATGGATAATTCCTGCTCGATCTCGCTGAGGTGACGATGTTTCGGAGCTCCGTATGCCCTGAGACTTTCATTCACTTCCGCAAAGAGTAGCGAAGTATCCGCCTTTTTCCCCGCCCCACTTACTCCGGACAGGCTTGATACTACGATACTGGCAGGCTTGATGAGACCTTTCTCAAGCAAGGGAACCAATGGAATCAAAATGCTGGTGGGGTAACAACCCGGAGATGCGACGAGGTTCGCACCTGCTATTTCATCCCGATAGAATTCTGGTAATCCGTAGACCGCCTGATCCAGCAATGCCGGCGCCGGGTGCGGATGGTCGTAAAACTCCTCGTACACATCCGGACTCCTAAGCCTGAAGTCTGCACTCAGGTCAACCACGCGAATACCCTTCTCCAAAAGCGAAATGGCATACTCGGAAGCAACGCCATGAGGCAATGCCAGAAATGCAACCGTGGCACCAGTCGCGACAACAGCATCAATATCCGGCTGCATAAAATTAAGGCTACCGATTCCACTGGCGCCCCTCAGTCGAGGAAAGAAATCCACAAGAGGCCGCCCGGCCTCTTGACGCGACGTCACTGAAACAAGTTCCACTTCCGGGTGCATGACAAGCAACCGAATCAATTCCTGACCGGTATATCCGCTGGCACCTATGACCGCGACTTTGACTGCTTCCTTGTTCATGAGCCTTCAAGCATGACACAATATTGGAATGAGTCGAAAAATCTTATGGTAGGGGAAAGCATTTTTTGAAGGACAACAGGCTTGCAGATGGAAAAAAACGGTTCAAAGTATGCGCTCGCGAATTTTGTTCGCAGAAAAAGTCGGCGGGACGTGGCGCAGTTTGGTAGCGCATCACACTGGGGGTGTGGGGGTCGCAGGTTCAAATCCTGTCGTCCCGACCACTTTTTCTTTTTGAATACAAGGGATGCAGATTCGCAAGCCCTTCCGGATAAGGTCCGGGGCGCTGATTTTAGCGACCAGGCAAATCTCATATTCTATCTATTGCTGTAGAAGCGCGCCCGAGATTTTGCGGTCAGGGTTTGCTGGTTCAAATTACGACGGCCCCTTCAGCATGGGTGCTGAAGGGATCAACCTCCGATCAGCTACGGATCCTGGACTCACGGGATTTATAGGAGCCATCGAAGCTCACCAATTTGTATTGAGAAGCGGATGGCATTTCGAAACTTCGGGAGAAGAATATTTTGGGTCTCAACATTGTGCGCCGTAGCGCTACAATTTCGTTTCGCTTTTGAAAGAGTTGGCCAGGAATGAATCCGCAATTCTCCGCATAGAAACGATGGGGGCACAGCGCTGACTCCCGAACCGAGGTGTTTCTGGAACAAACAATCCTGAACATCACGGATTGATCCGAATTCCCATCCTCCGCGATACGCCAACGCCCACTCTAGCCGACAGGGAGAATGAATGTCCGCGCATGCGTTGAAACCAGCGGTAGCACCGCCAAAGAACCACTGCAGATCACCTCTGTTAAGGTCGCTTTTATATACAGGAGGTTAAATCGCCTGCCTATCATCCCGTCATGAGGCATCCACCTCCCCTATGCAACGGACGTCTCGGTAGATTATTATGGTAATTATAAGATTAATCTTGCAGGAACATTTCACTTCTGTTATAATTTCCATAACACAAACACTTGGGTGCCTGAAACACACCCATCACCCTGCTTCGGCAGAACCCTCCGATGATTCGATCGCCGGAGAACCGAGAAAGAGAACTATATGAAATGGATCGCAGCCATCCTCGCGGGGGCTGCACTCGTCTTGACGAGTGCCCACGCGAGTCAATTTGGAACCGGATTTGCCATCAGCCCTAAGGGGTATCTGGTGACCTGTTATCACGTCATACACGACTCCGACCGCATCCTGGTTCATACCGATAAAGGAGTTCTCCCCGCTCGCATCATCGCCCTGGACCCGGGAAACGATCTCGCAATCTTGAAAGTGGAGGAATGGAGCGGCCGGTTTCTCGGTCTCGCTCCCGCGGCTGAAGTAGGCTACGCCTCTCAAGTAACTGCGGCCGGCTTTCCCGATCCTGCCGTTCTCGGAAGAAACCCTAAAATCTCCATGGGTATCGTGAATGCCCTCACAGGGGTACATGACGATCCCCGTTTCCTCCAGGTTTCCGCCCCGGTCCAACCCGGAAACTCCGGTGGCCCCCTTCTCTCCACTTCCGGACGAGTGATCGGCGTCGTCGCGGCAGGTTTAAACTCAATGAACCGGATGACGGAAGGCGGCTACCTGCCTCAGACGGTGAACTACGCGATCAAATCCGAGCTGATCTTTCCGCTCCTGAAGAACGCTGCGGTTCCCATTCCTAAATTCGGGACCCGCACTTCAAGTCACGAAAAACAGGTCAGTCGTGCGATCGGCGCAATTGCTCTTATCGAAGGAATAAAGGGATCTCCCGCTCAACCCGAGCTTAGTCAGCTTTCTATTCCTTCCCCCACCCCTGCCCCATCGAATGCCTCAGCACAGGGACCATGGATTTTTCCTGACTCACAGACTCGTCCGCTGAGCACCAATGAAGTCCACCCCCTCAACCAGGAGGGGCTGTGGCGGGCACGCAACGAAATCTATCTACGACGCGGTCTCGTTTTCTCCACCCCACAGGGGCAGCAATTTGCAGGGGAATTCGGGCGTCAGTATCGCCCGCGCACTGCTTCGATAGAGACAGTACAACAGCAGTTCTCTCAAATTGAAGTCGCTAACCTCCAGATGATTGCTCATTTCGAGCAGCAAATCAGTCAGAGCCGCGGACGCTAAGTCCTTCCTGATATTCGCAATCTCGCTCCGGCGCGCTATATTCGCGCGCCGTGCCCAAACTCCAACACTCTCCTGGCGATCGCCGACAGCGGAGGTCGCCGAAGCGCATTCTTAGATGGCTGGTCCGATTTCTCTCCTGGACCCTTGGCATCGCGGGCGTCGGCTTAGTCTTGGTATGCTTGGTTGCCGGCATCGGCTATCTGAACCGGGTACGACTCGTCAATGATACGTTAGAGCTTCTCGTCGAGCCCTACACCTTGACGCTGGAGTCCATCGAGTTCTATCCCCTTGGCGAAGTTCGGGTTGAAGGGCTCACCCTGTCGCCCCGAAAATCTTCTTCCGGCCACCCTCTTGTCTCCATTCCCGAAGTCCAGATCTCCTATGACTTCATGGAGCTCAAGCAGAGTCAGAAGCTCAAAACCATCCATCTCAGCGAACCTCTTCTCAGCCTCAATAACGATCACCTCGACGCAACCTCCAGCAAAGAAGGTAGCAAAGGCCCAAAATTCGACCTCGCTTCCCTGGCCTTTTTTACTGAGTCCTTCTCGATCACCGACGGGCAAATTGAAGTAGATCTAGATGGAATGCCTAAGGTTCGTTCTGAATGGCAATTCCACACCGGCCCAATTGAGTTCGATGAGGAACAACTTCTCCGCGAACTACTCACGCTACACCTGAACAATCTCGTCATCGGTGAGAAAGGTACCATCGACGAAGCAACGGTAGCGCTCCGGATTAGTCGTGATCTCAATACACTGTCGATCGATAGCATCGAGATCGAAGGACTGGATCTGGAGATCACTCCCGACTGGATTGCAGCTAAGGCTCCTGTGGAAAACGCGCACCCCGGGGGCAAACAGGTCAATTCAACAGGGTTGAATGAAACATCTAACCCTATTGAAGTTCACCTTCGGCAGCTCAGGGTCGGCGAGTCATCAATCAAAGTAGCCGGCTTTGATGGAAATGAAGGCCGCCCTTCCATACCCGCCGTTGCCTTCGAAACCCGGATCAACGCCGAAGACATCCACTTTTCCGATGGAAAATGGAGCAGCGAATCTCCCGTTTCTCTCGCTCTCAACAACCTGACCTTGGGGGAGTCTAACGCTCAACTACTCTCAGCTGACTCGATCAAACTGGAGGCCGAATCACTCGGGGCTATCATTGAAGACCACGACCTTGGCCGGATCACTGTCATGGGAATTGATGTCATGGCGTCTGATGCGTCACTCTCTTTCCTCCAGTCTGAGGATAAAAAAGAGCAAGCCGACGATCCCGCTTTGATTGAACCTGCCCCGGAGGAATTCGTTGATGAGCCCTGGGTTGTTTCCCAATTGGACATCAAGGATGGTAGCATTCTCCTCCGTGACGCCACTTTTGGTGAAAAAAATGCACCGCAATTCGAGACCCGGATCGAGGCGATGCTTAAGAGATTGAGTTTCGGCAGGGACGGTTTCGAATCGGACGCCGAACAGACGATAAGGCTGGAACAAACGCGGCTCTGGCCGCCGGGAGTCAGCGGGGCGGAATCCCCGCTCCTCTCTTTGAACAGGTCTGAAGTCGTCGGCCGCTGGTCAGAATTCAAGGCCCATGAAACCCTTCAACGCCTATTCATCCGCGGGCTTCGAATCAATTTTACCGACGAATCACTCGGAGAGTGGATCAAGCCGATATCAACATCCGGAACATCCACGCCGATAGATCCGACCATCTATAAAGTCACTGACTTCAACGTGACGGGAGGTAACCTGATCGCTGAATCAAGTTTTGCTGAAGGTATAGTACCAAAGATCTATTCCGACTTCTCCGCCGAGACTCTATCCGGTGAAGGAGTAGAGCCGTTTGCCTACCGGATCGCGCTTCAAAACTTCAAACTGAGAAATCACCCAATCTTCTATGAAGCAGAAGGTCCACCTGCCCCTGACGCCCACTCCCCTGTAGCAGAGGAGGAAGTCATCTCAGCCAAATCGATTGAAGTCTTTGCCGACGCCACCCGGCTGCAGCGGGATCGAAGTCTCGATAAAATCAAAGTGAGCGGCGCGACACTACGAGTCGGAGAGGGACTCAATTCCATCGTCGAAAGCTCTAAAACTTCATCGGAGCAGACAGTCGAATCTATGCCCTCCTTAGAAGGTGCACTTCCAAGCTGGTTGATTGACGAAATCGAAATTACTCAGAGCCAGGTAATGTTCGAGAAACTCATCCCTCAAATCGAGGGGATTGAATTTGCAATCGAAACACGGCTTCATGAAGTGCCACTTTCGCTCGATGGACTTCTGGCTCAAGACAAACTGCAAAAGGTCGAACTGGCAGGACTTGAGATTAAAGACCCCTACAACTCGTTCATTACCGTCGCGTCCCTCCCCACCATTTTTGTTCAATTCTCGCTATCAGGACTCGCCCAACAAGAAGTAGAAAGAGTCGATCTTATCAGCCCATCTCTATTCGTCGGTCAGGGTCTTTTCTGGTGGATCGACTATCAGCGCAATTTTCGAATGCAGAATGAAGGCGCCAGCATTGGTCTGGAAGAGGGGGGCCCCCTCACCGATGATTCGCCTCCCGGGATTCCAGAGGCTGAAGAGAAGGAACCCACTGGCCCCGATTGGATCATCAAGACCATTGAAGCCTCCGCCGGAAAAATCGTTATTGCCCCTACCGGAGTACCTCTCGGCATGGTGCCATTTCCGTTCAATGCGACCACCAACATGCAGGGCGGCGGTATCGAACTCAGTCTAGACATCCCGAATGAAGATCACGTCTACGACTTTCCCGATTACAAAGTGAAACTCTACGGCCTCACTGGCGAGGTTCTGTTCAATGTCCCCGTCGAGCAGGTTGACAACAATGTTGTCCAGACTTTCGAACTGAGCCGTGCGGTCTGGAAGGACCATGAGGCCACTAATATATATCTGGATGTCACCTTTGATTCAAAAGGGGTCTACGGAAAGCTCGGAGGAGAGGCCTACGGCGGCTATGCTGAAGCAGGGTTCAACTTCTACCTCGATGATCCCGGAAAATGGGATGGCTGGATCGCGGGGACTAATTTTGACACAGGCCCCCTAACGAATGTTCTCGTCCCGGACAACTTTCTGATGGATGGCAAAGTGTCGCTCAAACTTATCTCAGAAGGAAGAGACAAGGAACTGGGTGAAACCACCGGGGAGTTCCTTGCCACCACTCCAGGATGGTTTGACGTCACAAAATTCGACAAGATTCTGGATGAGCTCCCATCGGAGTGGACCAATCTCCAGCGGAGCCTCTCCGAACTCGGTCTCATCGGCCTGAAACGGTTTGATTATGATCAGGGCACCGGTAATCTCTACCTGCTCGGGCAGGAAGGAGACCTTCAACTCCAATTTGAAGGAGACTACGGCACCCGTGAACTGAAGATGCACCTGCACGACGACCGAAATAGGCAGGAAGACGACAACGACGACTCAGGATCCGATCAAACGCCCGAAGCGGCTGTCCGCCCCGTCGCCAGCAACCTATAACGGCTCCATTCCTGCACCCCATGCGACGATTCGAATTCATCAGGCATCTCACTTGGCTCATTCCCGCTCTCGGGTTGTCAGCGTGCCTGCCGACTTTCGACGTCAACGTCGCAACTCCCGAGCCGATCAAGGTCGATCTGGCCATGGATGTGCACGTCTATCAACACGGAGAAAAGGACGAAGAATCAGCCGAAAAGCAATCGTCCTATCGAACCGCCATGGACGACCGACGCAACCGTATGGCGGAGATCCAGGAATTGAAAAATAGTCGCCTCATCGGAGAGAATCGGCAGGGCAAACTAACCGAGCTCAACTCACCTGCTGGAGAGTATGGGGAATACGTCTCAAAAACGATTGCCGACGAAAATCGGGACCGCGAATTCCTCATTCGGCATGAAGCCGATGAAAAGGGAACTTCCGTATCTGGAGTCAGAGGAGAGCAATGGCTCCATTGGCAGCGGAAATCCTTCCCCGGGGAATGGATCGAAGTCGAAAAGGAAGACGGCACCGGGTATGAGTGGGTTCAAAAGCAGACTGCTGCCGAATAGCGCCCTTGAAGTGTTTTAGCCACTCGCTTTTTAGCTATTTCGCTGCTAGAAATAGCAACCAAACTGCATCAGGCTAATTACCTTCGCAGCTACCGATCACCCGCTTCAAACATGCGCCAGATTCTCGTTACTTCCGCCCTACCCTACGCCAACGGCCATATTCACATCGGTCATCTAGTGGAGTATTTGCAAACCGACATCTGGGTGCGCTTCCAGAAGATGAGGGGAAACCGGTGTATCTACATCTGCGCCGATGACACTCACGGCACCGCTATCTCGATCCGGGCTCAGGCTGAAAATCGCAGCGAAGAAGCTCTTATCGCCGAAATGAGCGAAGCGCATCAGCGCGATTTTTCCGGATTTGGAATTGAGTTCGATAACTTCGGCTCCACCAACAGCGAAGAAAGCCGCGCCGTATGCCACGAGATCTGGAAGTCTCTTCGGGAGGCCGACTTAGTGATCGAACAGGATATCGATCAGCTCTTTGATATCGAAAAGGGCGTTTTTCTCGCTGACCGTTTTGTGCGCGGCACTTGCCCGAACTGTAAGTCCAAAGATCAGCCAGGTGACAACTGTGACAAGTGCAATGCCACCTACACGCCGGCCGAGTTAGTTACCCCTGTCAGCACCCTTACCGGCAGCACACCTGAGGTCAGATCGGCCAAACACCTCTTTGTTCAAATCGAGAAGCTCCACGATTTCCTTAATGAGTGGACCCAATCCGGCACTCTCCCGCAAGAGAGCGCCAACTATCTAAAGAACTTTTTCCTCAACGAGCCCCTCAGAGACTGGGACATCTCCCGTCCCGGCCCCTACTTCGGATTCGAAATCCCCGATTCCCCCGGCAACTACTGGTATGTCTGGTTCGATGCTCCGATTGGGTACATCGGATCCACCCAGCAATGGTGTGACGCCAACGGCGAGAACATCGACGACTGGTGGAAAAGCGACCAAACTGAAATCCACCATTTTATTGGCAAAGACATCCAGTATTTCCACACCCTCTTCTGGCCGGCCATGCTGAAAACTTCCGGCTACAGTCTGCCAGAAAAAGTCCACATTCATGGGTTTCTTACCGTCGATGGAGAGAAGATGTCCAAATCCCGGGGCACTTTCATTCAGGCCTCCAAGTATCTGGAGCACCTCAACCCAAGCTACCTCCGCTACTACTATGCGACTCGGCTTTCGTCGAAAGTCGAAGACCTCGATCTGAATCCGGAAGAGTTCGTCTCAAAGATTAACAGCGATCTGGTCGGCAAAGTCGTCAACCTTGCCAGCCGAACGGCGAAGTTTATTCAGGACACCGGACTGTCATCCGAATACCCGGAAGATGGTGGACTGTTCAAAACCTTCGCAGAGCAAGGCGAAGCCATTGCAGGATTCTACGAAGAAGGTGACTTCAGCAAAGCGATGCGAGTGGTGATGGAGCTGGCCGATCAGGCCAATCCTTTCGTTGAAAACAATGCCCCTTGGGAATTGCGCAAAGATCCGGCCAATGCACAGCAGCTTCAGGATGTCTGCTCCGTCGCGCTCAACTTGTTTCGAACTCTAGCCATCTACCTCGCGCCGGTCCTTCCGGATCTCGCGCAGAAAGCCGGCGAGCTGTTCGGCGAGGAACTGACGTCGTGGGATCAGGCAAAGACACCCCTAACCGGTCGCCCTATCGCCAAATTCCAGCATATGATGCAACGGGTCGATCCCAAACATGTCGATGCGATGATCGAAGAATCAAAAGAGGAGGCACCCAAGCCTGACTCCCCCGCCACCGCTGGAAACTGGGACGATTCGGCCGACGCCGTCACCGCTGACCCTATCGCTGAAGAAATTTCAGTTGATGACTTCTTCAAGACTGATCTCCGGGTGGCCCGTATTATCGAAGCCAACGAGGTGCCCGAAGCGAGGAAGCTGGTTCAGCTCACGCTCAGCCTCGGAGGCGATGAGACGCGCAATGTTTTTTCCGGGATAAAGTCGGCCTACCAGCCCGATGAACTAGTGGGAAGATTGGTTGTTATGGTCGCCAATCTGGCGCCCCGGAAAATGAAATTTGGTGTCAGCGAAGGCATGATCGTTGCCTCAGGACCCGGAAGGAAAGACATATTCCTTCTCTCACCCGACGAAGGTGCCGTGCCCGGACAGCGGGTTGGATAATATCATCGTTCAGTCATTGGCCTAACCCCCTGCAACCGTGAGCTTCATTCTCAAGAAGAAGAAATTCTATCCCGTCAGTCCCGGCCTCGGGGATTACCTTGATAACTTCCAGCGCACATCCGACATCCCAGTCGTCTATGAGGATCTGCATCGCTTTTCCCAACTCTTCCCCCTCTACGACCGAGAGGGCAAAGACACTCTTTGGAAAACAGCTCACTACGAACCGTCAATTCGGGAAGAGCTGAGCGAGAAACTGATTCGCATTTATTCGCTGATCAAGACCAATGACATTCGTGTGATCGACCACCTCACCTTAGAGCGAGTCGATTTCTGCGATTTTGGAAACTCCCGCCCATTTCGTGTGCGTATCGTCAATCAGTTCAATGACAACTACGATCATTTCTACGTAAAGATCGCTGACGCATCCCGAATCTATGGACTTGAGCTCGAACACATCCTCTCTCCCAATCGTATCAACTACCTCGTCAATGGAAACACACTGATCGAGGAGCATATCGCCGGAGTTCCAGGAGACGTTTTTATCCACGATTATTTCGAGCGCGAGGAAACCAATCTCGTTCGCGTCGCAAAAGAGTTCGTCAAATTTAACGAGCGATCCTTCACGAAACTGCTGGGCGATATGCGCAGCTACAACTACGTCGTCGATATCACGCCTGACTTTGAAGATGCTCAGTATCGAGTGCGTGCCATCGACTTCGATCAGCAGTGCTACGAAGGCTATAAAGAGATGTACCTGCCTCAGACTTTTCTCGAGAACGCCCTCGTTGTTGAACTCTGCACCCGTCGGATCAATTATCAGGCAATGCGTCAGTATCAAGATGAAGAGCGAACCTTGATCCGAAGGCGCTGCCACCTTGCCAGGGTCCGTCTCGAGGCTTTTTGGGAGGCGATGGGCCCCGATGAAATCGCACCCGAGGAGCATGTTTTACGGCTTCGAGAAGATCTGAATGGGTACCACGATTCAAGCGCATTCTCGGAATGTGAAACGATGGGTCAACTGGTCCGAAAAAACGTCGAAGTTACGCTCGCCAAGGCAAGCATGTGAGGCCTAATTTCCCCGCTCCCTGAGTATCTCCCCATGTCTGATCAATCTCATTTCTTCCGAGCCTTTCTTCGCAATACCGGACAAGTAGGCGCAATAGCTCCGAGCTCGGACGACCTTGCCGCTCTCATGGTGGACTGGCTGGACTGGGAAAACCTGGAGAGCGTGGTCGAGTATGGTCCCGGCACCGGTGTCTTCACCGAGGCGATCTCTCGAAAGCTCCAGGCCGACACCTCTTTTTTCGCGATCGAACGCGACCCCGAACTTGCCCGACTCACCCGGAAACGCTGCCCGGAAGTGACCGTCCACGAGGATTGTGTCAGTCACGTCCCCCAGTTGTGCCAGCAGGCAGGCATTGAAAAAGTGGATGCCATTCTCTGCGGACTTCCCTGGGCTGCCTTTTCAGCTGAACTTCAGGACCGCTGCCTTGATGCCATGTTCGAAGTGTTACCTCCGGGCGGACAATTTGCCACCTTCGCCTACTGGCAAGGCCTCATGTTGCCTGCGGGGCAACGCTTTCGGCGTTACCTGAAACAACACTTCTCATCCGTCAAACAGAGCAAGACAGCTTGGAAAAATTTGCCGCCGGCTTTCGTCTATCAGTGCGTCCGCTAGGCATTCGCAGCGGCGACCACAGCCTCCATTTTCTCGAGTCCGGTTCTTGCACAGTCTAAAGCTGGCATCTCCCAATAAGTCTTGTTGAACAACTCAAGCGACAGAGCCGGGTACGCCCCCACCGCTTTAAAGTTTCTCAAAATGTCCACCACCGGGGCAATCCCATCACCGGGGAAAACACGGTCTGAGTCCTTGATCGTCTCGACAGGCGGATCCGCCGGGTAGTCGTTCATGTGATAACAATGCAACGCCTCCGGCCCCAATAGCAAAATCGAGTCAAATGATGAGCCGCCCTTGTATGTATGATAGGCATCCCCCAAAAAGCAGGCCTTGGGATGCCCTGCCCGTATCGCAATATAAATAGCTTTCTCCATCGTTCCGATCGAGGCATTCCCTCCCCACATTTCGACCTGTGGCACGACGCCCATCTCATCGCCCAGTTCGAGTAAATCCCGATAGCGATCAGCTGCGTCATCAAGCGAGACACTCGTCCCTTTAGGAACACCTGCAGGCGGTGCGGCGATTCGCACTCCGCCGAGTTGAGCAATGGTATCCATGTCACGTTTGGCCTCTTCCAGACCAGCTTCCCTCGTATCCGCATCATCAACGATCCACTTGGCAAATCCGATGGCGCTCTCAACCGTGAGTCCGTGATCGTCAATTCGCTTCTTCAGGTCCTTGAGGGAGCCCCCTTCATCCAGGTATTGATAAATTTTCCGGAACCATGGCTCAATCGAGTCGTAGCCGGCTTTCCCTGCGACTTCAATTTCCTCGGCAGCAGTTAACTTCTGCCCGCTGATCGTCGACATATTGAGACACAGCTTAAACCGATTTACTCCATCATCCTGCGCCCCCACCGCAGAGTGTCCCCCGGCCATCAGTCCACCAATCGCAGCCCCGCTACCTGCTATAAATCCCCTCCGCCCAAAATCATTCGAAGAAGAAGTTGTTAGAATTTCACCGGAGTCCATGCTCGATTGTTGCCATGATCCTGAATTGAAATCAACTTACTTCCCATCACATGATTCAGGTCGTCGGAATCTCCGAGAAAAGATTTAAGACTCCGCCACGGAGGAACACCACGGGATCCCGGCAACGTAAGCGACAAGCTGTTCCGTCGATTGAATCCCGTGTGCAGCAGGGAATTTCGCCAAGGCTTGATCAGGAGGTGCCGTATCAATTGCAAGGTGATGTCGACCCAATACGTCCAGCACTACGTAACTTAAGGAAGATGATTAGATTCCAGTGCCTTGCCCTTGCAACCATCAGTCTGCTGACGGGGGCTGACATGTACGGTAGTGATCCATCGGCCCTCGACGGCCTCCCTGACATTCTGCACGATGCCAAGGGTAGGAAAGTGGAAGCATCCACTCTGAAGGGAAAATACATTGGCCTCTATTTCTCAGCGCACTGGTGCCCTCCCTGCCGGGCATTTACTCCATCACTTGTCCAATTCGGCAACCGGCATAGCGACGACAATTTTGAAGTCGTCTTCGTAAGCTTCGATCATTCCAACTCTGACAAGCGCCGATACATCTACGATGCGAAGATGCCATGGCTTAGTATTCCCGGTGCCCGCAGTCGGGAAATCCAGGCTTTGGCGGAACGCTTTGCCGTTGAATCGTTTCCTACCCTTATTGTTCTTGCTCCCGATGGATCGGTCCTCACGACTCAAGGACGCGAGGAAGTTAGCTTTGCCCCGGATACCGCTCTGGATGAGTGGAAAAAAGTAGCCCTAGCACGAGACAAGCCCTAACCTTTTCCTTTAGGCTGCTTTGGATATCTTTCAAAGACAGTAGTGCTCAGCACAATGGAACCCGCTTCAACAAATTCAGTGTCTCAATCCCAAGAGTCCTCTGACGCTCGAAAGCCTCGTCGTGTGGATCCCGATCTCGATCTGGTACAACGCTCGAGGCAAGGTGAGACAGCGGCGTTTGACCAACTCGTCGAGAAATACACGCCTAAGCTCTATGGGCTTGTCTACCACATGACCTCGAATCACGAGGATACAAATGACATTCTTCAGGACGTTTTTGCTAAAGCCTACCGCTCGCTGAAGCGGTTCCGAGGAAAGTCGGCTTTCTATACGTGGATTTATTCCATCGCCACCAATATGACGCTGAACTTCCTCAAAAAGAGGAATCGACGGCGTACCATGAGCCTGAACGACGTGGATCTCGCCATCGAAAATGACAAGGACTTCATTGAGGCGACTTCGAAGTCCGATCCCGTTCGCGAGGCCAATATTTCCGAATTACAGGAAAGATTGAACATGGCCATGCAGCAATTGTCTGATGACCACAGAGCGGTGGTCACAATGTTTGATATTCAGGGCATGCCTCATGCTGAGATTTCTAAGATCCTAGGTGTTTCGGAAGGGACCATCAGGTCTCGGCTGTTTTATGCGCATCGACAATTGCAGACCTACCTCGACGACTTCAGAAAATAGAATTTACCCGTTTGTGGATTGATATTGCCTTTTGCACCCACTAACTTCCCGCCCTGCGCATTGTGAATAGATGAAAGATCCCGACTCCGCCCAACGACTAGTAAGGCTGAAACGCTACGAAACTCCAGGCGAAGAGTATTTCAGTTCCTTTATGGATGAGTTCAAGGATCGCCAGCGCTCAGAAATGCTGCGCCGCTCTTCCCTCTCTATCCTCGCAGAACGTGTTTCGGTCTGGTTCGATGAAATGCATGGAGCCAAATGGCTCGTTCCAGCGGGTGCCGCAGCCGCAATCGGGATTGGGGTTTTAGTCAATGTCCCAACCGTTGACAAGAATAGCCCAGTTCAACCTATTCTGACTGGGTATGCTGGCACGGTCAACGGAGCGACGGACAGTGATATAGAGAAAAAAGAGCAAGAGGCTATTCAACTGGCATTGCCAAAGCGGAATGGCCAAATTCCTACTTTGGAATCAGGGGTCCCGAAAGGTAGTTCGAACCTCCTTCCGGCAGGATTAAGGGGCAGTATCAGGGAGCTATGATGCCTACCATGAAGACGGCCCGCAGCGTGTTTATTTGTTCAGTCAGCCTGCTTCTGGCTTCATTCGTTGCCACTGCCAGCGAGAATTCGAAATCACCTCAAGTTTACGCCATTTGGTCCAATGGGGTAAAAACACCTGCCGTTTGCCTGGGTAGGGCAGAGTGGTTCGTTAGCATTGTCCCGGAATCTCTGGATGCCTCTGAACTCTCCCCCCCCTCTCTGGAAGGGGACGCCACTGACGCAGTCGAAACAGACATCCTGTTTTTGGACGAACAACGGCGCATATGCCTTGTCCAATCGGCGGAATCATTGGGTGCAAAACCCATGCCGCTAGCCTCCAATTCGGAAACCAGAGCCGGATTGAAATTATTGTGCCGCGAAGGCACAGAAACCTGCAAATCGACCATTGCAGGGAAGGATAGCAGCTACCGGGGAGAAATACTCTCCCCTCCTATGCTGCGAATTAGAGTTGCCGGCGCCAAACATTTCGGCCATCCAGGAGCGTCTCTCATCAACGAGAAGGGTGAAATCGAAGGAATCCTGACGGAACGGGTTCTTGAGCACGAATACGAAGCGCATGCCATTCCTGCTTCTCAGCTACGAAAGCTAATTTTCGAACTGGAACACTTCAAGAGATCGGGTCCCGTCTGGGTCGGGCTCCTGTTTCACGATCAGTCGTCCACGCCCATCGTGCTCGAAGTGAGGCCTGACTCACCTGCCAGCGAGGCCGGTATTGAAGCCGGCGATATTGTCCTCCATTTGAATCAAGTCGAAATCGAAGACCTTGGTGATTTGATTGAGGCCATTCACGATCTCGCGGCAGGCGAAGACGCCGAACTCACGCTGTTACGCGGGTTGGACGAAATATCGCTCCACGTGGTGCCCACCTTTTCTCAGGCATCAGCTTCGCCGGCACCTTGAGATCAGAGTCCTACTCTCCCCTGAAGGGCACGCATCAGGGTCAACTCGTCAGCTGACTCCAGTCCGCCGCCTGCCGGGAGTCCCTGAGCCAGACGGGACACCTTTACAGTTGGGTATTCGACCAATATCTCGGCGATATAATTTCCGGTCGCCTCCCCTTCTACATCCGAGCTCAACGCCAGAATCATTTCAGTGAATACCCCGACCCGCAAACGCTCGATCAGCTCGCGAATACGCAAATCTTCAGGCCCCACATTGTCGAGTGGTGAGATTCTACCACGCAGAGAGTGATAATGCCCCCGAAAGGCTCCCGATCGCTCGAGGGGCAGGATATCGGTTGGCTGCTCAACAACGCACAACACAGTGGTATCTCGATGGCCTGAGTCACAAATCGCACAACCTTGTTCCTCCGTAGAAAAGAAGCCGCAGATACGGCATTCCTGCACCAAATCTCCGGCTCTCTTCACCACCTCAGAGAATGAACCTGAAATCTCACTTCCCCGCTGCATTAACCAAACCGCAATCCGTTCCGCACTCTTCGGCCCGATTCCAGGTAGTTGCTTCAGCTGCACGATCAACCCTTTGACCGGCTCAGGATAGTCTACTTGCGCCATAATTTACCGTTATAAATGTCACTGAACCCGCCTCACATGAAATTGATGAGCCGGGCATGACCGCCTTCAGTCAATTCCTCAGCTCGACTTGACTTACCGTCATCGGGAGAGGCAACCCCCTCCTGCGCCTGAGAGAGAAAGAAATCAAGTGGTCCATCGTCATTCCCAGGAACACGAGAGCGACTGAAATGATCGAGAGCTTCCTCAAAGCGCTTCTCCCGCAAATAGATAATCCCCTGCCAGAAAAGATCCCGACGAGCCCGATCATCCTCAAGGAAACTCCCTTTCGTCGCGAGCAATTGATAGATCTCAGTCATCAAGTCGGCCTCGGGATCATAAAACATCTCCATGGGCCGAACTTCAAAGGCTGACTGAATCAATTGATAGGCCTTCGGCCCAATCAGAAGGTCAGAGCCATAGCGAAAATTTGCGTGAGCCAGTCGCCTTGAATAATCCGTCTCCGCCCCGACCCCACTGAAATAATAGTGCTCCCGGGAGCCATAGACCCCCACGGTCATGGGACCGGAATTGATTCCAATACCGTAGTGAAGTGGCTGAAACCATCGGGTTTCGCATTCCTGGCTCAGAGTTTTCAATCGCGACCGCAACTCCAAAGCGGCCCGGCAGGCCTGATCGGTATGGTCCCCGGACGGACTAAGCATTCCAAAATAGACCCGCACCAGTTCCGGACCTGATTCATCAAGGTAGGCGCCGCGTGACGTGAGAAAAGTAGAGACGCTGCGCAGAAACAGGTTACTCATTTTCATAAGCTCCGCTGATTCGAGTTTCTCCCGCAATTCAGCGTGATTGAAGATCCTGCAAGTCAGCACCGTCACGTCGCGAACAGCGCCTTCGAAATCTGGTGGATCCGGTGCCGCCAATAATTGACTGAACGTTTCGTGGGAAACGCGGAGCCCCAACACGTCCTGAAGCACCCGCTTTCGCATTCCCCGTTCAGTTCCTGAAAAAACAAATCCACCCGCGGCAGCAAGCAGCCCCCCAGCCAGAGTCGAAAACGGCTCAAAAAGAATATCGTAAAGAGCCATCGTCGGAGAAAGCCCCGACACGAGAAGTGCAACACACCCAAACACCAAAATTTTCTGAGCCATCTGCGACACATCGATGACACACCAGGCAAGGCCCATCGAAACGACCAGAACGACCAACATTTCCAGCCACACAAATCGTGACACCGGCCCAGCGCCCAACAACCCTCTGGAACCATAAAGCGCCTCAAGCCACACTGACAGAGAGGAGAACGCGCCCAGCGCAATCGCAATTACCACGACCACCGCCGCTCCTACCCCAATTGAAAGGGCTGTTAATACATACCGTTGCATCGTCGTGCTTTCCCAGTCTCGAACGTAAGTCTGCCGGTACTCGACCCGAAGGTAAAGCGTTCTGAAACAATGGCAAGATCGAGCCGCACACGGAGACCGCTCCCTCTCTATGAGGTCAATACATCGATACCCCCGGCATCGGAGAAGCCTAGGCGTGTATCTTTCTCAGCCCAAGCTTCTGGCGAATCTGCTCAGCCACAGAACGTTTTGCGGAATTTCGATTCAGCTGGCGAAACAGCTGAAGGCTTTTCTCGTCGGCAAGCCACTCGTCTCTGAGATGATGCAAATCCTCAGCAACTCGTCGGTGCGGTGTCGCAACAGCCTCGGGCAGCAGTCTGGGTACCATCCCAGTGTACTTGCAGTATTTCTCAAAGGCCGAAAAATACTTACGATGCAAGTCGGTTGCATGCCCCTGCAGGATGGCCAAATCAACGGTCAACGCCTCATCGAGCGCTATCGACCAATCTTCCGTATCAGAGAACTCGATGGGAACGCTATCGTGCTCCCATAGCTCACAATAGCTACGAGCAGCAGGTGTTCCTGTAGGCACATTCAATCGGGCCACGCCACCTGACATACTAATAACCCGACAGTCGAGGCTGCTGCCACAGTATAAACGAGAGTGCAATAACATCGCCGCCACGTCCCATATGTTATCTGAGCTGTAGCTGGCTGCATTCCACTCAGCGAAAGCATCGACCCAACGACGCACGTTCGACTCGCCCCTGTTCTGTGCATCGAAGAAGACCAGCCCAAGACCGTCCCGATCACTGATCTCACGGAGAGCTTCAGTCAATCGATCAAAATCAGCGTCTCTCACTTCCCCCACTTCTACCGCAATCCAACCGTTAGGGAAACGGTGCCTGATCTCTTCAAGGTGGTCGCCATCCCGGTGCTCGCGCAACTGACGGGCACACACGTGCGGAAGAACACTCAATGCACAAGGCATCCGATGAACGTCGATGCCCTCAGACTCAAGAAAGTTGGCACCGTTTTCGTCACTCACTCCCACAAACGCTGACTGACGCATGAGATCGAGAAGCCGGGACTTCTTGGCCTCGCTCAAAGACTCAGGTTGGGACAGCCCCACCGCATGAAAACTCGACTGAGCGCCATAGAACTCGCCTTCCGGTGCCATCACGTAGGCAAAGTCATCGAGCTGCCCAGTTCGACGACGAACATACGACCTAAGTTCTTCCTCACCGCTGATGATGGAAAGGCTCTCAAAACGCTCCGCCTCTTCGCCCTCAATGGCCCGGGCGTATCCCTCATTGAGGGATTGATCGATGCTCTGACTCCCAAAATGTAACAGCTGCAGATTCCTTCCACCCATTTCGAGAGCACTCTCACCATAGTTCCGAACGGCGTGCCCCCCCATCGACGTTTGATCGGCACCAAGCGGACCAGCACAACGAAATCGGGAAAAACTCAGCAGCCGCGTCAGCACGTGAGGCTTCAGCATTTCTCCTATCTGAAACTGATCCGAAGGCCCGACCAGCAACGCATCGTGAGTCGGAGCATTGACTTGATTCACTTCCGACACTGGGATCAACCAATCTAACCCGGGACGATGGTGCGCCTTCCCTTTCCGGGCTTTTGCAGCAGAGAGTTCGCCACCATGGGAAAATTTCAGCACGTTTTGAGTGGAGGGCATCCTCAAATATTACGCATAACTAAAATATTTACAATTACTAAAGATAATTTCTTAAACTTTTCGGGAATTATCATAAAAATGCACCGGGCAATACTCAGAAACCGATCAACCGGGTCCTAAAGGCCAGGAACTTTAGTTTTCCGCTCCTGTCACAGCCCTCATCTCCTCGCCCGTAGAGCCAGTCTCCCTGATCCTCACCAGATACTCACTGGTTCGTTCCGCTTCTGTGAATGAAAGCCAATCCACAAGATTCGCCGGTGACTCCAGCCTCGAAAAGAGAGCTCTCTCAATCCGATCGCGGCTGACCCACATCGAACCGTAACCACTCGAGCCGTCTTCGTTACTCAAATTGCTGGACCAAACCTTCACAGCATCGTGGCTCTCACTCATTTCCAGAAAGACCACCAGATGCCCGCTCTCGCCTTTTCCGATCGATTCGTTCCAGAATATTTTGAGGAAATCTCCCGGCCGCGCCTGCTCGAACGAGGAAAAATTTCGGCCAAGTCTCAGACGCTGAAAAAGCACAGCGGTCCCGGGGCCATCGGCGTTCCAATGCCCAAAAATGCCCACTCCATCCATTCTCCCATGAATCACCTCAGTTTTGTCCCCTACGGCGGAAAGCGACCGGCTCAGTTCACGGGACGAACTGACTACCTTCTGCCGCTGTAACTCACTGACGACATCGCAAAACAGCAGATACGTCGCGCTAGAGCAAAAACTGTATCGGGAGGCCTTTTCAGGGCTCACCACCAATCCTCCACCGAATCCCGGTTTCACTGCAGTAGCGAGATCGACTACGGTATTATATAGAGCATCGAATCGTTGGCCTTCGGGGAGCCCCTTCTCGTAGCGGGCAAAGACACCACCCGAAGGCATCTCACCAATCTTCCGGAGGATCAACTCATTGTAGTCGCCCGAAATTCCGGATACTCCCGACAATAGAGAACAAAGAATGAATAGAAACCGCCCCATCTGACAATCCGAGATCTACGAGAAAAGCGCCGGATAGGTCAATCTTTCAATTTAATAGGTCTACCAGTCAACCCGCATGCCAGGCTCGCTGGTGGGCCAGAACGACTTTCAATGCTTTCCGCTCCTCTTCGCTCGTATTCGGATCAGCAATCATATCTCGCAGATTCTCCCGCTCCAACCAGACGATTAACGCCTCAGGCCAAATCCTGATATCAAAACTCTCACAGGACGCCCCCTCTTCCCAAACGGGCAATTCGACTCCGCCGCTGACTTGAGCTTCCGGCAGGTCAAACTCAGCCTCGGGATTTGAAGCGAACGAATTGAGACAAAACCCGCCAAATAGCAGGCTTCCGACCAATAAACTGGAGGATATACGCATGATGGATAGAAGAAGGTCAATATTTATACGAACGACACGACTCTCATATTAGTTTCCTCTGGCGCCACTTTGTTCAATCAGAGGCGATCTTCGTCCTTCCGCCAGCCATGTACCACCACTTGCAATCAATACCGTAATTCATATAATTATTAGACATCCATCCGACACCCTGAGAATCAGTCATGCAGCATCCCTTGATTTTTCACGATTCCAAGCCCTTGACAAGCGTGACAAACCACCTAGATTCGCGATCCCCGCCCCGTTGGGAGTGACATGGACTGAATCGTGAGTCCTATCCCAAACTGAGGAGGGTGTATTATTTCAGGAACATGAAAACGTTTTCTGCCAAAGCCCAAGAAATTACACGTAAGTGGTACGTGATTGACGCTGAGAATAAGATTCTCGGTGATGTCGCCGTAGCCGCAGCCAAGCTTTTGCGAGGCAAGGACAAGCCACTTTATACCTCTCACGTAGACTGCGGCGACTTTGTCGTGGTGATCAACGCTGACAAGGTCAAGGTTTCAGGTAATAAGGAAGAACAGAAGATCTACACTTCCTATTCCGGTTATGTCGGTGGCCAGAAGCGCGAGAACGTCGCCAAGCTTCGCGATCGCCGTCCCACTCTTATTGTCGAACGCGCCGTCACTGGAATGGTTCCTCACAATCGACTCGGCCGTCAGATCCTGAAGAAACTCAAGGTTTACGCAGGCGCCGAGCACCCGCACAAAGCTCAGAATGCTGAGTCCTACGAAGTTTAATTCCAATCAATACAGCGTCATGAGCGATTCTTATTCAGCCACCGGTCGTCGCAAGACATCCACCGCACGAGTTACTTTAGTTCCCGGAAGCGGCACCATCACTATCAACAAGCGTCCTTTCGAGGAATACTTCGGTTCGCTTACGCTTCAAAACAGAGTCTTACATCCATTTACAGTGGCAAGTGTCGTGAACCAATACGACGTCACAGTAAGCGCCCAAGGTGGTGGAGTTACCGGCCAGATCGGTGCGATCCAGTTGGGTATTGCACGCGCCCTGCTCAAGACGAACGATGAACTTCGTGACACACTTAAGGAAGCCGACCTTCTGACTCGTGACTCACGTAAGAAAGAGCGCAAGAAGGCTGGACAGCCTGGTGCACGGAAACGCTTCCAGTTCTCCAAGCGTTAATCCGCCATACGTTCAAAATATTTTCAGCAAACAGGGTTGGGTGTTTTCACTCAACCCTGTTTTGCGTTCAGGGACCCCAGAAATGGACCTTTAACCGAGGGCTCCGTTTTACGGGTCCCAGAAGCCCGGTCCCAAACGGGAAACTGCCGAAAGCGTAAGAAGCCGGCGCTTTCATACTGGACTCGTCGCAACTGCGATCTAGCGAGCTCTCGCTAGAAAAGAATGAGTCGCAGCCCGAACACCTGCCAATGACTCGGACTGCGACTACCCCTCAACTCGGGAAGGACGGAAGCTGCTGATATAAGGGAGAAGCAGCTCCCACCCGGATTCCCAATTCTTACCAATGATTCTCTTCAAAGCTCAATGGGTAGCACCCCACTTCGCTTCCAAAAATCGTTGTGTCTGTTTGCGTGTAAAATCCTCCGCCTCCCATCAACTCAGCATCGTCAATCGGGCTCATCTCGAAGAGAGTGAGCTGACACTGTGCTGTTCGGTCTAAATTCATCAAATATTCCTGAATACAAATAAATTGCGGTATTCAAGAATACTAAATATTTTAAATTATGCAACTTACTTTTTATAAAATTGTCAATTTCGAGAGATTTTCCCACGAATTTTATAAAACTTGAAGCGCGGCTCCCCTACTACCTAGGGCCTAGTGTTTCGCCAAGACTATACGGTCGGGTGTGACGGGTAGAATCCGGGAAGTCTGATGCCTGTGTCTGCAATTCATGCGTGCGCTTTAAGGCCAGCGATAGTCACTCGCCGCAACTCGCGGACATGCGGGCCGCACATGTCCCTACCGCCTTCGGCCCAGCCAGCGGTGCTCTTTGGCCAGTGCGAAGCAGGTAGGGACGACCGGCCCGGTCGTCCGCGAGTCAGCTTGCCGTCGGGAATTCAATCAAACTTTCCGAGCCAGCGATAGTCTCTCGCCGCAACTCGCGGACATGCGGGCCGCATGTCCCAACCGCCTTCGGCCCAGCCGGCGGTGCTCTTTGGTCAGTGCGAAGCAGGTAGGGACGACCGGCCCGGTCGTCCGCGAGTCAGCTTGCCGT
>CAXBHX010000031.1:0-64285 GCA_963975655.1 uncultured Verrucomicrobiales bacterium
TGATGTCGCTATCGCTCCACCCTTCGGGCTGCCTGGCGTCAGTCTATCTCCGCTTCGCTCCGGTTCCCAGAGCCCATGCAGTATGAGGAAGAGGATCTCTCCCGGACGCATCAGCTTGCCCTTGTTCTTCATGATGGCGTGGCAGCAGGGGCATTCCATGGGATCGGCTCCCCAGCTTCGCCGGATCAACTCCCGCCAGAGTGGGCGCATGGCCTGAGCGCTGTCTGCCGGGTGGCGGTAGGATTGCTTTCGGAGTGCTCGGCGGTGGAGCCGGCGATTCAGGGCGACGCTTTCGTGTCTTCGCATCCATCCAGCGCCGCTTGTTCGAGTAGAGGCTGTGAGAATCGATTCGTTCTATATTCGTGCATCGATCACATCTCCGATCCCGTTCGTGGCTACGCCCTGACGTGCCTCTTGGAACTGGTGATGTGTTCTCGCGAGTAAGCCCCAGTTCCCCCTGAAATACGGCGGGCTTGCAGCGCGGAGTAACTTCGGAGAGCTTGGCTCACAGCTCCACCTGCGATACCCAGTCAAGATTCTGAAGATACCACTCCACGGTCAGATCGAGACCTTCATCCAGATCGCACTGAGGTTCCCAGTCCAAAACCTCCTTGGCTTTCCGAATATCAGCTGATGTATCGATCATTTCAGTGGCACTCATTTCCTGCCATTGAATCTCTGCTTTTTTCCCGAGGCGATCTTCGATCATTTTGATGAAGTCGAGCAGAGCGATGGGCCGTTTGCCGCCACCCAGATTAATCACTTCATACCCGAGTGGCTTCGCCGCCAGAAGGGTCCCGCGAGCGATATCATCGACGTAGGTGAAATCGCGTGTCTGAGTTCCGTCTCCGAAAACCGTAATTGGAGTGCCCTCGTGAATCCACTTAATGAACCGGAAGGGAGCCATGTCAGGACGGCCCGCCGGCCCGTAGACGGTGAAGTAGCGGGCGATGGTGACATCGATTGGGTAAAGGTGATGGTAGGTGTAGGAGAGAACTTCAGCCGCTTTCTTTGACGCGGCGTAGGGAGAAAGGGGCTGCTCCACAGGGAGCCCTTCGTGAAACGGCATCGGCTGGCCGGCGTAGAGGGACGACGTCGAAGCAAGGACCAGCTTGGGACACTCGAATTTGTGCATCAACTCAAGAATATTCAACGCTCCCTGCGCGTTCGATTGCAAGTACACATGCGGATTCTCGATGCTGTAACGAACTCCGGCACGAGCGGCAAGATTGAAGACCACATCGAAAGAGTGCTTTTCAAAAATCGGCCGAATCTCATCCATGTTCGCCAGATCAGCTCGATGAAACTCAAATCCTTCCCTTCCGCTGAGCACTCCCTGCCGATAATCCTTGAGACGCGAATCATAGGCATCATTGAGATTGTCTACGCCGATCACTTGAACCCCTTCTTCGAGAAGAAGCTGAACAACACGGTTGCCAATAAATCCGGCAGAACCGGTAACGAGGACTGTTTTCATCAAGTTGGGAGAATCTTAATCACCAACTTAACTCTAACTTCCATAATGTCCTCGGCAAAATCGTTTCCGAGGAGGAATAACCTGAAAGGCTCTCTCGATCAAAGATATACCTTGGCGCCGTCTCTCCTGGCGCTTTCGTAGATGGCACAGATCAAAGCCACTGCCCGGCGAGCTTCCTCCCCTCGCACGCTGGGAGCCCGTCCGGCTCGAATCGCACCGACGACATCTTCAAAATTGAGCCGGTGACCCTCGAAATTAATGGCAGTCGGATCGTTGGCGCCGAGGCCTTTCGCCTCACTGTTCTGCATCAACTCCGCAAGAACCACTTCATCTTCCGGCGCTGACTCGGCAAAATCCCATACCTTAAATTTTTCATCTGCGAGAAATGCAGATCCCTGATCCCCGCACAAATTCACTTCTGCCGGATGACCGGTTGACGACCAACAGGCCGTGGACCCCTGAATGACACCACGTGCACCATTTTTGAACTCCAGAATAGCCACAGCAGTGTCCTCAACTTCAATTCCCTCGTGAGCGAGGCAAGCGGTCGAAGCAGAAACGGAAGCGACATCGCCGGCCAAATAAATGAGCTGGTCGATCAGATGAATCGACTGATTCATGAGAGCGCCACCTCCATCCAACGCCCAGGTCCCCCTCCATGCACCAGAATCATAGTAGGCCTGATCTCGATACCACTTCACACTGGCCTCGCACAATGTGAGCTTTCCGAAACGACCATCATCGACCGATCTCTTAAAAGCATCCATGGCAGGATGAAATCGACGGTTGAAGATTCCTGACAAGGTCACCCCGGCATCTTCACATGCTGAAATCATGAGGTCGATTCGCTCCGGAGTGATCTCGAGAGGCTTCTCGCAAATCACGTGCTTACCCGCCTTCGCCGCAGCAACAGCAGGCTCGAGATGCGCTCCGCTCGGCGTCGCAATCGTCACGATATCGAGCTCGGGGTCAGCCAGAAATTCGTCAAAGTCAGTGAATCCTCTGCCACCGTTCGCAGCAACCAGTTCATCTACAGCTTCCTGACGCCGCCCATAGAATGAATGCAACTCGCCTCCCTCCATGGCTTGAATCGCCTTGGCGTGAAAATTGGCAATCATGCCTGCCCCGATAATGCCGAATTTCATAGGAGAATCAGTTTAATGAGAACTACACCTCTTTCTTGTTCTTCGAAAGAAAGCCAAACAGTCCCAGCAACATCAGCACGGCCAGAACAGCGATACCGACTTTCCCCATGGGAAAGCCATTGAGCGACTTATCCTTCAGGGCCCAGATCGAACCGAATGTTGCGGCTCCGGTCGCAATGACCATGAGCACGTTCCAAAGAATACGCTTCCCTCCGGTCGGCATGGCATCACCCAGCAACTTCTTCGAATTCATGAGGAGAAGGAATGTGAAATAAGCGATTGGCAAAAGAGAACTCCCGATCACCGAAGTCGGGACCGCCAAAGCCGCCTTTGACTGCCCTGTCCAGATCAATGGGAAGCAGATCCCCAACAGCCCGGGTATGAGGCTACCGATGAAATGGAGCTTTTTATCTCCAGGCCGATTCATCGCTTCACAAAGACAGAATCCATTGATGAGCATCAGAATAATGATCGTGGAAAGGGCCATTCCCAATACCCCAATTCCAAAAATCCAACGCGAAACATCACGCCCCCCAAGAGACTGCAATGCATTGGCAAGGTCTCCATCTTTCCGATCAACCAGCATGGCCGCCACCTTGCGATCTTCGAGACTGAGCCCGTCTCGCAATTCGCCAATTTTTCCACTGAGAGCGTCTCCCTCGAGGCCGGCAAGATCTTCCACGAAGTTCTTCTTAATGAAACCGTCCGCCACACCGGCAAAGCTGGCTTCCCTACCGGCAATTACAGTGCCGTCTGCTTTGATAATGTCATCGGTCTTGCCGTGAAACTGGCTTGCCGCCGCGATGACAATGCAACCGGTGGCCAGCATAAAGGGAATGATCAATCCGGTTCCCAGATCAAATACAGCGAGACCGCGGTGACCCGCTCCCCATCCCTTTCTGAGCATGGAATAAGGCAGCAAAAACGTCATGTTAATTCCAACGGCGGTTCCAAAAGCGGCGATGATTTTGTCTTTCTGAATGCCTCCAACCATACCGCTCCATGTCGAAGCGTGATCGCCCGTAGCTGCGATCGCTGCAGCAATCGCAGGAGCCGGCTCCTTAAGGTCCTTAATGTTAGGAATAAATCCTTTGAAAATCGCGACCCAGTCGAGCGTGCCCGCGATAGTGAGCTTGGCGACGACGAAGAAGAAGGAGAGCACCACAATTCCGACCATGACCTTGAGGATCATTTCGAATGCTTTGATCCCCTTGTTATCAGAGTCATAGGCCCGAACCACGACAGCGGCGAATCCGAGCAGGACGCCCCCGATAGCCCAGGGGGCCCAGGTGGATCCTTCCAACTGCGGGAACAAGTTCTGCTGTACCGCTCCGGTTCCCAGCGCAAACTGAGGCAGACACCACACGATATTTGCCAACATCGCCCCAATGAGCCAGGCCCAGCCCAACACAGGACTGACAAATTCATTCACCGCCATAAATGGCCTCCGCTGGCTAGAAAGGGTGACGTAGGCAATGGCACTGAGCATCACGACCCCGAGAATCATGGCAAGGGGCTGAAGCCACATCAATTGATACTCTAAGATCACCCCGAGGAAGAGAGCCCCTGCAAGGGATCCGCCACCCAGAGTAATAGCGGCTTGTAGCCATCCTGGACCAGTCTTGCCAGCGTAGTAGGTCAAACGCTTGCCCAGAGGCTGCTTGGCGATTTCAGCCAATTCAGAGGCTTCTTGTTCGTTCGGTGAGGGTTCGCTCATAGTTCTTCAGCTCGGTGTGGAAATAGTGAAGCGAGTCTACCGGTTGCGTTGAACGGGTCAAGGATCGCTACAGACGCTATTCCGCTGCGCAATCTGCGGAAAGATGTTGAGGTTGAACGGCAGGCTCAATTCGTGTTTGCTGCCAGCGTGCCCCAAATCTCCGCGATCATCCCAACTCTGAACGAGGCCGATCGAATCGCCGCAGCAGTTTCGGCGCTGCAAGGCGCTGACGTTTCCGAGATTCTGGTGATCGATGCCCAAAGCAATGATGACACGGCCAGGGTAGCGGAGGAACTCGGATGCCTGACATTTCAGTCACCCAATCGAAGTCGAGCCCGTCAATTAAACATCGGAGCCGACAAGTCCTCCGGAGAGGTGCTACTCTTCCTTCATGCCGACACCATTGTCAGCAAAGCATCGATCGACCGGCTCCGGAGCGTGATGGATTCGCACCCTGAAATCTTGGGAGGAGGCTTCACTCGGCTCTTTGATTCACCGTCCGTCTTTCTCAAGGTCACGTGTTTCTTCGCCGCTATTCGAAGCAAAATGTTCGGGCTTTTTCTGGGTGATCAGGCCATGTTTGTGAGGAAGGAGCAATTCATGAAACTGGGTGGATTTGATGAAAGTCTTGCAAAAGGGGAAGATCTGAACTTCTCGGCACGGCTGCGAACCTCAGGAAAGACAACGACCCTTTCGCCAGCGGTACTGAGTTCAGCGCGACGATTTGAAAAGCACGGCCCACTCATTCAAACATGGAAGGACAGTTGTGCTGCCACCAGAATCCTACGAGATGGGAGACGGAGTAAATGAGGACCTTATTTTACAGGTTTGGGTCAGCAGCATTGGGTCTGGTGACTTACTTTGGTCAGATTGGATCGCTCTTCGCCGAAGTGATCGGTTCAATCGTAAGAGGCAAAATTCATGGAAGGTTGGTCCTTGAACAAATCGTAAAGATCGGATTTGGATCCCAGCTGGTCGTCATAATCACAGGTGCCTTCACCGGTGCTGTCTTCGCGGCTCAGGCCTATTATAAGTTCAGCCAGATCGGCTTAGGTAGCGCCACTGGCCCAATTGTGTCGCTTGCCCTGTGTCGGGAACTCGGACCCGTCCTGGCTGGACTCATGGTCGCAGGACGAGTCGGAGCAGCCATGGCGGCTGAGATAGGGACCATGAAGGTGACTGAACAAGTGGACGCCCTTCGCTCGATGGGAGTTCACCCGGTGGACTACCTCGTTGTTCCCAGAGCTATTGCCATGGTCATCTCCATGCCGATTCTGGTTGGGGAAGCAATTGCCTTCGGGATTGCCGCCGCTGATTTACTGACCGTCAAAGGCTTTGGTCTGCCGGCAGTGTGGTTTCGGACTCAATTGACTGCCAGCACGGGGACCGGTGACATCGTAACAGGCCTGATCAAAGGCGTATTTTTCGGAGTCCTCATCGTACTGATTTCCTGCCGACACGGCCTCCAAACCCGAGGCGGCGCCGTCGGGGTAGGGCGATCCACCACCCAATCCGTCGTCGACTCCTCTCTCGCAATACTGATCGTAAATCTATTCCTCACCCTGCTGCTCAACCAAATTTACCCCATGATTTCGATTCAGTTTTGATGAGCAACACACCAACAGACGAGCCTTTCTTCAGACTGAACGGGGTCACCAAAACGCTCGGTCAAAACGAAGTGCTTCGTGGTGTGACGCTGGAGGTTCCTACGGGAAAAACGACAGTGCTTCTGGGAGGCAGCGGCACAGGAAAGAGCGTCCTTTTGAAACACCTCAATGGGCTGATGGCACCTGACAGTGGGAGCATTCGGGTGCAGGGCAGCGAAATTACGACCTTGTCAGAACGTCAGTTAGTTCCCTTCAGACGACGCATTGGAATTCTTTTTCAGAGTGGAGCGCTATTCGACTCGATGACCGTGGGAGAAAACATCGCCTTTCCTCTACGCGAAGCAGGTCTTCGCAATCGGAGTGAAATTGCATCTGCTGTCGCCGATGTGCTGGAAGAAGTTGGACTCCCCGGAGAGGAATCAAAAATGCCGTCAGACCTCTCGGGAGGTATGCGCAAGCGCGTTGCATTAGCTCGCGCGATGGTCACCCAACCCCTCTGCCTGCTATGTGATGAGCCAACCGCCGGCCTTGATCCGCTCCTCTCAGAGACAATCTCACTTCTGATTCGGCGAACGAGCGTGAATCATCATCTCACCTCCGTTGTCGTCACTCACGATACTGAATCGATGCGACTGATTGCTGATAACGTCATCTTTCTGAATCAGGGCATCGTGCTGTATTCTGGCAGCTTGAGCGGGTTGGAGAGCTCTGAAAACGAGACCATTAGGAGGTTCCTCGGCGCAAAAGGGGGTGGCGGTTAGTCCTCCAGAATCGAGCCCCCCCTTGTCAAAGCCGTTGCCGCAGAGGGGTTTTCATCACATAATGCCCATCAGTCACGATGTCCGAACGCAGACAGCCTACCGAATTATATGTCGGTCTTTTCGTCATCCTGGGAATTATCCTCCTGGGCTGGATGATTGTGCACTTCGGTAAGTTCGGCAGCAGACCGGACGGAGGTTACCCGCTGCATGTCGAGGTCAACGACGCCACTGGAATTCGAGAAGGGGTGCCCGTCAGTTTTGGCGGCGTTCAGATCGGATATGTAGCCTCGCCCCCTTCCTTGAGCGAAGATTTCACCACCTTGTCCATCGAACTTCGAATCTACCCCGGGCGCAAAATTCCCATAGGGTCGGACGTGAAGGTCGGGAAAAGCGGCCTGATGGGAGACAGCTTTATTCGGATCACGCCCCCTCTCGAGAGTACGGGGGCATTCTTTTTGGAAGGTGCCCACATAGAAGCCGGCAATGCCGGCAACCTTGGTGATCTGGCCGGCAGTGCTGATGAAACACTCGATCAGGCAGGAACGCTGCTCAAAGACGTCGGCAACATCGTGGAAGATTTGGACACGATGTTTCGAACGCTGGAGAAGAGCCTGCTCAACGAGGGCAATATTGAGAATGTCAATGCGATGCTCACGTCGCTGAGAAATTCAGCCGAACAAATTGAGGTAGCTGCCGGCAACCTCAACCCTCTCCTTATGCGGACTGAGGAAGCAGTGCTTAGTGTTAGTGCCGTTGCCGACAATGCGAACAACGCGTTTGGGCAGATCGAGCTAGGACTCGAAGGTTTTACAGACACTCTCGACTCGATCGACCCAGTCCTGGCGGAACTGGATGGAACGCTCAATGAACTTCGGAGCACGCTCGCAAACGCCAACGACATTCTTGAAAAAATTGATCACGGCAACGGTCTCTCCAGTGCGCTGATCAATGACGCCGCACTTCGCAATGACATCACGGATTTTGTCGATAAACTCAACCGCAACGGCTTTCTGTTTTACCCCAAAGAAAGTGCTCCTGAAAAACGCAGCAATGTCAGGACAAGTCCGGTGCCCTCTTCAACCCCAACCCAGCCTCAAGCGAAGAAGCCCCCCTTCTCCTGGCTGAAAAGGAAATTGCCCTAATTGTAGCTGATGAGATATCTCGTGATTTTGAAGAGATTTGAGATTTGGCTGCTATTCGCAGTCATCGCCGCACTATTTACGTTCGCGTTCCGCCCCCACGGTGAGTCAATCAAGGTTCTGGCTGAGCCCGATAATTCCGTTGTTCAATCTGATCAAGCTACCGCCCCCCATCCTGCCACGGACCCTAAACTGAGAAAGGAGCCGTATACCATCGAGGCCGTTGACATCGTCCCGACCGAACAGGGTCAGATCGTGGAGTTAACCCTGATGGGTCGATCCCAAAGCGGCGAAGAGATCCCTTTGAACAATTCCACTCTCAGTGCCATGACAAGTGAAGGCGAACCGTTGGACTTCTTTTTCGAGCCATTTCGCGAAGAGGCTTTCTTCACTGGTGGTGAGGATTCACTCGCCACAGTCAAGCTTTGGCTCGAAAGCCCGACTGAAGTCATATGGCTCGACCTGCAGGGAAGCAGATTGAAAGCGAAGCTGCCCAAATAAGCTATGCCTGCCGCCGAGTTCCTCTTGATCAACAACAACAACACCCGGACGAAGTTCGCGCTGGCCAGTCGTGATGCCCTAGTGACTCACGATGCGGTAATGTCCCAGGATCTTGCTCTTGAGCCTCTGCTGGAACGCCTCGCCGATTGGAGCTTCGAAAAAGTGGTTCTCGCCTCGGTCGTACCGGCCAATATCCCCACCCTTTGCGATTTTGCAGGTAATCGTCCCACGGTGCAGGTCAGCCACAAGACTGAGTTGGGGATAGAAGTGGATTTTCCGAACCCCTCGTCAGTCGGAGCCGATCGACTGGCCAATGCGGCAGCAGTGGCCTCTGGCGCGTCGGGAGAAGGCGTTGTAGTCGTTGATTTTGGCACAGCGGTCACTTTCGACATCGTTGACTCGCGTCCTGCCTATATCGGTGGAGTAATCGCACCCGGACTTGATGCAATGCGGCACTATTTACATCAGAAAACGGCGCTTCTCCCAGAGATCGATCTGGAGCGCCCCGAATCGGCTATAGGAAAATCGACGGTTCACGCGATGCAGTCCGGGGCTTTTCACGGCTACCGCGGTCTCACCCGGGAGATACTGAATCAGGTTCGATCTGAATTGGATTGCCCGGCAAAAGTAATTGCCACGGGAGGATATGCGGCTTTGATAGCGGACGGCATGCCTGAAATTGAATCGGTAGAGCCAACTCTCACCATGCAGGGGCTCCTGCAAGTCGCGAACCTGAATTTTACATCATGAGCAATCCACAAGTCATTGGTATCGATTTTGGCGGCACCTCGGTCAAGCTTGCCGTGATCGAGGGGTCTGAATTGCTAACGGACGTATATCGCATTCCAACTCAGGAGTATGATGGTCCGGATCCGCTCATTGATGCGATTGTTACCAAAGTATGGGAAGTGCGGCAGGGGTTTCCTGAAGTGGCGGCGATTGGCATTGGTGTTCCGGGAGCAGTCGATACTGCCGCAGGGGTCACCTACAATCTGACCAATGTGAAGGGCTGGTCTTCAGTTCCGCTGCGTGATCAGATTCGTGAGAAAACGGGGCTCCCAACGGCTTTAGACAACGACGCCAACTGCATGGCGTATGCGGAGTTCAAGTATGGTGCGGGACAGGGGTTCAAGAATATAGTGTGTGTGACGCTCGGCACCGGTGTCGGAGGTGGTTTGATTCTAAATGGGGAGCTTTTCCGAGGTAGTCAGTATGCTGCGGGTGAGATTGGACAGATGAGTATTGATCTCGATGGCGTCGAAGGCCCCTACGGCAATTCGGGTGCGTTGGAACGCTACATCGGCAACCGTCAGATCGAAGAGATGGCTGCCGGGATGTATCGCGAGAGGGGTGTTGAGCTTCCTGCAGACCATACCCCCGAGGGACTGACTGGCCTCGCCCGCAATGGTGATACTGTCGCTCTCGAAGTGTGGGGGCGTGTCGCGAAGTATTTGGGGGCGACGTTGATGAGCTCCATCTTTCTTCTCAACCCCGATGCCATTGTCATCGGGGGCGGCGTGGCTCATGCGGGTGAATTGCTCTTCGAACCTCTCAAGCGAAATTTACGTGATTCACTGACGACAGAGTGTGTGGATCAACTCAGTGTGATGCCCGCCCGCTTCGGCAATACCGCCGGGATGGTGGGCTGTTCGGCATTGGCGGCTGAACTGATATAGGCAGTGCCCAAAGGGATGGTCTGAGAGTTGTGTTTTGGTAAATAATGAAGATTTCTCTCTGTGTCATTACTCTAAACGAAGAGTCAAATTTGCGTCGGTGTCTATCCACTGCGGCGGGTTTGGCGGATGAGATCCTGGTACTGGACTCGGGCAGTAGCGACGGCACGGAGGCGATTGCTCGCGAGTATGGGGCACGCTGGGAGACTCAGGAATGGTTGGGTTTTGTGGGGCAAAAGAATCGTGCGTTGGAGCTAGCGACACACGAATGGGTCTTGAGCCTGGATGCAGATGAAGCGCTATCCCCTCTACTAATCGAAGAGTTGAAGCAGCTGAAGGACGTTGACGACCAGAATCTTCCTGTCGCCTACAGAATGCCGAGGTGTGTATTCTATGATGAGAAATGGATTCGCCACGGCGATTGGTATCCTGATCGACTGGTTAGATTGTTCCGACGGGAGCAGGCTAAATACACTGGAGGCAAGGTACATGAACGACTAGAGGTGGAGGGTCAAATCGCAACACTGAAGGGAGATATTGAACATTTCTCCTTTATCGATTCTCAGGATCATCGGGAGCGAGGGCAGAAGTATGCTCAGCTTTGGGCCGAATCGGCTCTTGAAAAAGGCAAGCGATCCACCTGCCTTGACCCACTGTCGCACGCGGCCTATCGATGGCTGCGTGGTTATGTGTTGAGGGCGGGCTTCCTGGATGGGGCGCAGGGATGGAACATTGCCTGGCTCAGCACACGTGAAGTTTATCTCAAATATCGGCTGTTGAGGCAGATGAGCCGCAATCATTTGTGACAAACAAAGATGCCGCTCTCGTTAGAGATAGATGGTGCGCGATACTGGAATTGAACCAGTGACCCCCACCGTGTCAAGGTGATGCTCTACCCCTGAGCTAACCGCGCGTTCCACCCTCCTGAGAGGGGCGCGAATTTAATCATAACGCGTAAAATTCGCAACTGGAATATTTTCTCCACTCGTTGAAGATGGGAGAGTGCAAGAGATCAAGCTAACCCATCACTCTATTGAGGGAGTCTCTGCGGATCGGAGCGCCCATGTGATAAGCACTGGCACCGCACCGGGAAATCGTGGCGATGTCCTGATCCTCCACGGCCTAGGCGACCACATCGATCGATTTAGATGGGCGATTCAGTTGTTGGATAGTGCCGGCTACCGAGTCGTCGGGATCGACTGGCCCGGTTGTGGAAAATCTCCTGGAGTCCGAGGGGATTTGCCAACGATGGAGGAGGCCGGCCCACTGGTCGAAAAGGTTCTGAATAGTCTTTCCTGTTCACCGATCGGAGTCTTGGCACATTCCACCGGAGCTTTCTATTTGGCGCGCTTTCTGGCAGATGGGCTCCCTTTCACCCAGAATTTGAAATGGGTCTGGTTCAGCTCCCCTCTCATTGCTCCCGCTCACGGACAACCTCCATTCAAGATTGCAATCGCGAAACTCTTGTCGCGGCTACTTCCAAAAATGACGCTCAGCACCGGCGTCAATCCCTCCGATTGTCACGACGCTGAGGAAGAATCGGGTTTTCCCGAAGGAGTTCACAACCGCATTTCTCTGCGATTTGGAGCCGAGCTCATGGCAGCAGACGAAAAGGTGGACTCGATCGCATCAAGAATTCCAGCCGATCTTGAGCTTCTCTTCACGCAAGGCAGCAGTGACTCCGTGTGTCCTCCCAAATTTGCCGTTCAGTTCTTCAATGCACTGAAAACGCCGCTCAAAACCATGATTCTGGTTTCCGGGGGAAGGCATGAGCCGTTTCAGGACCGCGACTCGGCTCGTTTCACCAACGCCCTCCGTTCCTGGCTTCGCCTTCGATAGAGAGTTGAGACAACGGATTGACAATGGGATCTGAATTTCTCAAAATTCGAGGCATGTCCTCCAAATCATTTTCTATCATTGTTAGCATCGAAGGCCAGGAAGCGGCCCGCCACGACCTGGTCGGTGACGTATTGTCGCTCGGCCGCGGACCCGACAACGATATTCAAGTTCTAGTATCTGAGGTCTCAGTGAAACACGCTGAACTAAGGGTATCCGGCGATACGGTCAAGATCGTCGATATCGGGTCGACCAATGGCACCAAGCTCAATGGGAGACCGGTGAGTAAAGAAGGGGCCGACCTTTCGGCAATGGATAAGTTGGAGTTGGGGGAAACGGTTCCCGCCTACTTTGTCCCGTCAGAGACTCTCGAATCGACGCCGATTGCGGAACTGATCAAGTCTATCGAATCCTCTCCAAAATCGGAAGTGAGAGAAGCGACCGCGCCTATCTCAGTTGTAGCTCCAGCCAAACCCGCTGCCTTAGCAGCGCCCGCTCCGGTGGCTGCCGGAGGTGCCACGACCGTGAAACTAAGCAAGGTCCGACCTACCGATGGCCCCGCCCTACCCGCAGTGGCAGCACCTGGCGCTCCAACCCCGGTAAAGCCCGGCACCCTCAAGCCGGCAACGATTGCCGAACCGGTAGCTCCAGCATCCCCGGTGAAGCCGGGAGTCATCAAACCTGCCACTCCAGTAGCGCCGCCGACTCCTGCAGGAGGTGCTCCCGGAGGGAAGCCAGTGGCGCCCGTTCCGCTGAAGCGACCCGGCGCCGCAGGAGGACCCACAGCCCCCCCTTCCATCCCCCTCCCTGCCAAGAAGGTGCCGCCTTCACAGTAGAAGAAGATTTCCTTCAAATTTTCAAGGCACTCACACGAGTGTCCTTCGGGATTTCAATGGGACGGCAACAGCCGTCTCATCAGTGTGTCAGCGCATAGAACACAATATTGATCCCTAGAGGGTAAGCATACTTCTCAGAAAAATTTTCGAAATACCAGGGATCCGTCCCCTCTTCTTCCCAGCCATCGCCAAGATCGGTATTGAAGCAAATTATCATGCAGATGCGCCCACTATCATCGTAGATCGCCCGATAGTGGGGTGTCTCAGCTCCCGGTTTGTTCCACTCATAGGTAATACCCTGCTCCCGACCCATCATCGCCATGCCAACTGCGGGGATCTGCGGCTTGATCTCCAAATCAAAGACCAAGTGAAAGATGGGGTGATCAAGTTCAAGCTCGACCGGCTCGCGGTCCGGGAAAATCTGTTTGAGAGCGCGATAGAAGTTCTTCCATTCGTAGGCTCCCCAAAAATCATCCACCATGATGAATCCTCCATTGAGTAAATAGTCACGCAGAGTCACCGCTTCTTCATCTGTGATCCAGATATCCCCGGGTTCAATCATGTAGACAAAGGGATAGTGCCGCAATTGCTCGGCATCGATATCCACGATGGCTCCCTTTGGGTTTACCTCCAATGAGGTCAATTGCTGCAGCCGATATGAAAAATTCAATTCGCTATCAGGATAGTCGATCATCCATTTCGCCCGCTGCCCCATCCAAGTGCCCGAATTGTAACGCAGTCGGGCAAAGGTAAACACGTCATTCGGGAGGTCCTGGCTCACTTCCCAGTCGGGGAAATCATAAAAACTGCCACCCCTCCAATCTCTGGGGTCCTCCGGCATTTCGCCATCATCAATGCCAAAATAGGTGGGCTCCACCAGCATTCGGCTGTCCTGAGCCAGGCCGAGGAGGAAAAAGCCACTGAGGGCCAACACACCCAATGTTGTCCGAAAAACTCTCCACATGCCTTGTATTTAGGGGCAAATGCCCGGTTCAGGCAACGAAAACCACCCCTTGAACCCGTAGAATTCCTTTTTTAGAATAATTCTTGATCTCAATAGCCTTTACGCTACCTGTGGCGTATTCTTACCGAAGAGAGAATGGCGGAACAAACAACAGACACAGCCATGGCCGCGATGCCAGATGGCATGAGAATGACCAAGCAGCGACGCGTGGTCTTCGGTGTGGTGAAGGAAATGGAGCCCGAGCATCCTACGGCTTCTAGTGTCTATGAACGTGCCAAGCGCCACATGCCTTCGATTTCGCTGGCGACGGTCTACAACTGCCTCGAGGCGCTTACCGATGCTGGAGCGGTCACTCAGGTGAATATCGACCGCGAAGCGTCCCGTTTTTGCCCCAATCTGCAGCCGCACGCCCACTTTTTCTGTGCCAAGTGCGATTCTGTCTTCGACGTGGGCTTGCGGGAGCAGGCGGATGCGTCTGAACCCTGGAATCTCCCAACGGGCTCTCAGATCGAGCAAATCAACGTTGCGATGCGCGGAATTTGTCCCGCCTGTCGTGAGAAAGCGGAAAGAACAGACTGATTTTTATTACATGAGCCAAACACTCAACATTCAAAACCTTCACGCTTCTGTGGACGGAAACGAAATCCTCAAGGGCCTCACCCTCGAAGTGCCTAAGGGCGAGGTGCACGCCATCATGGGGCCAAACGGTTCCGGCAAGTCGACGCTTTCCAAGGTCATGGCAGGTCACGAAGATTATGAGGTGACAGAAGGCACGGTTTTCCTGGACGATACGGATCTATTGGACCTTGAGATCGATGAGCGCTCTCGGGCCGGATTCTTTCTCGCTTTCCAGTATCCCAACGAAATCCCGGGTGTGAGTAATGCCAATTTTCTGCGCGCCGCTCTTCAGGCTCGTCTTCCCAAGGGGGAAGAAATCGACGCGGTGGGCTTTTATAAGGACATGTATGCGAAGATGGATTCGCTGAGCATGGATCGGAAATTTACTGGCCGAGCCGTGAACGACGGTTTCTCCGGCGGCGAGAAGAAGCGTAACGAGATCCTCCAGATGATGATGCTCGAGCCTAAGTATGCCGTGCTCGACGAGACCGACAGCGGTCTCGACATCGATGCCCTGAAGATTGTCGCGGAAGGCGTCAATCGCATGCGCTCCCCTGAGCGAGGCTTCCTCATCATTACTCACTATCAGCGGCTGCTCGACTACATCGTGCCAGATGTGGTGCACGTGATGTTTGATGGCCGCATTGTGAAGACCGGTGGCAAAGAACTGGCTCTCGAGCTGGAGGCGAAGGGTTACGACTGGGTGACGGAAGAGCTGGCGACGGCTTAAGAGAGGGTTGGATTAGAAACGAATCAAAGGAAGGAACGGATCATGGCAGACAGCGCAACACTCGAAGCAGTCAAAATTGACAAGGACGCAGGTGACTTCTCATATCCGGAGGAGTACAAATACGATGCTGGTTACGGATTGAGTGAGGACACCCTCGATTTCATCTCCAATGCGAAGGGGGAAGCCGACTGGATACGCGAGTTTCGCAAGAAAGCGCTCAAGATCTTTAACGACAAGCCCATGCCGACGCATTGGGCGAGCAAAGATCTCGAAAACATCATCTTCCAGAAGATTCGTTACTATCTTGCTAAGGGGCAGAAGCCGACCCGCAACTGGGACGAAGTACCTGATGATGTGAAGGAAACCTTTGAGCGTCTCGGGATTCCCGAGAAGGAGCGCAAGTATCTTGCTGGCGTAGAAGCGCAGTTCGATTCCGAGGCTGCCTATTCCAATGTGAAGGAGAGCCTTGAGAAGGAAGGTGTCATCTTTGTGAACTCCACGGAGGGCCTGCGTGAGCATCCCGAGATTTTCAGGAAGTGGTTTGGCAAAGTTATTCCAACGGGTGACAACAAGTTCTCAGCGCTCAACAGTGCTGTCTTTTCTGGCGGCAGCTTCATCTACGTGCCTCCTGGAGTGAAGGTGTCCCACCCACTTCAGGCCTACTTCCGAATTAATGCAGAAAATTTTGGCCAGTTTGAGCGAACCCTCATCATTGTCGACGAAGGCGCCGAAGTGACCTACATGGAAGGTTGCACCGCCCCTAAGTTTGAGACGACAACGCTGCACAGCGCGGTGGTTGAGTTAGTGGCAATGAAGGACGCCAAGATTCAGTACATCACGGTTCAGAACTGGTCGAACAACGTTTTTAACCTCGTGACCAAGCGCGGCTTGGCCCACGAAAATGCTGAGATTCGCTGGATCGATTGCAATATCGGATCTCGCCTCACTATGAAGTATCCTGGTGTGATCATGAAGGGCCGCAAGGCTCGAGGGGAAGTGATTTCCATTGCTCTCGCCAATGACGGGCAGCATCAGGACACCGGCGCTAAGATGATTCACGCCGCTGATGAAACGACCTCTAACATTGTGGCGAAGTCCATCTCAGTTGGGAAAGGCCAGTCCACCTATCGTGGTCAGGTGCACATTCCGAAGCACCTCAAGGGCTGCAAAAACAACACCGAGTGCGATGCTTTACTGATCAACTCGAGCAGCCAAACCGATACCTATCCTGCGATCACGGTGCGAGGCAATCAACACGCCACTCAGCACGAGGCCAGCGTGAGTCAGGTCAGCGAAGACCAGATTTTCTACATGAAGCAGCGCGGACTCTCCGAGGCAGCTGCGATAAGCCTGAGTGTGAATGGATTCGTTAACGATCTGGTTCGTGAGTTCCCCATGGAATACAGCGTGGAGTTGAAGCGCCTCATCGATATGGAGATGGAAGACAGTGTTGGATAAGCCCCCCTGCCCCGTTCTAACAATACTTTATTGATGTCTACGACACTTACGCCCACTACTAGCTCGATGGCTAAAAAGGACCCGGTTTCCTGGTTTGCGGCTCCGCCCGTTTTTGATCTCGGATTTGAACTGCCTGACTGGTACCGCCAGCTTCAGCAGGAGTCCTGGCAAACCTTCCTGACCACGCCTGAGCCGGCACGCAATCACGAAGCCTGGCGCTTTGCTGACCTTAAAAAGGTGCGCTTCTCCGAACTTCAGGTGGCCCAGCCGACTGATAATGTTGAAGCCCTGGTCCAGCGCGCCAAGTCAGAGCGGATTGGTGACTACGCTGCGCACTTTGTGTTTGCGAACAACCGCCTCGTTCACTCTGAAATCAATGATCTGCCTGAGGGCGCGGTTTGTCAGCCGATCAATGAAGCGATTATTGAGCACGGTGACTTGGTGAAGGAACACTTCATGCAGGAAGAAGGTTCTCTGGGTGGCGCGAAGTTTGCGGCGCTTCACGCTGCCTCCACGCTCAGCGGCTTGTTTATCCATTTCCCTAAGGGGGCCGTTTGCGACAAACCCATTCTGACGCATCACTTTTCGGGTGGAGACTTCAACTGCATCTTTCCTCACACCTTGGTGGTGGCGGACGACAATGCTTCGGTCTCAGTGGTTGATACCTTTGAGTCGAGTGCCAATGGCGAGCAGAGCTTCGTTTTTGCCAATGTGGATTTGGTGGCCAGCAATGGGGCTCAGCTTCAGTATGTTGCTCTTCAGGATGAAAGTGACGCGGGCCCTAAGCACGTCCAGCTCAACAGTTCCCGGGTCGGTCGCGATGCTCATGTGAAGTCAGCCTTTGTCAATCTGGGGGCTTCCTGGGTTCGTCAGGAGTCCATCGCCCGGATGATGGAGGAAGGCTCCGATTGTCAGGTGTTCAGTGCCAACCTAGCGAATGGCATTCAGGAATACGATCAGCGCACTTTGCAATCTCACGAGGCGCAACACACCACCAGTGACCTGCTCTTTAAGAACGCGCTTTACGACCAGTCCCGTACCATCTTTTCCGGACTGATTCAGGTGCAACCGGGGTCACACAACACCGATTCTTACCAGACTTGCCGCAATCTACTCGGCAGCAACGAAGCGGAAGCCAACTCGATGCCTGGTTTGGAGATCAATGCGGATCAGGTCAAATGTTCGCACGGATCGACCTCCGGTCAGATCAGTGACGAGGAAATTTTCTACCTGCAGGCTCGTGGCATTCCTGCCGAGGCGGCCCGTCAGATGATCAGCCTTGGATTCCTCAATGAGTCCATTTCCCGGCTGGCTGGTGAGGACGTTCGGGCCTATCTCTTCGGGCGCGTTGAGCGCAAGTTCAAGAGTCTGGCTCAGAGCTAGTTAGCGAACGGCGACAGTTTATTTTTGGCTAAAAACGGCTCCCATCGCTGGGAGCCGTTTTTGTGTTTAGGGCGGAGGAGGTGTCTCGTTTAGCGGAAACTGAACCAGAGGCGGTTGTTTCCGAACTGGATGCTCTTCTGGACGCGGGCGTTATTGGAGAAGGGCGATGCGGGAGTGTGGCTGCGGGCGCGAGAGTCTTCATGTCCATGGTGAACTCCGTGTGAATCGCGAGGGGTCTGAAAGTGATGGCTCGTGTAAGCCTCGATGTGGCGTGGTGTGCGCAACTCGGTGAGGCGTGCTTCCAAGGCATGGATCTGATGGGTTAAGGATTCCAGATGCTCATGGACGTGGCGGGTGCTGCCATTCACATGTCCATAGCGGCCAGTGTCTCCCGCATCGACCAACTCGTGGAGATGGTGGGATAGCTGGTCTAACTCTTTCAAATCGACAGCAAGGTGGTGAACGTTGCCGTGGGAGTTGTGAGCCAGACGGCGGGTATGGGCGGCTTCCTGCCGGATCTTGAGCGCGTCGGCGTTCAGGTGATGGAAGAGGCCCGTGTGCGAATAGTGAAGCCGGAACTCATCGTTCAGCTCTTGAGTGAGCGCTTCAAGCTGATGCGACATTTCAATCAGCCGGGAGCAGGATGCGGCTTGCGACGGGGTGGCAATGAAACTCGTGGCGACCACAGTGAGACCGACAGCGATTACGGCAAGAGGCGTGTTAGTTACTTTCATAGGAGAATTGTCGTTTCAGGAATACGACGAATCTCCTATGCCGCTTATGCACAGGAATACTGATAAAGATAGATCCCTGTCAGGGGGTGAGAGCCGTTGGCTTAACCCAGCAACTCTTCCGCTTTCGCAATGACGGCGTCTGCTTGCTCGCCCGCGTTGGGAGCGGCTCCGCGAGCCATCTCAGGCTTGCCGCCGCCTTTGCCTCCCGCTACGGCGAGTGCTTCGCGAACGATGTCACCAGCCTTCACCTTGTCGGTAAAGTCGGAGGAAACGATGGCTCCGAAATGCAGGGTGCCGTCGGCAAGGACACCGAGCGCGACGGCTCCGCTAAACTGACGGGCTTTGACCACGCTCATGGCTTCCTGGAGTAAGGCGGGGGAATCTCCCGGCAGCAATCCAGCGTAAGTTTGGCCTTCGTGGTTTGCCAGAGTTTCCTCATACCATTGAGCAGCGATTTGAGCGGCGGCACCAGCAGATGCTTTCTTGACGTTCTTCTCGGCTTGAACTGCTGCTGCCTTAACGGCATTGCGATGTTTTCCGAATTCTTTTAGAAGCGCGTTAGCATCGGCGAGGTCGCCACTACCAAGCGCTTTGTTAATCTTCTTGGCGAAGTCGTCATCAGCTTCGGCGGAAAGAGTCTCCTGCTTCAGCGAGGAAAGCTTCTCGTTGGCCGTGTTGAGCTTCTGAGTGACGTCATCAAGGTCGATAGCAACGGCAGAGGACTGATCAGCGATGAGTTCACCGGCCGCGCTGCCGCAGACGGCTTCGATGCGGCGGATGCCGGCGGCGACGGCACCTTCGCTCTTCACCTTGAAGTAACCGATGGACTTGGTCGAAGGCACATGAGTGCCGCCACAGAGTTCCATGGAGTAGCCGTCGAAGGCTCCTTCTTTTCCACCGATCTGAACGACACGCACTTTGTCACCGTACTTGTCGCCGAAAAATTGCATGATGTCAGGGTGACCTTTGATCTCGCCGTGCGGGACTTCGGAGATGGTCACGGGATCGTCGGAGCCGATACAGCTGTTCACTTCGGCTTCGATGCGGCTGATCTGGTCGGCGTCGAGTGCTTTGGAGTTGAAGTCAAAGCGCAGGCGGTCTTGGGCGACGAGCGAACCTTGCTGGGTCGCGTCCGGGTTCACGATCTGGTGGAGCGCCCAGTGGAACAGGTGAGTGGCAGTGTGATGCTTCTCGATCTCACGTCGACGATCGGTGTTTACCTTGAGGGTGACTGAAGTGGTGTCGGCGGAGGGTTTTTCTGCGACCTGGAGGAGGGTGGCTTCGCCTACGCCGAGAACGGAAGTAACCGCCACGGATTCGTCATCAGCGATCAGTTCGCCGATGTCGCCCATCTGCCCGCCTTTTTCGATGTAAAAGGGGCTCTTGTCGACCACGGCAAAGAGGCCGTTGTCGTTTTCGATCCACTCGACGATTTCGGCATCTGTCTCGTCCTGGTCGTAGCCGACGAATTCGGTGACCACGTCGGTCTCGATGGACGTGGCTTCGACCACTTGAGTTTTCTGGCCGACTGATCCGGTGTTCTTGTGCGCTTCAACAAGGCGCTCCACTTCTTCCTGATCCGCGTTCAATGACCGCTCGTCGAGGAGCAGCTGGGTGAGGTCGGTGGGGAAGCCATAAGTCTCCCAGAGCTTCACCACGGTGTCGGCGGGGAAATTGCTCCCGGCTTCGACTTTTACGGCGGCGTCTTCAAACAGTTTCAGACCGCGGTCGAGAGTGCGGTTGAATTGCTCTTCTTCAGCTAGCACGGTCGCTTCGATCTTTTCCTGGCGACTGGCCAGCTCGGGAAAGACGTCACCCATTTCAGCGACGAGCACGGGAACGAGTTGTTGGAGGAAAGGTTTTTCGGCGTCGAAGCCCAGCACGCGACCGAAACGGACAGCACGGCGCAGGATGTTGCGAATCACGTAATTGCGACCGCCGTTGCCGGGTTCAATGCCATCGGCAATGGCAAAACTCACCGTGCGGATGTGATCGCCGATGACGCGAAACGCGATGTCGATTTGCTCCTGCTCACTGAGACCGGCGCGGGCACCGCCCTCGGGCACAGTGGAAGTGTATTTCTTGCCGGTGAGTTCAGAAAGCTTGTCGAAAAGGGGGGAAAAGACGTCGGTGTCGTAGTTCGACGCCAAGGTGGAAAAATCAGTGAGCCCCTTGGTGCACTGAATGATGGAAGCGACGCGCTCGAAACCCATTCCGGTATCGACGTGACAGGCCGGAAGCGGGCGAAAGCTGCCGTCTTCATTCGCGTTGAACTGGATGAAAACCAGATTCCAGATTTCAATACAGCGGGAGTCATCTGCGTTAACCAGACTTCCTCCTGTATCGCCCTCAGGCGTTAGATCGATGTGCAATTCTGAGCAAGGGCCGCAGGGCCCCGTCTCACCCATCATCCAGAAGTTATCCTTTTTATTGCCGTTGACGATGTGGACCTTCGGATCCAATCCAGCTTTCTCAAAGATAGCGGCCCAGTAATTGTAAGCTTCCTGATCAAATTCAGAGGGATCACCTTCGTCTGGCGAATAGACCGTTGCGTAGAGTCTTTCCGCAGGAAGCTTCCAGCGCTCGGTTAACAACTCCCACGCCCAATTGATGGCTTCCTCTTTGAAGTAGTCACCGAAGCTCCAATTACCCAGCATTTCGAAGAGCGTGTGGTGGTAGGTGTCGTAGCCAACATCATCAAGATCGTTGTGCTTCCCTCCGGCTCGAATGCACTTCTGGGTATCAGCCGCCCTCGGGGGATCGTAAGGAGCTGCCTCAGATCCCAGGAAGTAGGGGATGAACTGATTCATCCCAGCGTTGGTGAACAACAGGTTGGGAGATGTCGGCATCAGACTGGCAGACGGCACAATGGTGTGCTGTTTCTCTGCGAAAAAATCGAGAAAGGACTGCCGGATTTCACGTGATGTCATAGCGCGGGGACATTAACTCGCGATCCACGGGACGCAAGGCCCCAGACCCCGCGCTCTGTGTCCTTTTCTGAATATCTAGTCCAGTTCAGGAAGAGTTCGAATGCCTTCCCCATTCCGGACGGACTATGACTTCGATTGGATCAGTGCCTCCATCTTCACGATATCAGCTGCAAACCCCCGAATGCCTTGGGCGGTTTTCTCAGTCGCCATGGCATCTTCGTTGAGCAGGTATCGGAAGGTCTTTTCGTCCAAATTGAGCTTTTCAATATCCGAAGCCGCGGCTCTCTCGGGATCGAGCTTTCTAGCCAGTTCCCCCTCGGTGCTCAGCAATTGCTCCAGGAGATCCGGTCCTATCGTGAGCAGGTCGCATCCCGCCAACTCGATAATCTGTCCCGTGTTCCGAAAGCTGGCGCCCATCACCTCGGTTTCGAAACCGAACTTGCGGTAGTAGGCATAGATTTGCTGAACCGACTGCACCCCAGGATCATCCTCGCCAGTGTATTCTTTGCCGGTATCTTTCTTGAACCAGTCATATATGCGGCCAACGAATGGAGAGACCAACTGAATGCCGCCTTCGGCGCAAGCGACAGCCTGCGGCAGTGAAAACATCAGGGTCAGGTTGCAGTTTATCCCTTCGCTCTGAAGCTGACCGGCGGCTTCGATTCCTTCCCAGGTTGATGCGATTTTGATGAGAATCCGATCCCGATCGACCCCCTCAGCTTCATAGAGTTGGATCAATTGCCTGGCCTTCTCGATGGTGCCCTTTTCATCGAAAGATAGGCGGGCATCTACTTCGGTAGAAACACGGCCGGGAACGATTTTGAGAATCTCTTTTCCAAAATTGATCAGAACTCGATCAATGATGGCCTCGGTCAGGGCATCTCCTGACAATGCCGAACTCTTGGAATCCGATACGGCCTGATCAACCAGAGGCGCGTACTGCGGCTGCTGAGAAGCCTTCAAGATGAGCGATGGATTCGTAGTAGCATCCTGCGGTTGATATTCCCGCATGGATTCGAAGTCACCGGTGTCCGCCACCACCGTGGTGAACTGCTTGAGTTGCTCGAGTTGATTGGCCATGTCTCATCGTGATTTCCATCGGTGGTCGTGTCCAGCGATTCCGCAGGAGATGAGGTGACGAGTTCTTCATCCCCGAGGTGAAAAGCATTCATTGAAGGCTCAAGCAATGGGAGAGATTAGTATGTGAAATTGGAAGAACTTCTCGCAATTTGCAGCTATTTGGGGAGGTGCGGTCCGATGAATTCAGTTACTTAGCTTCAGTTAATCAACGAGGTTAAGTGGTTAATATATAATTAATTACCGACATTAACGCTTCCTCACCATAGTGCAAAAACACACTGGCAAAGGTCCCAATCCCCGTTAGCCTTATGGCTATGGCAGCATCCGTGTTCGAAATGGAGAACGTGACCGTCCAGCGTGGCGGCCGTAAAATTCTCAAAGAGATCAACCTGACCGTGGAGCGGGACCAAAACTGGGTGGTCGTTGGCGGAAACGGTTCCGGCAAAACTTCTCTACTGAACGTTCTCATGGGGTACCTCACTCCCACTGAGGGAGAAGTCCACATGCGAGGGAGAGAGGATGCTGTGAACTCGAAATCGCAGAACTGGGATGACTGGCGCAAGCGGATCGGATTTGTCAGCAGCAGCATTTCTCAGCTCATCGAGCTGGATGAACCAGCGATCGACGTCGTCCGGGCGGGACGCCATGCCATGGTCAACCTTTGGCAGAAAAGCGATGATCCAAAAGAGATCAAAGCAGCTGAAGCCATTCTCGAAAAAGTAAACTGCGGCTACCTGCGAGATCAACCCTGGGCCTACCTCTCACAGGGTGAGCGACAGCGTCTGCTCATTGGACGCGCCCTCATGGCACAGCGAATGGACGTTCTCATTCTCGACGAGCCCTGCGCTGGCTTGGATCCGGTTGCGCGCGAACACTTCCTCAATTTTATAGAGGAATTGACTGAAAAGGGCTCCTTCCGCTCGCTCATTCTAGTGACTCACCACGTAGAGGAAATTATCCCTGCGATTACACATGCGATGGTCTTGAAAGACGGGTCAGCAATATCGCAGGGCGAGAAGCGTCGCGCACTCAATTCGCTTAGCCTCTCCCGCGCCTTTGACAGCGAACTGAAGCTGCGCTCCCGACTGGGCCGATACCGTCTATACTACGGCGATGAGTTTGTTCCTGAAGGTGGTCAAATAGTGTGAATTTGGTTTCCTTCCTTGGAGGATTACTATCCCGATCAGATGAAGTTATTTGCATGCCTCATTCTTTGTTTTTTCTTCTCAGCTTCGGGAGCGCAAGCCAAAGACTATCTCGATGAATGCCCTTGCGGTCCAGACGCCATCAGAGGGCCGTTAAGACTCTTGATCAGGCAGGGATTCAAAGGAGCTGACTTCCGCGATTCTTGCCGGGCTCACGATAAGTGTTATGACACCTTCGGAGTCAGAAAGGAGGATTGCGACGGTCGGTTCTTGAAAAATTTGCTCGCTGATTGCCGCCATTCGAGACGGCCCCGAAGATGCGAGCGAAAAGCCCACATTGCCTACTGGTTAGTCAGCAGGCTGGGGAACGGAGCTTTCCGCGCAGCACAAGAGAGGCTCACGATACAGAAGTGATCCCACTCACTTTCGCATCTACCTGTTTCCCCTCTCGACGCCACAAAGCGGCTCCATCGAGTAGATCGATGTTTAGAGAATTACTATCGATTTAGTCACTCTGAATTCTCATCCTATGTTTTTCCCAGACTCAGAGGGAATCCGTAGAAATGGAATCAGATCACAAAGCCGCCACCACCCTTTCAGCCGTCGCGCTGGGACTGATTGGTTTGTGCTTTGCCGCTCTCCTCTATGAGGTGGTGATCACTCGTCAACTGTGGCAGGAGATTCCCAGGCTGTTCGGTGGATTCCTTGCCCCGGTCCCTCCCGCAATCTTCATCGCTTTCTGTCTCGCATATCGCGATAGCCCTCCTCCAGCGGAGCCCTCACCAGGAAGAATGGGCCTTTTCCTGGCTCTTTCAGTCGCGATCACGATCGGGACCGGCCTGTTTTTTTTCCGGAACCCAAGCCATCAGGAAATTAGCACCGCACCTGCCATTGTGGAATCGGCAGTTTTCTCGGCCTCTATCCTGAACTTCCTGTTCTTTCGCAGTCCTCTGGCCGCTGCTGCTCTCTGCGGAACCAGCATTGGCCTCACGTTTTTCGTCATCTTCCTCACCTAACCCCAATATATTATGAAAAGAAGCCAACTATTCAAACTCCAGGGATGGCTCTCCATCCTCCTCATTCTCATCGCAACCATCGACTACGCGCTATCAGCAGACCCTGCGGAGTTCATCAAAGTTGCCATCGCTCCATTTGGAGCAATCTCTGCACTGCTGTTTGCATTCTTCGTCTACAATCGACGAAGAGATCGCCTGGATGACGACGAGATCTACAGCACGCGGAGCATCCTCGCGAAGACGGGGATTGTTCTGCTTTCCGGTGCCGTTGTCGTTCTATTAACTTCTCTCCTTGGCGAACTCACCAGTACGCTGGATCGAGTCATATTCAGCTTTTCCATCATGATTGCTGCCGTGATCTTTATCTTCGAGAAGCTTCGGGATTTCAAATCGATGGCGATCATGACGGGAATCGGTGAAGGCATTACCATCCTGATGATTTTCTTCCGGTAGGTAATCTACCTCCCTACGTCATTGGGGCTTCGTGCGAGGCTGGTCCATGGATTCCAGTCCTCGCAAAAGAATCAGTGAGTGCCAGCGAATTCTTTCAAAGAAGTCCATCCGAAGGTCCGAGAACTCCTCTGATTTCAGGACTTCGACAACCGAATCGGCGGGCTTTGCATGCGACCATAGCCCAATTTGAAACATGGCCTGCATGATCAAGAACTCATTGGCCTGTGATTTCGACAATTGAGGAAGCGCTGCCTGAAGAGGCGGGATCAATGAGATATACTCGGCCTTCAGCTCCCGCTTGTAATTCTCGATTGCCTCCATACCGAGGTTCCGCTCAAGGACGGAAGCCAGCGAAGCCAACAATTCACAGAACCTCGCCCGGCCCTCCAGCGAGTCTGCCACTACCTGTGCAACGGCAGAAACTCCACCGTTTGGGGGGAGTTCATTGAGGCGCTGGCCCAGAGAGGCAGTCCAACTCTTGAGCTCAAACAACAGGATCTCAATCAACACCGCTTCACGGCTCTCGAAGTAGCGGTATAGATTAGCTTTCGAAAGCCCTGCTTCCCGAGCGATTGAAGAGAGGCCTGCTCCTTCGACCCCCTTTTCGTCGAGCAAGCGTTTCGCCGCTGCCACGATTGCCGCCCGGCGGGCCTCAATCTGCTCAGGCTTTCGCGCGCGCTCCCAATTCTCCTCATCTGTTGATTGCTCCTCCATCTCTGGTGGCGAAGCATAGCAGAAACCCTCAGCCACACCAACATTAAGTGACCGTCGTTCACCAAATAAGAGAACAGCAGTCTCTTATCTAGCACGGGAGTAAGTTACCAGCGTTTCCTTATATAAGAAACTAACGGTTCCTTATTTCAAGGTGAAAATTCACCCGCGCGACAGCCAATCCTTTCTTGCCGCCCTTACATACTTCTGGTGCTCACGAACCCTCTTCTCCAATCGTTTTCTCAACTGCGCCTTTGATGACTTGCCCGCCCTCCGTTGGGCCATTCGCACAGTGGTAGCGGTGATGAGTTTAACGAGATTCTTGGCATCGGCCAGCGAGATATACTCCTCGGCTATTCCCTTCTCCGGCGGACAATTGTGATAGTTGCCAAGAATGACCGAAATCCCGGCAGCCGGCACTCCGTAGAGATTCATTGCCGTCGCCTCGCAAGCACCGCCATCAAGAAGTGCCCGCTGGTGTGGAATTTTCTCCTGGGAGGCAGAATCAACGAGTTCAGCGGTGATACCATCGTGAAAGACGCTGATGCGATCACCCACGCGGATGGTGGGCCCCTTCCCCATCTCTGCCCCACCCCGCGGAGCACTCGTTTCCAGAGACACAAAACAAACTCCCTTCGGCAAAGGCCAGTCTTTAGCCATTTCGACCGATCCAATGAACCCCACTTCCTCGGCCCGGGTAAAGAGTCCGTATACGGTCACCTCCTCGTTTTTCGCCTCCAACTCCATGAACATTGCCAAAATCGCAGCGCATCCGACGAGATCATCACAAACGCGGGAATGAATCAGGCCGTCTTTCAGCTCGAATGGCTTTAACTGCCACATGCCAAAATTGCCGAACCATTCGACCGGGTGGGAGTCGAGACGCTCTTTTGGGACACCTCCAAGGAATTCGGGCTCCCCGTTGAAACGAATCCAACCCGGATGATCCATATGAGCGGCAAAAGCAAGCTCGGGACGTTTCCTGCCCCGGCGATAACAGGCGATCAAATTGCCGAACTTATCCTCCTGCAAGCTGACGTGGGGCATCCCTCCAATCAACTCACGCACCACCCTTGCCACATGGTATTCGTGAAATGGCGCAGTGGGAGTGGATAGCACTTTCCGAAAGAGTGATAAAAAGGATTGATGGTGCATAAACGGGAACCGATTGAGAAAAATCGCCGACTGGCATTTGCTGTAAAAGCTGGCTTATTCCCCTGCAATGTCCATCGGGAAGAAGATTCGATATAAATTCGAATGGCTGGGGCTTCAATGGCTCTATATCTCCATTCCACTCCTTCCGCGACGCTGTGCCCACGCATTGAGCCGAGGACTGGGAAGTCTCGCCTTTCGTGTGGACAAGCGCGGGCGCATCACGGCCATCGAAAACCTCACCCTGATATTCGGTGCAGTGAAGAACGAAAAAGAGATTCGAACTCTGGCCCGAGAATCCTACTGCAGCTTCGCCCAAACAGTCGTGGATCAATTCTGGAGCCGCCGACTCAACCAAAAGAATATCGACCGATACTGTAAGGCCGAGTTCTATGACCCAGAGACACTTGACGCCATCCGAGAGTCAGGGGCTATATGGGTGTGCCCGCACTATAGCAACTTCGAGTGGATCGCTCTCTCGATGGGATTCCGCGACTGCAAATTCACCATCATTGCCCAAGATTTTAAGAACCCCAGTCTAACCGAGACCTACAAGAAGAACCGCGAAATCTCTGGCCACGAGCTAGTCCCTCAACGGGGAGCCCTGCGCAAACTCCTCAAGAACTTGAAGAATGGGGGCCATACCGCCTTTCTCACCGACCTCAATATCAAGCCTTCGAAATCCGCTACCGTGATCGAATGCTTTGGCAGAAAAACCTGCGTAACAGCCATTCATGCCGAGTTAATGAAGCGCACCGGCCTCCCTGTGATTCCAGGCATCTGTATTCCCAATCCCGATGGAACCTATGTGGCACAAGGCTTCAAAGCGCTACATTTCGGCCCGGATGACAGTGATCAATCGATTGCTCAGGCATGCTGGGATGTTTTTGAGCCTATCATTCTAGAAAATCCAGCTCCCTGGCTGTGGATGTACAAACACTGGCGCTACCTACCTGAAGGGGAAGACGAACACTACCCGTCCTACGCCAACCGGAACGAGAAATTCGACGAAGTGTGTGATCGTGTGGGGTTATGATCCGAGTGTGATTCACCGACAGATCCGGGGTAGATTTCGAGAAATCTCAGTAAAACTAAGGCGAGTTTCGGTCATTGAATCGCTGCCATGCCGCGATTAGGATATCGCGGATACCGCAACCCATGAACATTATCATTGTCGGCGCCGGCGAAATCGGCACTCACATTGCGCTCAGCCTCGCTGCAGAGAATCACTCCATTGTGGTCATCGAGGCAGACGAAGAAGTTGCGCAATACCTAAACAATCTGATCGACGCCCGGGTCATGGTCGCCGACGGCACTGCCATCAGTTCGCTGATTGATGCGGGAGTGGCGGATTGCGACCTTTTCCTTTCTCTGACCAGCGACAACAACAACAACATTGTTTCCGCCTCTGCTTCGAAGAAACTCGGAGCGAAAAAGGCCATCGCCAGGGTTCACCCCGGGGTCCAGCGAGACAGCCTCTTTCTCGACTTCGGCGAGCATTTCGGAATCGATTACCTGTTCAGCTCAGAGCGTCTCGCCGCAGTTGAACTGGCAAAATACGTTCGCAATCCCGAATCAGCTATGGTCGAGGAAATTGCTCAAGGCTATGTCGAAATACAACAGGTCTACGTGTCGGAAAAAAGTAAACTTTGCGGAAAGCCACTTAGCGCCATCGATTTTCCAGCCCGAGTACGGGTAGGCGCCATTACCCGGGGCAAAGAGACTCTAGTTCCTTCGGCTGACGAAATGCTGGCGCCCGGAGATCTCGTCACCCTTTGCGGTGAGCCCTCGAAGCTTCATGACACGGTGATGCGACTGCAGAACCGATCTGGAAAAGACGAAAATAGCAATATCGTCATCTTCGGCGGTAGTGAGTATGGCTTCTCCCTCGCGCAATCACTGGAAAGCTGGAACTGCCGCATTCGAATCTTCGAAGCAGATCCCGAACGTTGCCGGGAACTTAGCGACCTACTCACTAACGTAACCATTCTCAATGCTGATGCGACTTCGATCGCGGAGATGAAAGAGGAGCTCATCGGCGATGCCGATTTCTTCATCGCGGTTACCGACATAGACGAAGACAACGTCATGACCTGCCTCCAGGCTCATAGTCTCGGCACTAAATATTGCCTTCCACTTATTCATCGAGCTGACTACGCCGACGCCATGACCGGATTTGGCGAAAAGCTAGGGATCCTTGCTGCGGTCAGCCCGAGAGAAGCCACCCGAAAGGACTTATCTCGCTTTATCACTTCGGATCGATTTCATCTGATCCACAAACTGGAGGGAGTCGAACTTATCGAGTCTTCGGTTAATGAAAATTCCTCCATCGTCGACAAGAAGGTGAAAGAGGTCCAGTGGCCGGAGGACTGCATTCTCGTGGCCCATTTACATGGAGCACGTAGCGAAGTCCCTGCAGCCGAGGACATCATCGCCATGGAAGACAGCCTTTACGCCTTGGTCAAACCCAAAGCCAAGCGCGCTTTCCTAAAGCTTGTCGCTCCCTGATGAACCCCCGAATCATCGCCAAAACCTTGGGCGTTCTCGCCATTCTCATCGGAGTGACCATGGCCGCGTGTTGGCTTTTCGCCTGGCTCCAGATCAACCACGAGGGTGCCACCGAGCTCAACCGGAGTGCCTCCAGGGCTCTAGGTATCTCTACCGGGATCACCGTCGGAGTCGGATGCCTCCTCTATCTCACCGGAATCGGATGCGCCCACGAATTGTTGCGGCGCGAAGCAATGATCATCGTGGGTCTCAGCTGGATCGCGATTAGCTTGTTAGGAGCGCTTCCCTACCTTTTCTGCTCGCCAAATCTAGACGCGTTCGATGCCATTTTTGAGTCAGTCTCGGGATTCACCACCACAGGCTCCACCATCATGACTGATGTTGAGCAATACCCAGATGCCATCCTCCTGTGGCGATCCGTCACGCAGTGGCTCGGAGGAATTGGTATTCTGGTTGTGTTCGTTGCAGTGCTTTCCTTTCTTGGAGTCGGCAGCCGCTCAATCATGCAACAGGAGTCGAGCCTGAATATTTCTGATGCCGGAGCTTCACGCATTCGGGACGTCGCCTTCACTCTACTGAAGGTATATCTCGCTTTAACCGTCGTTTGTCTGGCCGGGCTCATCGGTCTGGGCATGCCAATCTTTGAGGCAGTTTGTCACGCCATGTGCACGATCGCCACGGGTGGATTCAGTCCCAAGAACGCAAGCATCGGCTACTATCAGGATTTCTGGATCGAGCTGTGGATCACAGTTTTCATGTTTCTGTCATCGATTGGATTCATGCTCTACGTATTTTTCACCAACCGCCGATGGGAACGGCTCAAGTCTGAAGAAGAGGCCCGCTACTACCTCGTTCTCATACTCGCGGCAGTGCTCGCTATCGCCTTGGATTTGCACTTTGCATCAACTCACTACGGATATGGAAAATCGCTGCGTGATGGCTTCTTCAATGTCGTGTCAATCGGCTCCACGACGGGATTCTGTGTCTCCGATTACGATCAGTGGCCGCTTTTCTCCAGAATACTTCTCATGGTCATGATGCTAGTGGGTGGCTGCGCGGGATCCACTGCAGGCGGTATCAAAATGAGCCGGATCATCCTCTTTGTTAAAATCGCCAATCGCGAAATGATCCGGTCTTTTCGACCCAACCAGGTTTTTCGCATTAAGCTCAACGGCGTGGCCCCTGACGAAAAGGTATTCGTCACAACTTCATTCTTCATTGCTCTGGGATTCGCCCTCTCAGGCATTGCTTGTATCGTCGTCTCTCTGTTCGAGCCTGACTTGAACATGATATCCACGATTGGTTGCGTATTCGCCACTCTGTTCAACATCGGCCCGGGATTCGAGGCGGTCGGCCCCACTCAAAATTTCGCCTTTCTGAGCCCGGCTACCAAAATGGTATTGAGCTTTCTCATGATTCTGGGTCGACTGGAGTTCTTTGCGCTTCTGGTTCTCATCGTTCCTTCCCTTTGGAAGAGATATTGAGCCAGTAGGCATTCTGCAGCCATGTTTTCTCTCGATACGCTTCTGACTGAAACCGACCTGATTCGATTCGACAAGAAGACTAATGAAGGGCTGGAGAAACTCGGCCTTCGAACGATCGGCGATGTACTTTGTCACTATCCCCGCCGACACGAAGACCGCACGCACTTCGACATTTTCCCCGAGAATCCCACTCCTGAGTCGGTCTGCCTTCATGTCGAGGTCATCGACTGCCAGAATCGCTTTGGAAGAGGCAAGGCACGCCGATACTTCGAAGCAACCGTTGAACCAGTAACGGGCGGTAATCTGCTGGGCAATCGCATTGTCATGCGGTGGTTCAACTTAGCCTACATTCAAAAAATAATCACCGTCGGGCACCACCTCGTCATTTACGGCCAACCCAAGATGAGCGGCCGAAAACTGGTCATCGATCATCCCGACTTCGAGATCGTCGATGACGATCTTTCATCAGCCGCAGCCCACATGGGAAGAATCGTTCCCATCTACCCTCTGGTCAGCGGCATCAATCAAAAGACAGTTCGCTCCCTGGCTTATGGCGCCCTCGAATCCATCTCAAATGATTCAATCCCAGACTGGCTTCCCCCGGGATCGGACCCTTCCGGACTCTCCCGCGCCGACGCAATCAGGCAGCTACACTACCCCCCATCATTCGAAGCCCTCGAACCCGCACGACGTTATCTGGCTCTCGAGGAGTTCACTCAGATGCAACTCATCCTTCAACGACGCCGGGCGGAGCACCGTGCCATAGGCGGTAAATGCCATGCTGGCCCCGGCATCATGCTCGAGAAGTTCCTCGAGCAACTCACCTACCAGCCCACCGGGGCGCAGAGAAGAGTCTGGGAAGAAATCCGCCACGACATGGCCACCACAGTCCCTATGGTCAGGCTCCTGCAAGGAGACGTGGGGGCCGGCAAGACTCTAGTCGCAGCCGCCGCCATTCTTTTTTCAGTAGAAGCGGGTTTCGACGCCGCCCTGATGGCACCTACTCAGATCCTGGCTGAACAACATTTCATCAACTTTCAATCGTGGTTCGAACCTCTTGGCATCGAGGTCAAACTCAAAACCGGCACCAAATCGGCCGGGGGCGATCTCCCTCTATTTTCCGGATCGGGGAGTAGATCAGTCGGATCTCTCACCGTCGGCACCCACGCCTTGATTCACGATGACAGCGAATTTGAAAATGGCCTCGGTCTCGCCGTGATCGATGAACAACACAAGTTCGGAGTGGCCCAAAGACAAGCGCTCATCAATCGAGGGGATTCGCCGGATGTCCTCGCCATGACGGCTACGCCGATTCCGCGAACACTCGCACTCGCATTCTACGGCGATCTCGATGTGTCGGTGCTCGATGAACTTCCACCCGGCCGGGGGAAAATAGTAACCGGCATTCGCCTCACTTCTCAAACAGATCAGGCCGCCAGCTTCGTCCGTGAGCAACTCGCGGCAGGGAGACAGGCCTACATTGTGTACCCTCTCATCGACGAATCCGAAAAGATTACAGCAGGCGCCGCTGCGGTGGAATTTGAAGCATGGAAAAAGCGACTACCTGACGCCTCTATGGTTCTTCTGCATGGGCGCATGACTGGTGACGACAAGAACACGGTCATGGACGAGTTTCGCAGCGGAAGAGCCCAAGTTCTGGTGTCCACCACTGTCATTGAAGTCGGCGTTGATGTCCCCAATGCCAACGTCATGCTGATCTACAACGCAGAACGTTTTGGCCTTGCTCAGATTCACCAATTGAGAGGCCGCATCGGAAGGAGCGAGCACAAGAGCTTTTGCGTGCTCATGATCGATCCCGAACAGGTGGAGGTGAGAGAGCGCCTGCAAATTCTTGAGAAGACCCGCGATGGGTTTCTCATTGCCGATGAGGACTTGAGGCAACGCGGTCCCGGTGAAATGCTAGGAACTCAGCAAAGTGGGCTCCCCGACCTGAAGTTCGCCGAATTTATCGGCGACACGAAACTCGTTGAGCAAGCTCGGAACATTGCTCAGGAGATGATCTCCAATACGTAGAGCCAATAGCCTTTTGATTCCCAAAAGACTCTTTCAATCGACTTCCAGTAGACCCAAAAATCACACCTCTCCTGCAAAAATCTGCCATTCAGGGTGGTTCATGATCTCACTGAGAATATCGTGTGTCACTTTGATCGGCACCTGGTTGGCATTAATGTCAGTCCGACGATCACCGTAGTGATCAACCAACTCTTTGGTCTCTTCCTCGTAAGTGCGAATGCGTCGCTGTATCACATCTTCGCTAGCATCGTCTCCGCGCCCCTCTTTGATTGCACGTTTCCGAATCCTAGTAATCAGCTCGTCCCGGTTTGGACAGGAAAGGTGAAAAATCTGCAGAACCTCGACGTTCTCTTCGAGCAGCTTGGCCTGCTCAACGCTGCGGGGAATGCCGTCCAATATAAGGATATCGATATCCGGTTTGAACATGTGCAGATTGGCGCGGGCGTCGATCTGAATCTTAAAGTAGCGCATGGTCAGTTCATCAGGCACCAGCTCGCCTTTTCGAGAAAAAGAAACAAACTCCTGACCGATCGGCGTCCGGGTGTCCATCGAACGGAAAGCATCGCCCATTGAGAAATGATAGAATCTCGGAATCGCTCCAAGAATTTGCCCCTGGGTTCCTTTCCCACAACCGGGCGCACCAACAAAAATGAAGGCTTTATATTTTTCAGGAAGGGCACCAATCGTAGACATTATGTAGGGTGAATTAGACTATCGGATTCATGATTAGCGGGTAACGTGGGGCCAAGTCAACTCCGTGTTATGTTTTTCAGCCCTTTTATCGCGGCCCGCTACCTCCAACCGAAGCGGACGTTCGTTTCGATTATCACTGTAATTTCCATTCTGGGAGTGGCACTTGGAGTGTGGTTACTCTCGGTCGTCATTGCGGTGTTCACTGGCTACGGCGTGCAAATCAAAGAGAGCATCCTCGGCTTTGAACCTCACATCGTCATCGACTCCGGAGGCATTATCTCCGACTTCGTTCCCGTTTTAGACCAAATCAAAAAGGTAGACGGGATGACGTCGGTGACCCCGTTCGTTCGGGGACAGGTGGTGATGGATTTCCAGGGGCTGAGAAGTGCGCCTATGATTCGCGGCATCCTTCCGCCAGAGGGCGAGGAGCTGGAGCGGATGCGCAGGAAAATCGCCACTTCACCCGATCCCGAGTTTCCTGACAAACCCGGCAAAGCCATCCCGAGTGGTGATTTTGATCTGACCGACTTCTACTCGGCAGTCATAGGCGACGGCATGGCCAATGCGCAGAACATCAGCGTCGGTGACAAGTTGCTGCTTTACTCACCTCGCGACATTGATTCGATCATGCAGAAACTCGACGGCGTCGCAAAAGCAGACACCGCCGAAGATCGAAACGCCGTGCTTGAGGATGTTCGCGAGATGACAGCCCCGCAGGAAGTGACAGTCACCGGCATCTTCGATTCCGGCCACTGGGACTTCGATGCCAATATCATCTTTCTGCATCTCGAAACAGCTCAGGTTCTTTACAACTTCGATCTGGAAGAGTGTCATGGTATCGCTGTTCGAACCAACGACGGCTTCAAAGCCAATCAGTTTCAGAGCGCTCTCCAGAAAGTCATTCCTCAACACTTTCGAATCATCACTTGGGTGCAGATGCACAAAATGATTTTCGATGCCGTGGCGGCAGAACGTCAGGCCATGTATTTGATCCTGTTCATGATCATGATCGTAGGTGGTTTCTGCATCATGAACACCATGATCACCGTCACTTTTCAGAAACGCGGAGAAATCGGACTGATGAAGGCACTGGGGGCCCGTGAAGAGCAGATCGCCGCGATCTTTCTCTTTCAGGGGATTCTAGTAGGAATCGTCGGGGTGATCGTCGGACTGCTGATGGCCCAAGTGACCATCTATTTCCGCAATGATATGGCAGGATGGGTTGGGCAGGTCTTTGGCATCGATATTTTTTCCGAGGAAGTCTACAAGGTCGGAGGAGGGCTTCCAGCAAAGCAAACACTCCGTGATCTAATAATCATCTCGACGGGAGCCTTTCTTGCCTGCACCCTTGCCTCCCTTGTCCCGGCTTTGATTGCCGCCTCCCTTCAGCCTGCCAAGGCACTGAGAAGCGAATAACCCGTGCATCTTTCTTCAGCCACGATCCGGCACTTATGGAATTTTACCTATCGATTGACGGCGAAAAGCAGGGGCCCTTTCCTCTGCTCAAAGTCGGCGACATGCTCGAAAAGAGCTCAATCACCGAAGAGACTCTGGCCTGGCACATAGATCAGGATGGATGGAAGCCAGTTTCTGAGATCCCGGCACTGGATTGCTTCGTGGAAACCGCGCCAGGGAACGCGCCCGACGAGGATGGCCCTCCTCCACTTCCCGAAGTAGGAAACACAGGTCAGCCCGCCCCAGAGCAACCGACACCCGCTACTTCGCTCGGTCAGACGAGAGAGGTTCGCCCCTTCCTCCGGTTCTGGGCGCGGATGTTCGATTACACTTTGATTTCAGTCACCGTACTGCTCTTCTCCGATATTTCCCTACCCCAACCGGGGCCCGACGAATCCTTCACAGAACTTCTCGCCCGCTACCTCGAGCAAATGCAGGAGGGCGAAGGCCAACTTCTGGTAAGGACCCAGTTCCTCGCCATGATCGGCTGGCACTTTGTAGAAGCCGTTCTGATCCATTTAATCGCCACGACGCCGGGAAAAGCGCTCTTCGGCATCCGAGTGCAGTCGCCAGATGGATCGCGTATTCCTATCATGCGTTCCTTAGGTCGATCCTTTTACATCTATCTTCTCGGGGTCGGATTCTATCAATTCCCCTTTATCCTCATAGGAATGACGTTCAGTTTCTTTCGAGTTATGTCGACGGGGCGCTGCCTCTGGGACCAGCATCTGGACCTCAAAGTAGAGACTCCCCGCCCTAGTCCGCTCAGGATAGTGCTGGCCATTTTCGGATTTTTCGTCTTAGTAATGTTACAGTCTCTTAAATTTTCATGAGTCGAAATTGTTCCATCGTGCTGAATGCACACGTGCCCTGGGTGAGACATCCTGAGGTGGCGCACTGCCTTGAGGAGGATTGGCTCCATAGTGCCGTATTGGAAACTCATCTTCCTTTGCTGGAAATGCTGTTCCGCCTCCGCGAGGAGAAAGTGCCCTGGAAACTCACTCTCAACATCTCCCCCACCTTTCTCGCGATGCTGCGGGATCGCACTCTCAAGCGCCGGACCCTCGCCTATCTCGACCGCACCTTGCGACTATGCCGTGACGAAGTTGAGCGGGGTGATATCACAGGCTTTGGCAAGATGGCGGAAGCATACGAAGACCGCTTCTACAAATTCCGGGCGCTGTTTATCGATGAATGGCAAGGCGATCTCGTTCGAGCCTACACTGATCTGCGTGACAGCGGTCATCTCGAACTGACTGCCAGCGCCGCGACACACGGGCTTCTCCCCCTGCTGATGCGCGTGCCGGAGTCCGTTCAAGCTCAGGTTCGTGCCGGCATCCGGCAATACGTGCAGTGCTTCGGGCGTATGCCACGCGGTTTCTGGCTTCCTGAGTGCGCCTACGCCCCTTCCCTTAGCGGTTTGCTTAAAAATGAGGGGATCGATTGGACACTGGTCGAGGAGCACGCCCTCAGCGATGCCCCGCAAGCTGACGAGCATTTCCCGTTTGTTCCGGGTATCACCGACGAAGGACTGGTCGTTTTTGGCCGTGCCCAGGGCAGCAGCAGTGAAATCTGGAGTGCCGACGAAGGTTACCCGGGTGATGATCGTTACCGCGACTTCATGCGCGACGTCGGCCTCGACGCTCCGATTGAGTATCTTCGCGACTATCTGGGTGACTCCGAGCAGCGCCAGTTCACTGGTCTGAAATACTTCCGCTCATCACGCAATGAGTCCAAAAGTGAGCCCTACGACGAAGAACTCGCCAGCAGAGCGCTCGAAGAACATTCCCTGCATTTTGTGAGCAGCCGGGGCGCTCAGTTAGCAGCCCTCGAGGCAAGCGGCATCGAGAACCCCATGATTGTGTGTGCGTTTGACGCCGATCTGTTCGGACACTGGTGGTTTGAGGGCACTGAATTCCTTGAGCGCGTTTTCCGCAAGACAGCAGAGCGGAACGACTTTTCATTCTCTAGCCCTGCCGAGTATCTGAGCACCAACAAAGAAAGCAAATGGCCCGTCGTATCCCCTGCTTCGTCTTCTTGGGGTGAAGGAGGCTATTTTGAAACTTGGACGAGTGAGGACAACAACTGGATCCACAACGAGATCCAGAAGCGTGCCGAACAGCTCACCCGATTCGTCCGCCTCTTTGAAGAAAACCGTGAAGATTATACGGATGAAGCGGTCGCTCACCGTCAGCGCTGTATCCAGTTGATGACTCGAGAGCTTTTACTGGCTCAGTCAAGCGACTGGGGATTCCTGATGAACAATGAGCCGTCGCGTGAATACGCCAAGAACAGAACCGACGGACACTTCAAGTCTTTCGACCGGATTTGGGAAGTGTCAGCACGAACAACCGATGATGGACTATTCGAGGAGATTGAGCCACTCAATCCTATCTTCTCGGATCTGCCGTGGAACTTATTCGAACACTACGAGTAAGATTGCCCGCTATGGCTGAGAATTTCGTCTACTTCGATCTCGAAACGCAGCGCTCCGCCAACGACGTGGGAGGCTGGGATCGCAAGGCCGAAATGAAGATGTCAGTTGGCGTGACCTACAGTACCGCTAAAAAGGCTTACATGATTTACGATGAGAGCTCCGTTCAGGCACTCATCGACGAACTCTGCGCTGCGGACGCCGTCATTGGGTTCAACCATATCTGGTTCGACTACGAAGTGCTCATGGGATACACCATTCTGGATCTCAAAGAACACACCACGAACATTGACCTGATGCTCGATCTGGAGAAAGAGCTTGAGCACAAACCAAAGCTCGATGCAGTCGCGGCCGAGACACTGGGGGAACGCAAAACGGCTGTTGGCACTGATGCTCTCAAATGGTGGCAGGAAGGCCGTATCATGGATATCGCCGAATACTGCTGCTTTGACGTGAAGGTCACCAAGATGGTTCACGAATACGGCGCCCGTCACGGACTGGTTAAATATAAAAACCGCTTCAATCAGTATCTTGAGGTGCCCGTCCCCTGGCAGCTCCCAAAAGACTGATCTGGCGCTTCAGTGCGATCGCCAATCCAATTACGTAAGCAACAGGGTAGAGTCACCGACTCAACCCTGTTACTTCGCTTTTACGAGTGCGCCTCAGCGTTTCGTGCGTAACCTCTGCCCATCAGGATGGCGAAACGCAACTCCAGCTCCTCCCAGTCTAATTCCCCGGTCATCGAGGTCCGCGGTGCCAGGCAGAACAATCTGCAAGGCATCGATCTCGACATACCGATCGGGAAATTCACTGTCGTGACCGGTCCGAGTGGCTCAGGTAAATCCAGCCTGGCGTTTCAGACCCTCTACGCCGAAGGCCAGCGCCGCTACGTCGAGACCTTTTCCCCTTACACCCGGCAATTTTTTGACCGGATGGACAAGCCGCAGGTTGACGCTATCAACGGCATCCCTCCAGCCATCGCCATCGAGCAACAAAATGCGGTCAAGTCAACCCGCTCAACGGTCGGGACGATCACCGAGATCAACGACTACCTTAAGCTACTCTTCCCCCGCCTCTGCCGCGGCTACGACCCCATTTCAGGCGATATCATCGAGCCGGATACACCGGCCTCGATCCATCGCAAATCAGTCGACCGCTTCGGAAAAGACAGCCCCTTGCTCATTCTTTTCGGGGTTCCTGTTCCTTCCGGCACCAAAGCAGCGGACCTATTTGAGTTCCTCCAACAGCAAGGTTATCTGAGAGTCTGGATATTCGGTCAGGCCTATAGGGTGGACACACCCGCTGACTACAAAAAGAAGACCCTCCCCGCTCAGGTCGATGTCATTCAAGACCGTGTCGCAGGATCGCGGCGGTCTCGGTTTCTTGAAGCACTGGAACAGGCCCTCGATCTGGGAAAAGGAATTGTCACTGTCGTGGAACCCGATTCGGGCGACCGCGCTTCTTTTTCACGGGGATGGACTTCTCCCGAAACGGGCACTGAACTGAAACCTCCCACCCCGGGACTTTTCAGCTTCAACAATCCCATGGGAGCCTGCCCGGAATGCCGCGGCTTCGGACGCGTCATTGGAATCGACATCAACAAGGCCCTACCTGACAAGTCCCTCTCCATCGCGGAAGGCCTCGTCCGAGCCTTTCAGGGGGAAAGCCACTACGAATGCGAAGAAGATCTCGAGCGCTGCGCCCGGGTGCGCGGCCTCAGTATCGTTACTCCATTTGATGAACTTCCCGAAGAAGATCAGAACTGGATCATCGAAGGCGAGGGAGGCAACCCCGAGGATGCCTGGCAACTCGGCACCTGGTATGGCGTCCGAGGGTTCTTCGAATGGCTGGAGTCGCGAGCCTATCGCATGCATGTCAGGGTTTTTCTGAGTCGCTACCGCAACTACACTACCTGCCATGCCTGCAAAGGAACCCGTCTCAAGCCCGAGGCGCTCAATTTTCGCGTGGCTGACAAGACACTCCCTCAACTCTGGCAGCTCTCGATCGATGACCTGGCCCGATTTTTCACCACCATCGTTGTTCGCCCCGAGGACAGGACTGCGACTATGCTTTATGAAGAGGTTTGCAATCGGCTTGGCTATCTCCGAGAAGTCGGGCTGGGATACCTCAATCTGGACCGCCCCACCCGCACTCTCTCCGGCGGCGAGACCGAGCGAGTGAACCTCACCACCTGTCTTGGCGCCAGCCTGACAAATACCCTGTTCGTGCTCGATGAACCCACTGTCGGCCTGCACCCAAGGGACGTAGGAAACCTCATCGGAGTGATGCAACGACTGCGGGACCTTGGAAATACCATCGTGGTCGTAGAGCATGAAGAAGCCGTGATTCGTGCGGCTGAACACCTTGTCGACATTGGCCCGGGACGTGGCGAAGAAGGCGGTCACTTAGTGTACGCGGGCCCTGCTGCAACGACTGCCGCTAAGGCAACCCCGCTTGCAAAGGAACACCCCAACTCTCTCACCCTCCAATATCTCAGCGGATCGAAATCTATCCCCACGCCAAAATCCCGACGTAGAGCCAAGCGTTCACTGAAGATTAAGCGAGCCACACAGCACAATCTCAAGAAGATCGATGCCGAGATCCCTCTAGGAGTTTTCTGCTGCGTAACCGGCGTATCAGGCTCCGGGAAATCGACCCTGATCCATTCCGTTCTCTATGGGAACCTGATGAGGGAACTTGGCCTCTCCGGAGCTGACACCGAAGTAGGCTCCTGCAAAAGCATCAGCGGAGCGGGTCACATTCGCGAAGTGGTCATGGTGGATCAAGCACCCCTCGCCAGAACGCCTCGATCGACGCCCGCCGTTTACACCGGCATTTTCGAGTCAATTCGCAAACTGTTTACGGAAACTCCGGAAGGAAAGTCCCGGGATCTCACCCCCGGCTATTTCTCTTTCAACAGCGGCGCTGGACGGTGCTCGCGCTGCATGGGTAATGGCTACGAGAAAGTGGAAATGCAGTTTCTCAGCGATCTCTATGTCACTTGCCCTGAGTGCGAAGGAAAACGCTATACTCCCGAAGCGCTCGAGATCGAACTGAACGGCCAATCCGTTCATCAAGTTCTCTCCATGACCGTGACAGAGGCCATTGCATTTTTCTTTTCCAACGAGGACAGGAAGACACGGAAAATCATTGATGGACTTCAACTGCTTGCCGATGTCGGGCTCGGGTATCTACGACTGGGACAACCCCTCAACACACTCTCCGGGGGAGAAAGTCAACGGCTCAAACTCGTGGGTCATCTCCTATCGAAGCCAAAGAAGACGCTGAAGGACGATAAGACGACTCTGCTGATTTTCGACGAACCCACTACGGGCCTACACCTAGATGACACCGGCATGCTTTTGCGGGTCCTCGACCGTCTCGTTGAAGCAGGCGACTCCGTCGTGGTGATCGAGCATAGCCTCGATGTGATCAAATGCGCCGATCATGTGATCGACATCGGCCCTGAGGCGGGCGTCGACGGTGGCGAGATTGTCGTCAAAGGAACACCGGAGGAAATCCTCAAGCATCCAATTTCTCATACGGGGCGCTACCTCAAGCGTCACCTAACCCCTAGACAATCCGTCGTCCGGGAACAGCTCAAAGTTGCAGAGTCTTCTAGTCCTGTTCTTTACAATTCCAGCCACTCCGAGGGATCGATCCACCTCCATGGTGCCCGAGAGAACAACCTCAAAAACATTGATGTCGTCATTCCCCGCGAACAATTTGTCGTCGTCACAGGCCTGAGCGGATCGGGCAAATCAACCCTGGCTTTCGACATTCTATTCGCGGAGGGGCAACGCAGGTTTCTCGACAGTATGTCTACCTATGCACGCCAGTTTGTCGAGCAGATGGAGCGCCCTGACATTGATCTTGTTTCCGGGTTGCCTCCGACGGTTGCGATCGAACAGCGCATTTCCCGTGGCGGAGGCAAATCCACTGTCGCCACGGTGACTGAGGTCTGGCATTTCCTGCGACTTCTTTACGCTAAGGTGGGGACTCAGTTCTCCCCGGACTCCGGTCTCCGAGTCGAGAAGCAGAGCATATCGTCCATTGTGACCCGAGTCCGCAAGGTTGCTGGCAAAGGCAAGCGCCCCGTTCAGGTCATGGCGCCGCTCATCAAAGCGCGCAAAGGCTATCACACAGAGGTGGCTGAGTGGGCAGGCCGACAGGGATTCACCTCACTGCTGGTCGATGGTCAGTTTGTTGAAGTCGACTCATTCGAGAGGCTGGAGCGTTTCAAGGAGCACACGATTGACGTCGTCGTGGGCGAGGTGAAGAAAAGCACCTCACCGGAAGACACCTTGGAATTCGTCGAAACCGCCCTGCGCATCGGCAAACGTACGCTTCGATTCCTCGATCCTGACAATCACATTCAAGTCGCCAACACAGAAATGTGCGATCCTGAAACAGGTCGATCCTTCGAAGAACTTGATCCACGCCTTTTTTCCTACAACTCTCCCCACGGCTGGTGCCCACTCTGCCGCGGCTACGGCACAGTCGAAAAGCGCCCCAGCAGTTCGGACGATCGAGATGCCGAGTCCCAGCTCGATGCGGAGCTGCGCGAGGAATACCGCCGTTCGAGGACCAAAGATGAGGGCACGGTCCAAACTTGCCCCAAGTGCGCCGGTGCCAGACTCAATGAAATTGCGCGCCACGTTCGGATTGAATCCAGTTCCCGTCTTCGCGATGGTCATATCGCGATTCACGAGATTGCCGCCCTCTCGGTTTCTGAAGCCAAACAGGCCATCAGCGATTTTGAACTGAAAGGTCAGGCCAGCCTCATCGCCCGCGACATTCTTCCCGAGATCATTCAGCGCCTCCACTTCATGGAGGAGGTCGGGCTTGGTTATCTGCAACTGGACCGTTCCGCCACCACTTTGAGTGGGGGAGAGAGTCAACGTATCCGCCTGGCCGCTCAGCTAGGCTCCAATCTTCGTGGCGTACTCTATGTCCTCGATGAACCGACCATCGGCCTTCACCCGCGTGACAACGCCAATCTGCTCGACACGCTGTGCGCGCTCAAAGACAAGGGGAACTCTCTGGTGGTGGTGGAGCATGATGAGGAGACTATCCGGCGTTCTGATCACCTCATCGACCTGGGCCCTGGCGCGGGTCAGTTCGGCGGCGAGATCGTGTGGCAGGGACCACCGGGCAAACTTTTCTCCGGAAAGAAGAAAGGAAATCTCTCCGCCACCCTCGATTCGTTCTCCAATCCCATCATTCACCCGATGCGGGGAGAGCGCCGCAAGTTGCCGGCGAAGAACCGCAAGGCCGGCTGGCTCATTGTTAAAGGCGCTACTGCCAACAACCTACAGGGGATAGACGTTCGTATTCCCATCGGCCGGTTCACTGTGATCGCTGGGATTTCCGGATCGGGCAAATCGAGCTTCATGCGTGGGGTGCTGAAACCTGCGGTGGACTCGCTTCTGAAGAAGCCCACCAAAAAGCAGGCAGCACAAAAGTCATCGAAGACCAAGATCGCACCTAAGACCTGGAAGAGCATCGAGGGCGTTGATCAACTAGAGGCGGTCTACGAAGTGGATCAGTCCCCCATCGGAAAGACCTCACGATCCACTCCGGGGACTTATGTGAAAGTCTTCGACGATATTCGGAAACTCTTTGCCCAGTTACCCGACGCGCGAGCACGAGGTTACACTGCCTCGCGCTTTTCGTTCAATACAGAGGGGGGACGCTGCGAAGCGTGCAAGGGCAACGGTCAGATCAAACTCGAGATGAATTTCCTCCCGACCACCTACGTTGTCTGCGAGGAGTGCGCCGGTCGTCGATTCAACAGCCCCACCTTGGAAATCGAATACAACGGCAAATCCATTGCCGACGTCATGGATCTCTCAATCGAAGAGGCTGCTGACTTTTTCCCGGGTTACCCAAAAGTCGCCCGAACTCTCGGGTTGATGAAGGATACGGGACTCGGCTATCTTCGGCTCGGCCAACCCAGCCCGAGCGTCTCCGGTGGAGAAGCCCAGCGCATCAAGCTCGTCACCGAGTTAACCCGGGGAATCGGACGCACGGCAAACGCCAAGCTTCGCCAGAACCGCCAACCTAAGTCGAATCTCTACCTCATCGAGGAACCCAGTATTGGGCTCCACACCGCGGATGTGAAACGACTGCTCGAAATTTTGCATCGACTCGTCGACGACGGCCACACCGTTGTCGTGATTGAACATAGCCTCGAAATTATGGCTGAAGCCGATTACCTCATTGAGATCGGCCCGGAAGCCGGGGCCGAAGGGGGAACTCTCGTAGCAGCTGCGCCCCCCGAGGATGTGCTCAAGGTGAAGGAGAGCCGGACAGCGCCTTTTCTTGCAAAACAACTCAACCGCCCCTGAAGGGCTTCAGTGAACAAAAAAGCCCGGCGCCTTTCGACGCCGGGCCTTTCAAAAATCAGCAATTGCTGACAAGCTTCAGCTTACTCAGCTGTCGCGTCCTCCACCTTCTTGGCAGTATCGTTGACAGCTTTCTTCATCTTGTCTCCGACGTCTTTAGCTGCGTCTTTGGTCGCCTCAACAGCTTCGCCCGACTTCTTCTTCATCGCGTCACCAGCGTCTTTAGTCGCTTCTTTCGCCTTCTTAGTCACGTCAGCAGCAGCCTCTTCGGTTGCCTCGACAACATCAGCAGCGTCTTTTTTCATGCCTTCAGTTGTCTTTTCACAGCTGACCATCACAAGTGCAGCAGCCACGACAAAAAGGGCCATCAAGTTCTTAATTTTTTCGTTCATTTTCGTTTGGGTTCAGATAATTTGGTTTGCCTGAAACAGGCAATTCCAGTTAACGAGAGAACTATGGTAAAATCAACGTCTCGCGTGGGTATTTGCCAATTTCGACCATGGCTGTACTAAGATTTCCATTACCACAGCGACCCAGCCTGTGCTACGGTCCGCCAAAACGTTAAATTACTGTTTTATGAGCAAAAGTCTGTTCGAGAAAGTCTGGGAATCACACGCTGTCAAAGAGTTGTCCAATGGACAAACTCAACTCCTCATTGGCACCCACCTAATTCACGAGGTCACCAGCCCTCAAGCCTTTGGTATGCTGCGGGATCTGGGCCTTACGGTGAAGTACCCCAACCGGACTTTTGCCACGGTGGATCATATCGTCCCGACCAAAAGCCAGATCGAACCCTTTGAGGATAATCTCGCTCAGGAGATGATCACCGCCCTGCGCCAGAACTGTGAAGAGTTCGGAGTCACCTTTTTCGACATCGGTAGCGGCCGCCAGGGCATTGTCCATGTGGTAGGACCAGAGCAAGGAATCACCCAGCCGGGCACGACAATCGCTTGTGGAGACTCCCACACCGCAACCCATGGCGCTTTCGGAGCCATTGCTTTTGGTATCGGAACCACCCAAATCCGTGATGTACTCGCTACGCAGACCATGGCGCTGAGTAAGTTCAAGGTCCGTCGTATCAATGTAGACGGCGATCTTCAGGCCGGAGTCTACGCTAAGGACGTGGTTCTCCACATCATCAAATTGCTCGGTGCAAAAGGCGGTATCGGCTATGCCTACGAGTATGGGGGCAGCCTTCTCGACAATTTCTCGATCGAGGAGCGGATGACGGTTTGCAACATGTCTATCGAAGGTGGAGCCCGTTGCGGGTATGTGAATCCTGATGAAAAGACTTTCGAATACCTTAAGGACAGGCCTCATTCTCCAAAGAACGAGGCCTGGGACGCTGCGGTCGAAGAATGGAAGGCTGTCGCCTCTGATCCCGATTGCGACTACGACGACGTGGTGAACATCCGTGCTGAGGATATCGCCCCTTCTGTGACTTGGGGAATTTCACCTGATCACGGTATTTTCGTGACAGAGAACATCCCTTCTCCCTCCGACGCAAAAGACGAAGAAGGCCGCAAGAGCATCGAGGAAGCACTCGAATACATGAAGCTCGAAGGAGGAGCACCCATTGCCGGCACTCCAGTCGATGTCTGCTTTATCGGCAGCTGCACCAACGGACGCCTTTCGGATTTCCGTGAGACCGCCAAGTATCTCAAGGGACACAAAGTTGCCGATGGCGTTCAAGCAATAGCAGTTCCCGGTTCCGAGATCGTGGACCATCTCTGCCGTCAGGAAGGTCTCCATCTGATTTTTGAGGAAGCTGGCTTCGAATGGCGCAGTGCCGGCTGCTCCATGTGCCTCGCGATGAATCCAGACAAGCTGCTCGGTGACCAGTTGTGCGCCAGCTCAAGCAACCGGAACTTTAAGGGACGTCAGGGAAGTCCAACCGGCCGGACGATTCTAATGTCACCAGTGATGGTAGCTGCAGCTGCTATCCGCGGTGTCGTCGCTGACGCCCGCGAAGTCTTTCAACTCGGCGAAACCGCTGCTGCCTGATGCAGGGGCGGAAGTGCCAGAGGACTGCGGCAATCATGGACAAGTTACCGTTGCTGCCTTCCGGCCCTGGCGGATTTCGCCTGCCAAAACTCCGCAGCCTCTGACGCTGCGAATATACACGGCTCCCAAAAAATGCGAGCGTGAAAGCAATTCTGTCATCTGAAACGTAACCCTAAGCACATGAGCACGGCTACAGCGCCCCAAACACTCCCAGACGACAATGGGCATTTCGGCACATTCGGAGGACAGTTCGTCCCCGAAACTCTCGTAGCCGCCCTCGACGAGCTGACCAGTGAGTACTTAAAGGCCAAGGAAGATCCTGCGTTTCAGCTGGAGCTCGACAACCTGCTCTCTGAGTTCTGTGGCCGGGAGACCCCGCTCTACTTTGCGGAACGCCTGACCGAGAATCTAGGTGGCGCCAGGATTTATCTTAAGCGGGAGGACCTGCTCCATACAGGGGCTCACAAGATCAACAACGCCCTCGGCCAGGTCCTTCTGGCGAAGCGCCTCGGCAAGAAGCGAATTATCGCAGAGACCGGTGCGGGCCAGCACGGTGTCGCCACCGCTACTGTGGCCGCACGATTCGGTCTCGAGTGTGTTGTCTACATGGGCGCAATCGACATGGAGCGCCAGCACCTCAATGTCGTTCGCATGCGCCTTCTCGGCGCCGAAGTCCGCAGTGTCGAAGCTGGTCAAAAGACGCTCAAAGAGGCGGTCAATGAGGCACTTCGCGACTGGGTCACCAACGTTCGGTCCACCCACTACATTCTCGGAAGCGCTCTCGGGCCGCATCCCTATCCTATGATGGTGAGGGATTTCCAACGAGTCATCGGCACGGAGGCCCGCCGCCAGATTCTCGAGCGTGAAGAGAAGTTGCCCGACTTGCTCGTTGCCTGCGTCGGTGGTGGAAGCAATGCCATCGGCCTTTTTCATCCGTTCCTTGGAGATGATGGAGTGAAGATGACCGGCGTCGAAGCGGGTGGTCGTGGCATCAAACACGGTGAACACGCAGCCCGCTTTCAAGGTGGGAAACTCGGTGTTCTTCAGGGAACCAAAACCTGGTTACTCGCCGACGAGGATGGACAGATCGAATTGACCCACTCCGTCTCTGCCGGATTGGACTACGCAGCAGTGGGACCGGAACACGCCTATCTCCAGAAGGAAGGCCGGGTCGACTACACCTATGCGACCGACGAGGAAGCGCTCGATGCGTTTCAGGCCCTCGCCCGACTCGAGGGAATTATTCCCGCCCTCGAAACTTCCCACGCGATTGCCCATGTGAAAAAAGTCGCTCCGACCATGAATCAAGACCAAATCATCGTGGTCAGTCTATCGGGACGGGGCGATAAGGACGTGGAACAAGCCTCGAAGTTTCTTCTTCCTGCGGAGTAATCCGCTCCGGTAGGGCCGATTTTCCCTTATCGATGCTATTCAGGCACTTCACCGGAAATCACTCCTCCGGTCGCGGACGGCTTAACCGTCGTAGGTACTTCGCCTTTTGGTCTGTTAGGACTTCCACCACCGCTCAGGACAATCAAGCGCTTGGATCCGTAGGCCTGATCGACCAGCCCTTCGACGATCGCCAGTAGCTCTTCGACCTCTGTTTCACTGAGAATTTCCTGTTCCGGCAAATCAACCCGCCCCTGAATCTCATCGAGGCCCTCCCTAATATTGACCACAATTTCTGCTTCCCGACTTCTCTGATCGAGGGTCTCCAGATTCATCACAAAGTATTCAACAATGTCTGGCCTGGCCAGAATCGATGCTTTTTCAGGGCTGTAGGGATTGAGAGATGCGGAGCACCCGATTTCAAACGCCCGCAACCAACCCCCAAGGCTGATGAGGTTAGCCGCATCCACATCGCGAATCAGGACCATTTCCTTCTCCACGTCTTTCTGAGTCCGGGCCAGCTCAATCTTCAGCTCATCCCAATCACTGAGAGCCCCCTTCTCCAGCATACTTTTCATGTGGCTGGAAATCCGAGTTCCCGATCCGAGGCTCTTGGCATTGTTCAGCAAAGAACGCCCCACCGGCTCGAGGTCGTAAAACTGCTCTGCTTCGACGGCGAAGAATCCATCCGCCAGTAGCAGCCCCACGGTCAGGGCAAGCTGGGTTCGGTCCTGAGGAATCTGCTCCGGTGAAGCCCGCTTCAACTCATCGTAGGGCAGTGGGCGCAACTGCTGCAGGTCCTCAAAGATCTTCCGAATCGAAGGAGTAGTGAATTTATTGACTCCAAATTCCTCGCGGACGTGTTCATCTTCCAGCAATTCATCTGGAATATCCTGCGCCGACACAGGGAAAACGCTGGCCATTCCTGCGAGGGAGCACAACAGCAGAAGCAGAATCAGGGTGGGGTTGCGGAACATGAGTCGAGCAGATTGTCTCCCTATAGAGACGTGTGAAACCTAAATCCGGCAGCAAAGAATGCTAGAAATTTGTCTTTTGTTAAGAAGGCCTTATATTTTACAACGGGAGCAATCCCTGTCCAGCCACTCAATCACTGGAAATCAGCATCTCGGGAGCATGTAACGGAGGTTTTCTAATAGAAATCCTTACCCACCGTTATAGCTGCAATACCCGAAATGAGAGTGATGATACGAAAAGAGCTAATTGAGAGCGCCGCATTAGTTGCAGTGGGCCTACTTTCATCCAGTTGCGTGGTTCAGTCAGTTGCGGTGAGGGACACCACTCATGTGATGAATATTTCTGTGCCCTCGCAGAAACTGGCACTCTATCGCGAAGGGCAACTCGTCAAAACCTATCCTGTCTCGACATCCAAATATGGACTGGGCAACGAGAAGGGCAGTTATCGCACTCCCCTAGGTAAGATGGAAGTGGCCCAGAAAATTGGGGACGGCAAGCCCGCAGGAGCGGTTTTTAAGAGTCGGAAATGGACGGGTGAAATCGTGAAGCCTGACTCTCCAGGACGTGACCCAATTGTGTCCAGAATACTATGGCTCAATGGGTTAGAGAGAAAGAACAAGGACACCTATTCCCGGTGTATCTACATCCACGGAACCGCAGCCGAGGCCGCTGTCGGCAAACCCGTGAGCTATGGCTGCGTGAGGATGACCTCGAAAGACGTCATCGATCTCTACAAGCAAGTCGGCGAGGGATCGACTGTTTACATCACCAAAAAGTCACTCAAGGAAGAAGACGAGAATAAGCCGGAGAGCGCGATTGAGCCGATTCGAGCAATTCCAATGGCCGAGACCGATATCCCCGCCGTACTACAGGCTTACGTGCCCCGGGTGACACGTCCGGTTTGGAAACAGGAAGGAAATTTCGGAACCGGCGTAGATGTTCTCTCAGACGTCGGATTTGAACGCGATTATTTGGCCGTGCCGCCTCCCCAAGAGTTAGCCCTTGACTGATAAGTGGGAGCAGTTATGTTCCGCGCCCTCAAACCTTTTTGAGCGAAACACAGTAAAAAGATGGCTAACACCAGATCAGCATTAAAGCGCGTCCGTAAGACTAAGGTTGAGACCGCCCGTAATCGTAACCTCAAGGATCGCGTCAAGTCGTCCCGCAAGGACGCTCTCGCCGCAGTTGAATCCGGCGACGGGGCAGCAGCCAAGACAGCGTATGACGCTTTCGCTTCGGCCGCAGACAAAGCCGCTAAAGGTGGTGCTCTTCACAAGAATACAGCAAGCCGCATCAAGGGCCGCATTGCTACCAAAGTGAACGGCCTCTCAGCCAAGTAAGCTTCAAGGGTGACATCCACCCTGTCGAATCTTCGACTCAATCCTCTTAGATGAACTCGAACCCCGTCGCATGGCGGGGTTTTTTGTGCCCTGTCACGATGGCCCGGGTCGAACCGCTATTTGCCGTAATAGGTGTCCGGTTCGCTAACCACGCACTTCCAGAGACGATTTGATCCATCGGAAAAACGATCACGATAGGTGATGACCTTCACCGTGTAGGCGGATTTTCGTCCACAGGGAAGGCAGTGATAGCGAACTTCTGTCTCGGTACTAACCCGACAAGTCCAATATTTAATCACCCCCTTGGGCGGCCGGTAGTCACCCACACAGTCACATTTTCGGGAAAATCCGGAAGCATTGGCAGAGGGCAAGGAGAACTGAGTGACAACCGCGATTGTCAGGATGGTAACAAGTGTTTTCATTTCGAATCAATTGAGGACTGATTAGAAAATGGGATATTGGGCCAAGAGAATCAATCCTTAAACACTTAATGTCTCTACTCGCCTATAAGCTAGTACAGCACCTCGATCAGCTCGACATCAAACATGAGTGTCGCATTGGGACCAATCTTGGGCGGGGACCCCTGGGCTCCGTATGCCAAATGAGGCGGAACGGTGAATCGGTACTTGGATCCTTCCTGCATCAGAGGAATTCCTTCCTGCCAACCAGCAATGACCTGATTCAATCCAAACGTAGCAGGTTGGCCCCGGTCGACACTGCTATCAAACACTGTCCCGTTTGGCAGATATCCATGGTAATGGACCTTCACCTTTGAGTAGGGATTAGGTTTTTTGCCAGTGCCCGGGCGAAGCATTTCGTATTGAAGGCCCGAGTAGGTTCTCTGCCGGCCCACTTTCGGTGCGCCGGTCGTCGAAGGGTAGGGATTTCCAGCCTGACCAGCATTCGGATCCGAAGGAAGCACTGTGGCCGACTCCGTTTCGTCTGATTGGCATGCGACGCTAAAAATACAGATTGATGCAAGGGTGAGAAATACGGCCGAAGTTGGAAATTTCATGAGTTTGGAAAATTGACAGAGGTTTGCTGCTTTCGAAAGGCAAAAATTCGTTGATCTATTCTTCGGCGCCCGGATTAGCCCGATATTCGGGATTCAGTAACTTCCCCCAGGTCTTGTTATAGGGGTGAACTTGATTCGTCGGAATGTCGCCCTGACCTACCAGTGGATTACCTTCATTTGCCCAGCGAAAAACCGATCCCTCAAGATGCTTCACGCCTGCAACACCGGATTGCTGCAATTGGTCCGCAAGTTCAGCGGATCGAAATCCAATTGCGCCATAGATCACAATCAGCGAGGGACTTGGATTCAACGTCGCCAGATAGGCTTTTACTGCCGTCACATTCCCCAAATTAACAGCACCGGGCAGATGACTGAGGGCGAACTCCCCGGGTTCCCGCGCGTCAATCAGCAGAACAGCCTGACCACTCTTTTGATAAAGCAACAGAGTCGCCGGGGAAAACGACTCAACTGAAGGAAATCGGCGATTGATTTCCACTCCAGCCTTTTCCAATGATTGGATCGACTCAATTTCCCGATAACCACATCGGCCCATGCCAAGAAGGCCAAAGGCGACCATGAAGACAGCCGCAAGGATCAGAATTCCTTTCGTGCTCATGCCGGGAGTTACGTCTCTACTTCTTCCTCAGTCGGCATTTCTTTCGGCTGAAGGAAAGCAGAGATGATCAATAATGCCGCCGCGATACAGATGCAGGAGTCGGCCACATTAAACGAAGGAAAGTGCCCTCCCGACGAAGGGAAAAGGGCTCCGTAGAACGGAGGCTGAAAGTCGAGGAAATCGACTACATACCCCCGACCGGGAATAACTCGATCCGTGAAGTTGCCTAGAATACCACTGACCAACAGAGCCGCCGCGATTCGACTGATCTTGTCGGGAAAAGCCCCCTTTCGGAACAGAAGGATAATTCCGGAAATTGCAACGACACCAATTGCCCCGAAAATCCAGTTGGCGTAGGGATTCCCATTGAGAACCCCGAAAGCCATTCCGGTATTATGCACCCGAACCAAATTAAAGAATCCCGGTATAACCTCAATGAAGTCCAGCGAGGGGTAATCGGGAAAGCGTTTCAGCACCCAAAGCTTGGTCGCCTGGTCCAGAATGAAAAGTGGAAGGCTCAGGTAGAGAAACAATCGCATCACTAGGCTGGCGCTAGATTTTTCATCACTCCCTCACATCGAGGGCAAAGCTCGGAGCTGGGCGCCAAAGGAATGGAACGGCGACAGCGGGGACACTCATCTTCTGCGGACACAGAGACGGAAGCAGCCGCCTCACCATCGGTCGCTTCGACACAGATCGACGAGACCATCAGAAACTCCAGGGCCTCTTCAGGGGCCGCCTCAAGAACCACAACGGCAGGATCTCCGGCGGGCAGTTTGAAGGTGACCGCAGCACGTTCACGCTTCTTAAACTCATCCGCTTTGACTGCCGCGTCGATCGCTACCTGGGCAAGGTCGCGAAGCCGGCTAAGTTGCGCAATCGCATCGCTGGCTTCACTTCCGGAAAATGCCGGATCAGCTTCGGGAAAAGTCTCCAGATGAATGGAGTCTTCATGTCCAGCGAACTCCCATGCCTCGTCTGCCGTGTAGGCGAGAACCGGGGCAATCAGTTTCACGAGAGATTCAAAGACTCGATGCATCGTGGTCTGCGTAGCGCGACGACGGGTCGAATCGACTGCATCGCAATACATACGATCTTTGGTGATGTCGATATAGAGCGCACTCAGATCAACGGCACAGAACTGATTCAGTGTGTTGAACACTTTCCTAAACTCGTATGCCGCATACGCATCCTGACATTCCGCAACAACTCCACTGAGCCGCTCGAGGACTCCCCGGTCCACGAGAGATAACTCTTCGTTAGAAACAGCATCCTTGGCTGGATCGAATCCGTTCAAGTTCGCCAACAGGATTCGAAGGATGTTTCGGAACCGGCGATAAGGTTCGGTGGTCTGTTTGAACAGGTCTTCGCCAAACGGCACTTCGTTCTGCCAGTCCACACTACTGACCCAGAGTCGCAAAATATCAGCGCCGTATTTTTCGTAAAAGTAGGCGGCATCAACCGGCTTGCCCGCCTTCTTCGCTGCCGACTTCGAAATCTTCTTCTTATCCTGATCGACTACAAAACCGTGAGTCATCACCGTCTTGTAGGGCGCCTTATCCCGCACGGCTACGCTCAGCATCAGAGAGCTCTGGAACCATCCTCGATGCTGATCGGTTGCCTCAAGGTAGAGATCAGCAGGACAACTCAACTCCGGATGCCTATCCATCACAGCGACATGGCTTGATCCGGAATCGATCCAGACATCAAGGGTGTCAGTACAGCGGCGAGTTCCCTCGGGGAGACCCATCTTCTGTGCCCACCAGGCATCATCGTGCTCAAACCAGAGGTTCGTGCCACCTTCCTCAGTGATGTCCGCGACTTTCCTCGCCAGTTCGGCGTCAATTGAAGGCAGTTCTTCGCCGGGCAAGTAGAACACTGCCAGAGGAACCCCCCAGGTGCGCTGACGCGAAATGCACCAGTCCGGGCGTGACTCAACAGTGCCATGAATCCGGTTACGGCCCCAGTGAGGGAGCCACTCCGCTTGATCGATCTCCTCAAGTGCCTTATCGCGGAGGTCATCAATTCGGATGAAAAACTGGGGAACTGACCGAAAAATAATGGGCGTCTTTGAGCGCCAACAATGCGGGTAGCTGTGCCTGTAGGTTTCCTTACCAACCAGCGCTCCTTTACTAGCGAGCAGTTTGATGATCGGCACATTTGACTCGTGCACATGCTGACCGACGAGGAAATCGACGCCGACTTCTTCGGTGAAGTTCCCTTCATCATCCACGGGGGAAAGCAATCCCAGGTTATTCTGCTGCCCGGCAAGATAGTCATCTGCTCCGTGACCGGGAGCAATGTGGACGGCCCCTGTGCCCGACTCGGTCGTGACAAACTCGGCCAGGATGACCCGCGATGTGCGATCAATAAATGGATGCTGCGCTTCAGCTCCCTCAAGCGCTTCGCCCTTGAGCTCAGTCAATTCGCCAGACGGAACGTAGCCGGTCTTCTCGCCGAAGGTCTCGACCAGTTCCTTCACGATGACGAAAGTATCGGTCAATTCACGCTCCGCATGCGTGAATTCTCCTACGACGTAGGTGAGTCGAGGATGCACCGCAATACCCAGGTTCGCGGGCAAGGTCCACGGAGTCGTAGTCCAGATAACCATGGAAGCTTTCGCAGCCAGTTCGCCGCTGACGACGGGGAACTTAACGAACAGCGCGATGTCCTTCACATCTTCATATTCCACTTCCGCTTCGGCCAGTGCGGTTTGCGCACCGTAGCTCCACTGAACAGGCTTCTTGCTCTGATAAACCAATCCTCGGTCGATCAGATTGGCAAATACACGAATGATATCCGCCTCGTACTCTGGAGCCAGAGTCAGATATGGATTGTCCCAGTCGCCCAAAACACCCAGTCGACGAAACGACTTCCGCTGAATGTCGATGTGCTCACGGGCAAAAGCCTCGGATCGGCGTCGAATCTCAGCTGGCTCAAGCCCCTTGGACTCTTTGACGACCTTAAACTCAATCGGCAATCCGTGACAGTCCCAGCCCGGAATGTATGGGCACTCGAAGCCCGCCATGGACTTGCTTTTCAAAACAAGGTCTTTGAGCACTTTATTGAGCGCGGTCCCCATGTGCACATCGCCGTTCGCGAACGGAGGGCCGTCATGCAGGATAAAGCGATCAGAGCCGGCATCCTTGCGGCTCTTAATAATTTGCTCGTAAAGATTGTTGCTCTCCCACTTCTCCAGTCGGGCAGGCTCCCGCTTAACGAGATCGCCACGCATGGGGAACTCGGTCTCAGGAAGGTTTAAGGTCGCTTTGTAGCCGGTGGAACCGTCTTTGGAGCTCATAATCTTTGCAGGGTCAAAAAGGGCCGAAAATAGCACCCGCCGGGGGAACGGTCAAAGGCGAAGCTCGGACTCATCCGATCCTCAACGCTGAGGTAGGATGGTGCGCCGCTTGGCGATCGCGGCATAAATGAGAAATCCCGTGCCCAAAGCGATCATGAAAAGGGAATAAAACTGTCCACGAGTCATGCCGGCAATATGTGCCGCATCAGGCTCACGGAAGCACTCGACCGAAATGCGCCCAATCCCGTATACGATGAAGAAAAGCCCGGAAAGCACTCCGTGGTACAAGTCTCGCCACTTCAATCGAATCGCGAGCAGCACTAGAAATAGAAGCAAGCCCTCAATCAGCGCTTCATAAAGTTGCGACGGATGCCGCAAGGTAAGAATCTCCCCCAGCATAACGCGAAATTCCGCATTCTCCCGAGAGGCCTCAATCAAAGTGGAAATCGCCGCCCCATTGGCGCTGAATCCGCTCGCCATGGCGCTGGAAATCGCTGACTCCACTCGATCCGACAAATCGGGGGCCACATCAACTGCCCGGGCAGCCAGAGCGCGAAGTTCATCAAGGGAGTATTTCCAGGCCGCGCCCTGATCTGTCTTCACCACTTCGCTCAACTCGTCGGGGAACTTCATTCCCAACGAACTCTCCGTCGGTCGGCCATATAGTTCGCCGTTAACAAAATTGGCAATACGACCAAAAAAGAGCCCAACGGGTGCCACTGTCACCAAATTGTCGCCCAAACCGAGGAATGATTTTTTGGTGTATATCGCATACCCCCACACCGAAAGCACCAACCCGGCAAAGGCCCCGTGGCTTGCCATCCCGCCGCCGAGGAAGTCGAAAAAGATCGTTGGCCTGGCGATGAAATCATTGAATTGATAGAGCAGCATGTAGCCCAATCGACCGCCGATCATGACCCCGCCAACAGCAGTGACCGTGATAAAATCAGCGACTTGGTCCTCTTTCAGCTCGGAAATCCCGAGCTTCACAAACCACCGCAACAACAGAAAGGCAGCAAGGAATCCCGCGACGTAAGCAAGCCCATACCAGCGAATTCCAAACGACTCAGTGAACTGAATCGCAAAGGGATCAAAGTGATGGACGTATGTCGCGATGAGTGAAGTCATGCCGACCTACGGAACCTCCCTGCCTGAAGAAAGCAAGCAGGTATCGCCACGCCCCAGCTAAACTAACTTCGCTCCGTGATCGGAGGAATCGGCTGATCTTCTTTAGGCCCGGTATAGTAGGTCAGCGGACGGTAGAGGCGATTGTCTTCCAGCTGCTCGAGTACTTGTGCGGTCCACCCTGCAGCACGGGAAATAGCAAAAATCGGAGTGAACAGATCCGTTGGGATTCCAAGCGAGTAGTATACCGTGGCGGAATAGAAATCTACATTGGCATTGAGCCCTTTGCGTTCGCGCATGATCTCGGCAATACGCTCCGACATGTCGATCCACTTGGATTCTCCCAACTCTTTGGTCAACTTAATAGCAGTACGACGCAAATGAGGTGCCCGAGGATCCAGCACACGATAGACGCGATGACCGATACCCATGATCTTCTTCTTATTGGCGAGGCAATCCTCGACATAAGCATCGACTTTATCGAGTGAGCCGATCTCCTGAAGCATGTGAATCACACCTTCGTTGGCTCCTCCGTGGAGAGGTCCCTTGAGCGTTCCAATCGCAGAAGTAATCGCAGAGTACATATCCGACAGCGTCGCGATTGTGACTCGAGAACTGAAGGTAGAAGCGTTCATGCCGTGATCGGCGTGAAGAATGTAGGCCACATCGAGTGTACGAGTCGCTTCCGCTCCAGGTTCTTCCCCAGTGATGAGGTAGAGGAAATGGCCGGCTTCTGACAAATCTTCGCGTACTGGCGGCAGGTCGAGGCCTTGGCGGGCACGGTGAAAGTAAGCAACAATGAGAGGCATCTGAGCGCAGATAGCGATAGCCCGCTGCTCGTTCAACTCGTAGTCCTGATCATTGCCCCGGTTGTCATGCATGCCCAGCATGCTGACTCCAGTCCGGACGACCTCCATGGGCAACGCGTCTTTAGGCGCCGCCTTAATGAAATCAATCACACCTTGGGGCAGGTGCCGCTCGGCACGAAGAGCTTTAGTGAAAGTGTCCAACTCAGCTTGAGTCGGGAGCTTCCGCCGATGGAGAAGAAACATCACCTCCTCAAAAGTGCAGTTCTCAACGAGATCGTCGATATTGTAACCGAGATACCGAAGGATGCCCTCCTGACCCTGAACATCACTCAGGCACGATTCATTGGCAATGACTCCTGCGAGTCCCTTGGCGTATTCCGGTTTCTCCGACATGACTTACTTACTATACAAAATTACGATCAAACTGATCAATTCGAGATGGTATTTTTTTCGACATCCAATCAGCCCATGGCACGCACGAGAGCCTGACCCATATCGGAGGGGTTCTGGGCCACTTCGATTCCGGCCTCCTGCATCGCAGCGATTTTGGCTGCCGCCGTCCCTTTGCCACCGGAAACAATCGCACCAGCGTGACCCATGCGACGCCCTGGAGGCGCAGTTGCACCCGCAATAAATCCAGCGATTGGCTTATCACAATTTTCCTTGGCCCAGGCAGCAGCTTCCTCTTCAGCCGTACCGCCGATCTCGCCGATCATAATGATAGCTTCAGTTTCAGGGTCTTCGTTGAACATCTTAAGCACATCGAGATGCGAAGTGCCGTTGATGGGATCGCCACCAATGCCGACACAGGTACTCTGGCCAAGGCCAAGGCTGGTAAGCTGAAATACGGCCTCATAAGTAAGCGTTCCACTTCTTGAAACCACACCGACCTTACCGCGCTTGTGAATGTAGCCGGGAGCAATACCGATACGGCAGCCACCGTGAGAATCTTCACCGGTTCCAGGCGTCACAACTCCAGGGCAGTTGGGCCCAATGAGACGGGTCTTTGAACCTGCCATGCCCGCACGGACCCTCATCATATCCATGACAGGAATCCCTTCAGTGATTGCCACCGCAAGATCGACGCCAGCATCGACCGCCTCAAGAATGGCATCGGCCGCAAAGGGCGGCGGAACAAAGATTGCACTGACCGTCGCTCCTGTCTCGGCGACGGCTTCAGCAACCGTGTCGTAGATCGGAACTGAGCCAGAAAAAGTCTGACCTCCCTTACCGGGAGTCACACCAGCCACGAGCTGGGTGCCGTAGTCGATACTGAGCTGGGCGTGGCGTCCGCCAAAGGAACCTGTGATTCCCTGAATAAGGACTTTGGTATTTTCGTCAACGAGAATGGCCATGATATAAGAAGTAGAAGTCCAGATTAAGCGGAAATAGCAGCGACAGCTTTCTGCGCGGCGTCGGCGAGTGTGTCAGCAGCGATGAGATCAACATTGGAGTTGGCCAGAGTTTCTTTTCCAGCGACGACATTGTTTCCTTCGAGCCGAACAATGAGAGGAATGGTCAGGTTTACTTCACCGCAGGCAGCAACAATGCCTTTAGCAATGATGTCACAGTCCATAATCCCACCAAAGATATTCACAAGAATGCCCTTCACGTTGGGATCCCCGAGAATGATCTTAAAAGCGTTGCGGACCTGCTCCTGAGTAGCACCTCCCCCTACATCGAGGAAGTTAGCCGGCTCGCCGCCACTTTGTTTGATGATATCCATCGTCGCCATTGCGAGCCCGGCACCATTCACAAGGCAGGCGATATTTCCGTCGAGACCAATATAGTTCAGATCATATTTGGCCGCCTCGACTTCGCGGGGATCTTCTTCTGAAGGATCGTGAAGCTCAGCTATATCTGGATGGCGATAGAGTGCATTGTCATCGAAATCGAACTTCGCATCGAGCGCCATCACCTGGCCATCGGGAGTCGTCACCAGAGGATTGACTTCGACCATGGAACAATCGCAGGACGTGAAAAGCCTGTAGAGCCCCTTGAGTAATTTGCCGAACTGCTTAGCTACGTCACCCGACAATCCCAGTTTGGAGGCGAGATTGCGGATCTCGTAGGGCTGAAGGCCCAAAAGCGGGTGAATCACTTCGTTGTGAATCTTCTCAGGAGTGTTCTCAGCGACATCCTCGATATTCACACCACCTTCAGTACTGGCAACGATCACAGGAGACTGGCTCTCCCGATCCATGAGAATGGCGAGATAGAATTCTTTCTCAATGTCGACCGCATCAGCGACCATGACTTTGCTGACGAGCTTACCTTCTTCACCGGTCTGGTGGGTGACCAACGTCTGGCCGATCATCTTCTCCGCAACTCCGCCGGCCTCGTCGGCGGTGTTGACGAGATGGACACCTCCCTGGAAACCATTTTTGAAAGTTCCCTTGCCGCGACCTCCAGCGTGCACCTGCGCTTTAACTACAATGTTAGAGCCCAGGTCGACCGCGATGGATTTGGCCTGCTCAGGCGTCTCTGCAACCTGACCTTTGGGGGTTGCGACTCCGAACTTTTCAAAGAGTTCCTTGGCCTGATACTCGTGGATATTCATAGGGCAAAATGGTGTCTCAATAATGAGGTCGGCAACTTACGGTCGGGCCTACCTAGGTCAAGATAGAACCTCGGATTTAGGCGATTTCACACCGCACGTCATGAGGCCATGACCACTTCGGGATGAATGACTCTCATTCCAGAGGGTTATGTATCGCATCCAACCCTGTTGTATCCAAATCGACCGTTCAGAAATCGAGATATACTTCGGCTCGTCGGTTTTCGGACCGGCCCGTCGGATTGTCCGTTCCATCGGGATTGAAATTCGGGCGACGCGGCTTGGTTTCCCCGAACGCCTCAGTCACTACTTGATTCGGCCCCACCCCCATCGAAATCAGGGCCTGCCGAATCGAATCGGCACGCTTGATGCTAAGGACGGAATTATATTCATCACTACCAAGAGCATCGGCGTGGCCATTAATCCGGATCACCCGGTCCGGGCCCTGACTCAAGATATCGGCCACAATCGCAAGCTGTCGACTGCTGCGCGAGTTCAACTCCCCTTCGTCGAATTCGAAATACAGAACCAGCGAATCCCCGCCCTCCGGATCTTCGACGATCGGGCTGTAGGCGACACTGCCGCCACCAGCCTGTTGTGCAAGAGCTGACAGGACTTTTGAAAACGTCAGACCGTTCACTCGCCAGTCCCCCTCGGTCTGCCCGAGTTCGAGAGCAAATTCTGAGGCACCTCCATCCGATTGAACCCGGCTGAGCACCCAGGTAATATCTTCGCGGGACAAGGTCACTACGAGAGGGCGGTCTGCTTTCAGTGCAAATTTCCCTTCTTCGACTGCGATCATCAGCGCAGCAACCCGCTCATCGGTCACGGCTTCGGGATCGGAGAGCGCTCTGGCCAGGTTAAAGTCCCGGTTCACAATCGCCCTTGAGAAGGCGTGAGCCACAGTGAGGGCATCCGGCTTTTCCATATCTTCGTCGTTACTCGCGGGCTTTACAGGATTCCCCTTGGAGCCTGTCGCTGCCCCCACTGATTCTGAACCCTTTGATTTGCCGCCTGGTCCAGCCATGATCGATTCCGGATCGATGGGCAAACGTATCTTCGACACCTCAAAAGAATTTTCTCCAGCATTCACGAGATCGACATACAGCTCGCTGATATCATCTGACCCCTTCGATTCGAAATTCAGGGACCAACGAACGGAGTCCGCAGATTTCGAAATCTCAGAGAACGGCTTACCCTCAGAAAGCGAGAAATTGGGATCTTCGATCAAAGCTTTAACCTTCTTGCGAATTGACTTGGGAATTGCCTCATCGCCAACGAACTCAAGAAAGCCGTCAAAATCCTGACTCGCTACATTCCCGGAAAGCGCCTCCATCGCCGCTGCAGGCGAAGCAAAGGTTGAACTATCCTCCCCTTCAGTCTGATCGGACTGACCAGGAGTTTTTGGAGCGGGAGATGATGAACCGCCCTTTGGTGATCCCGGAGTCTTAGGCGTCTCGCCCTTCCCTGACTTCGGCTTCGAAATCGGCTCTCCAGAAACGGGGTCTTTCACCTGTGAAAGCTCGACCGGTTTGCTGCATTTATTCAGCGAGACAAGTGAAATGACCAGTCCAAGGATAATGATCCCGAAGAATACGATGGCCGTCTTTTTGTTCATGGCAGAAAGGGGCGATTCAGATGGACGCCACGGCCAATGTAGCAGACTGCCCCCTGATCGAAACCGAAAATTCCTACCGCGTTTGCAGGTGTTGAACTATTCAGCAAACAACACCGCAAGCGCCTCGTTGAGAGTCTCTGCCGTGGCAGAGGACTCACTCCGTGCGCTCAAATCCTTGATCGTGAGGTCGGGATACTCGCTACCTACCACCACCGCAAACCTTGCTCCTGACTGTTCAGCCGTTTGAAATTGTTTGCCCACTTTTGACGGCGAAAACGGAAAGACAGCTCGTTGACCGGCTGATCTCAGTTGTTGAGCAACAGCAGCAGCCTCCCCCTGACGCTCAGGATCAGCCAATACCACAAACACATCGATCGAGTTCGATTCAGTGACTGCTTCCTCGAGCCTTGCTCCCGGAGTTTCGGTTTCCCGAATAAGGTCAGTGATGACCATGTCACCCATTGCGAACCCGCAGGCCGGCATATCAACGCCACCGATCAGTTTCACTAGCTGATCATAGCGACCTCCGCCCGCGACAGCCCGCATCCCCTTACCAATATCAAAAATCTCAAACACTGGTCCAGTGTAGTAGGCCAGCCCGCGAACGATCCCGAGATCCACTTCGACGAACTCGCTCAACCCCCGAGCATCGAGATTGGCGAGAATATCACGAAGAGCCGCTGAAGCCTCCGCCCCTGAATTCATAAACTCTTTGACCTGCGCCAGAGAAATCCCAATCAGCTGAAGTTGCTCGTCGGTCCTGTCCTCCGGAGCCCGCTCCATCTTGTCGATTGTTTGGAGAAACTGGGGAACAGATTCGTCTTTGACTCCGTTTGCCTCAGCAAAGGCTACCCAGGCATTCCGATCGCTCAAGCGAATCCGAAAGTCAGCTGGACCGAACCCAAACTCTCTCATCAAATCGATAGAAAGCGCTACCAACTCAGCGTCAGCGAGGACGGAATCTTCGCCGAGAATATCGCAATTAAATTGATAGAACTCCCGCCCCCTCCCTTTCTGATGGCGCTCATACCGGAAGAACTGACCGATGGAAAACCACCGTAGTGGCTTGCGAAAATCACGCTGACGGGCAGCGGCCATCCTTGCCAGCGTCGGGGTCAATTCCGGTCGCATTGCCACGTCCCTTTCTCCCTTGTCTTCGAAATTGAAAAGCTGGTTCACGATCTCCTCACCACTTTTCCTACGATAGAGATCTGTCGGCTCCAGGACTGGGCCTTCGTACTCCACAAACCCATAACGGCTTGCCACCCGACGCCACGCGCCAAAGACATAATTCCGGGCCGCGCATTCTGCCGGATAGAAATCGCGGAAGCCGGGAAGGTTTTTGAAGGATTGAGCCATGGAACGATCTTAATTCTAATTAGCTGGATTGCCAGTTTCGGGCTGATCCCACGCTACCCGAACACAACGGTTCGGCTCCCGTCCACCAATGTTCGCCGCTTCAGGTGAAGCCATACGGCGCGAGAGAGAACGCTCTGTTCCAGCGCACGCCCCTTGCGGACAAAATCCAAGACGGAATCACTGTGCGAAACCGGGGTAACACCTTGTGCAATAATGGGGCCCTCGTCCAGGTCCTCAGTCACATAGTGTCCTGTGGCACCCACCAGCTTCACCCCGCGTCTGTGGGCCGAGTGATATGGCTTTGCCCCCGGAAAGGCAGGAAGAAAGGAATGGTGAATATTGATGATTCGGTTGGGAAACGCAGCCGTCATCTTCGAGCTTAGAATCTGCATATAGCGAGCAAGCACGACCAAATCGACGCCCTCCTCACGAAGAAGTGCGATCTCCTTTTCTTCCTGATTCGCCTTGGTATCGGCGGTGATCGGAAAGTGATGGAATGGAATTCCAAATCGCTCCGCCGCCGGGCGTAGATCCTCCCGATTACTAATGATCAGTGGAATCTCCATGCAAAGCTCCCCACTTTCGTGCCGTGAGAGAAGGTCATAGAGGCAGTGATTATCCTTCGTCACGAAGAGTGCCACTCGAGGTATCTCATCTGAGAAGTATAAAGACCACTGCATCGAGAAGGCTTCAGCAAGAGGCTTGATTGCCGCCGCAATATCCGCCCTCGGGACTGAAAATCCCTCAGCTTCCCATTCCACCCGCATGAAGAACATGCCATATTCCCCGTCCACATGCTGATCCACATCCACGATGTTGCCGTTGTTCTCGTTGAGAAAGGCCGAAACAGCCGCGACCATCCCGCGTTGGTCGGGACAGGATATCAGCAGAATTGCTGTCGGGGAATCTTTCGAGGAAGTGCTCAATGTCCACCAGAAGCTAATAAGTGCTCGAGGGGGGAATCGAACCCCCACGGGTTGCCCCACAGGATCCTTAATCCTGCGCGTCTACCAATTCCGCCACCCGAGCATAGAGCCAGTGCCATAAAGACACTGGAGCGAAGGGCAGATTGATAGTTTCAAATTGCATTTTTCGCAAGCATTCTTTGCCACTGGGCCTCAAAAATTATTCCAGACACCGTGAGACATTCCTATACCGTCATTATTCCTCTCCACAATGAGGCCGAATGCATCGGGCAAACGCTTGATGAATTGTTACCCTTACTCCCGGCTCAAGTGTCGGTCGCAGTCGGCCTCAATGGCTGCAGTGACACCACCCGGAATGAGTGCGCTGGCAGGAAGGTGGTCATCGGAGAGACCCACCTGACAGGATATGGCCATGGCTGCCTCGCGGCGGTTGAGGCGACCTCCTCTAACGGACTGGCTCCTGACGCCTATCTTTTCTATGCAGGCGATGGGGCTAATCGGCCGGAGGATTTGCTGCGACTGATTCAAGTTCACGAGAGTGAAGGACAGCCACCCTTTATTATGGGACTCAGGGAGTTTCAGCTGGGCTCCTGGTTCTCAGAATTCGGTAGAGCGCTTCCCAATTTGATACTGGGTGCCCTGTGTCGCGCTCTCGGCGGGCAGTTTTCCCATGATCTGGGACCGCTCCGACTCATCAGGAGAGATCTCTTTGAACGATTGGAGATGCAAGAACTGACATGGGGGTGGACTATCGAGGCCCAATTGAGGGCCGCCCAACTAGGAATTCGAATCCAAAGTATTCCTGTGGAGGAGCGCCCTCGCACCGGTGGCACGCAGAAAGTCAGCGGCGTTTCGCTATCTCGCTCTCTTCGAATTGGCGCCGCAATCGGCGCTGCGGCAATTCGAACCGCCAAACGAGCTCCCGCTCGTGATCAGTAATTCCTAGGTCGTTTTTTATTGGCGGGATTGAACCAGTGCGAATAGAAGATATCGCGCTTCTTGGGGCCGAGATAGGCGGCTCGACAATGATGGTGATGGTCAGTCACCCAGCGCCATTCATAGCATCCATTCAAACACTCCACCGGCTTGTAATACGAATAGATGTAGTGACAGCACTTCTGACATCGTCCGAGAATCTGGGAGTGGTATCCGGCGGCATCTGCCGCAATGGGAACAAGGGAACAGAGCGCTAGAAGCGCCAAGGCGAGTGCGATCGATTTTCTCATGGTC
>CAXBHX010000032.1:0-61320 GCA_963975655.1 uncultured Verrucomicrobiales bacterium
CGGCGGCCAGGCGATACCACTTCAACGCTTCCTGATCGTCCTGCGCGACGCCTTGGCCATTTGCGTATTTTTCGCCGAGAGCGGTTTGCGCTCCCGCATGCCCTTGCCCGGCGGCTAGACGATACCATTTCACGGCCTCCTTATCGTCCTGCGCGATGCCTTTGCCTAGAAAGAAAATCCAACCAAGGTTCCACTGTGCACTGGCGTCCCCCTGCTCGGCGGCCAGGCGATACCACTTCAACGCTTCCTGATCGTCCTGCGCGACGCCTTGGCCATTTGCGTATTTTTCGCCGAGAGCGGTTTGCGCTCCCGCATGCCTTTGCCCGGCGGCCAGGCGATACCACTTCAACGCTTCCTGATCGTCCTGCGCGACGCCTTGGCCATTTGCGTATTTTCTGCCGAGATCGATTTGCGCTACCACATGCCCCTGCTCAGCGGCCTGGCGAAACCACTTCGCCGCTTCCTGGTCGTCCTGCGCGACGCCTGTGCCCTGAACGAACCTCATGCCCAGGTTGTATTGCGCCCGGGCAAAGCCTTGCTCGGCGGCGAGGCGAAACCACTTCACGGCCTGACCATCGTCCTGCGTGACGCCTTTGCCTTTGGCGAACATCTTGCCGAGGTCGAATTGCGATTGGGCCTGCCCTTGATCAGCGGCTTGGCGAAACCACTTCGCCGCTTCCTGGTCGTCTTGCGCGACGCCTTTGCCGAGAGAGAACATCATGCCCAGGTTATACTGGGCATTGGCGTCTCCCTGATTGGCGGCCAGCCGGAACCACTTCAGCGCTTCCTTGTGGTCTTGCAAAACGCCTCTGCCTTGAGCGAACATCAGGCCGAGGGCGGCCTGCCCTTGGACGTGACCTTGCTCGGCGGCGAGGCGAAACCACTTCACCGCTTCCCTATCGTCCTGCGGGACGCCTCTGCCTTTGGCATACTTTCCGCCGAGAGCCGTTTGCGCATCGGAGTTCCCTTGCCCGGCGGCTTGGCGAAACCACTTCAGCGCTTCCTCGTCGTCTTGCGCGACGTTCTGGCCCAGAAAGAGCATCTTGCCAAGATCGTATTGTGCCTGGTCGTCTCCCTGCTCGGCTTTCGCTTTGGCGGCCACAAATTTGGGGTTGTCACATTGCACCAGCAGAAAGGCAAAGGGCCCAATCAGCATGAGCGAGAGAAGTGGATTTTTGAGTTTCAAGATTCTGTGCATACTGAACTTCCCCGAAAGGGTAACCCGACGGAGCTAGTTCTGAGAACATCAAAATCAGATCATGTCAGATACCGGAAACCACCGGGCAACCCATTCCTCAATGGGGTTAGTCAGGTGCCGCTGGCGCGATTGCTCTCGCCAGCGTTTTGACTCCACTGAATGTTTGAAGAGCCTTCGCCTCTAACAATCGCGCCACTATTCTTCTCCCGCAATAATCCGCTGAGAGAGCCTGAGGTTTTCTAGCAACTTGAGTGTCTCTGGTCGCAGGTTCTCGATGCCGCCATACGCGTCGCCATGAGCGGGCGGGCGACTCGGGTATTGTTTTAACATCGATTTATGCCTCTTGATCATCATCGCGAGATTGGCACCGAATCCGACACCGATCTGGATTGAATCTTGTGGGCGGTCCTCTCTCGGGTTCTTGTAGAGGTCGTAAATCCCGGCCAAAACCGGATTGTCCCCGGGCGCTGGGACATGCAGCTTGAATTGTTGTTTCACCACAGATTTCAGGACCGGGCCTTCATAGATAAAGACATAATCGCGTCGTCCATTCCCTTCGCCCAACAGGAGTGTTGGCGTCTGGTCAATCCCATCAATGAGCCGGTCGCGCGGAATATACTGATCCGCATTCGCGAGTCGGGCGAATGTCGTATAAAGATCGGAGACGTGAAAGATGTCCTGTGCTCTGCTCCCTGCTTCAATAACGCCGGGCCAACGCGCGTAGGCATTGACACGGACTCCGCCTTCAAGATGCTGGGTTTTCCCGCCACGGTAGATTCGGTCGGACTGCCCGCTTTTATCAATGAATTGCATGAACGGACCATTGTCGCCCATGACGACGACAATCGTATTGTCCGCAATGCCAAGCGAATCGATTTTGTCCGTGATTTGCCCGATCCATTCATCGACCAGTACCAGCGCATTGGGAATCGGACCTCCATTTAGCGTTTTGCCTTGATCGATATCAGATCGGGTAAACGTCAGGGGATACATGGGCCAGTATTGCAGGAAGAACGGCTTATCTTGGGCTGACAGCTCATCCAACTGATTCATCACCGAGCCGAAGTAGCCTTCTTCCATGCTTCGGTAGTCATCGGCATCGAAGACGTCGCCCGGCTTCATATTTACTTCACGCGATGTGCCTCCCTTTTTCCCCACTATCCCGTAGACCATTGCCGATGGATCAATTCTGAATGCCTCATCGACTTCGAATTGGTTGGACCGAAGATTCATATCTGACCCGGTCGCAACGCCTTCGAGTAACGCGGTTTTATTCATGACCGCTATCTGACCCTGCTGGTGCAGTGGGTGCTCCGCATAGTCAAAACCCTGATTGATCGCGTAAGATTCTTCAATATCACCCAGATGCCATTTGCCGATGTGGACGGTTGTATATCCTGCCTTGCTGAGAATTTCCGGCAGCGTGATTTCCCATCCCGGCAAGCCTTCTCCTTCAGGGACTGCTTTAGCTTCATCGAACCCGGTCCGGAAGGGGATGCGCCCCGTTAGCATGGCTACTCGTGTGGGAGTGCAAGAGGGCTCGGTATACATCCGCATCAGGGAAACGCCCTCGTTTGCGAAATCTGAGATATTAGGCGTCGAGTATCCGCGAATAACATCAAGGTCTGGCATTCCGATCTCACCAAAGCCCAGGTCATCAAGCAAGATGTAGACGATGTTGGGCGGCTTGCCGCCGTTCTTCTCGCGGATGCCTGCGAGCATCGCATCGATTTCCGCGTTCTCTTTGGCCCACTGTTCCCCGCGCTGAGCGGCAATCATCTTGTATTCCGCATCGTGGACAATGTCGGCTCCATTGACGCTTCCGGCCCAAACGAAAATCCCCGCTAAAGTGGTGATGGCGAGACCAGCTCTTTTTGGCAGGGGGCTTGTCATTCTTCTTTTTATCGATTTGTGCATCATGTTATTCGTTCGATGGCGGTTGATGAGGTGGTTGGATAAGTTGCCGAGCTCAAGCCCACTGATTAAGATTCCTGAGGCGGTCGTTTTTCTTTTACGCTCGCGTGCACTTGAGTTTGCAGGTAAACAGATTCTCAGCAATGAACGCATCGGATTCTGGCAACAGCGGAAAAATAGATCGGGTCCGTCGCCCCGGATCTGTGTTCGCGTGTCGATTTGATGAATTTGAGGCGTTCGAGGAGGCGTTTCAGGGGGTTGATCTGGATTTCCGCCAGCTCGATTGTGGACCGCTCGAAGCGAATTTGAAGTGCGTCGATACTCCTTCGGTCGTTCTTTCTGAATGTCAGTTGGGTCGAAAAATCGAACAGAAAGGACAGCCTGACAGTGGGACTCGGACCTTTGCAGTTCCGGCCGCGGAGACCTTTAATGTGCGTTGGAGAGGGAAGTCAGTCGGCCCCCGGAGTTTCTTGTGCTTTCCTCCAGGGGAAGAGATCGACTGTGTTAGCCATTCTGGATTCCACGCCTTCGCTGTTGTGGTTCCGGAATGGAGACTGCAAGAGGCAGCCGAACGTCGAGGTGTGTCTTCGATCGACGAGTTGTTGCCGGAATCCGATGTGGTGGAGTCCGCCACGGGGTGCTTGCACATCCGTAGGATGGCAAGAAGACTGATCGACTCGCCGATGGTGCAATCCGAACTGTTGCGCAACCCTTTCTACTTGGACTCAATCGAGATCGATTTCGTCGAGGCTCTGGTCGATGAACTCACGATAGGCCGAGCCCCGGAGTCTCGACCCATGGCCTCCGTAAGGAATCGAGCTTTGCGGGCCGCGCTTGACGTCATTTGCCACAGTGACGGACCGCCATCGACCGTTGCTGAATTGGAGAGATCGTGCGGCGCCAGCAGTCGTACGCTTCGATACGCTTTCCTCGAGCACTTCGGATCTTCTCCGATGCAGTATGTGCTGGCCTATCGATTGAACCAAGTACGGCGAAAGCTCCTCCGCGAGCCGCCGGTGCGCGGCAAAATCTCAGATGTCGCTAACGAATTTGGCTTCTGGCACATGGGTGATTTCGCCTCTCATTATCGAAGGTTTTTCGGCGAGCTCCCAAGTGAAACCTTCGCGAATTTCAGGTAGTCCTTCTCGGGGAGGGGGCAGTTCGGACCATTCCGTGTTTAAGTGTCGTCTAGACCGGTAGGAGGAGTGACGGCGACGGAGGAATGTTTCATATTGGCGGTTAATTATAGGGTTATAAACGACTGTTAATTCCCTTCTGGTGAAGGCCTTACGCTTTTATAGTGTGATCGTAATATGCTCCGCCATGACTCGCATCCTGCGAGTAATCCCTAAGATCGCGATTCATGATCCCTGCGCTGAAAATAGGGGGCAGAGCCAGATTTGAGCGATCAGTCCTCCAGGGCACAGGTCCGAAATCCGGTGAACACATCAAATCGGTCGGGATGAAATGCCTGGCGATACGAGCTCCGTATCAGGGAGGCTGAAGTCGCTCCGCTGCCGCCGCGGCAGGTTTTGTGATCACCGAATTGGAGGGTGGACATGTAAGGGTACATATCCACGCTGAATCCGTCGTAAGGAAGGTATTGGCTGCTGGTCCATTCCCAGGCCGTGCCGATCATTTGGAGGCAACCAAAGGGGCTGGCCGACTCGGGGAATGCGGTGACGGGAGCGGTTCCGACGGAGCGACAGCCCAGGTCGCAGGGTGCGTCGAGTGCGTTGTCTGTGCCCCATGGGAATTTGTGGGCATGAGGTCCTCGGGCGGCGGCTTCCCATTCGAACTCGGTCGGAAGTCGTCGTTTGGCCCAATGGCAGTAGGCTTCGGCTTCCCAGAAGTTGACGTGGAGCAGAGGCAGGGCAGGATCGAGGGGATGAAGGGAGTCAAAGCGACGAATCATCCATTCACCGTCTTTCTTTTCCCAGTAGGATGGGGCGGATAGTTGATTCTGGCGCAGCCAATACTGGCCGCCGAAACTCCAGTGGCGGGTGTCTTCGTAGCCACCGCTTTCGACGAAGGCGAGGAAGTCCCCGAGTGAAACGAGGGTGCGGGAGATCCGGAAGGATGCGATATCCATTTCGAATCCGGGACGTTCATTGTCAAAGCTGAAATTGTCAGCTTTTTGGCCCTCTTGCTGAACGGGAACTCCGATCCTATAGCGTTGACCAGGGATCTCCGCGTCGCCCATTGCTCCTAATTGGGGAGTGGCCCCGGGTGCCTCGGCGCCCAGATGGGAGGGTGGGTGAAATCCCAGTGTTTGGCGACACCAGACGAGGGACTCGAGGTGCATGCACTGGTGTGCGACGACGTATTGCCCGAGGTAGAGAGCCTCATCGCTGAGGGAGGATCCGGAGGTCAGGTGGTCGCGGGTCTCATCGAGAACCCGGCGGTAGTAGTGCAGGGTTTCTGCCTTGTCTGGCACGGTCCCCGGTGTCCAGCGTTCGCGGTGGGGAATCACGAACGAGTCCCACATGTCATCGTGGCCTGGCATGATAGGCTCAGTGCCATAGAGACTCCGCAGGAGAAAAAACTCGTAGAAAAAGGCGGAGTGACCCATCTCCCAGATCGGTGGGTTGATCCCGCGTTCGAAGGGAACCGCGAGTTGCTCGTCGTTCAAGTCGTCTATCAGGGCCATCATCTGTCGGTCGACCCGATCGATGGTGGCGAGGAGCTGATCTGGTGAGATCATGGGTGGACCCTAACGGGTTTCAAAGAGTTCGGCAATCAAGTCTGCAAAGGCGGCCCGCTCTAGTTCGCAGGAGAACTCCGGCGCGAGTGACCTGGCGGAGAGTGTCAGTTGCTCGAAAAAGTCGAGGTCAGACTCACACTGCCATAATAATTCGGCGAGAGCTTTGGCGTCTCCTACGGGGAAATAGCCGGGGTAGTTTTCGCCGAGCAGTCCGATCGAACCGTCGATTCGGGTGGAGATGACAGGCGTCTTCTCGACAATCGCCTCGCCGATAACCCGGGCCCCGCCCTCGCTGAGCGAAGTGAGGCACAGCAATTGACTGGAGGCGATGAGTTGGGAAGTCTTCTCGGGAGGCAGTTCGTCGAGCCAGTGGTAGCGGGGATTCTCCTGTTCTTCCCGGCTGACGAGGGATTCATACTGCTGATCGAGGATTCCTCCCGCCTGCAAGACTCGGATTTTCGAATCCTGTGGCAGTAGTCGGGCCGCTGTCGCTGTGAGCATGGGGTCTTTGACTTTACGCAAGTGACCGATGACACAAACATCGAAGAAGTCGGAGGATTGAAGGGATGGGACCGTTGAAGGCGTGGCCGATTGCACAATGACGGTGGCCATTGAGCGAAGAGGGGCGGGGATCTGTTCGATCGCTTTGGGCTGCAAGGCGATGATGGCATCAGCCAGCGCCATCGCGGCGAGTGTATTTTCACCGGGCTTGGGATAGATGTCAGTTCCTGCGAGGCCGAGGACGAGTTTCCCTGCCGGCTGGTGAGCCCGGTAGTCGGCCATGGCGCTGAAGCTTCTGTCACCATGGAGGGCGATGAGCAAATCGGTGGCGCCGTGGTCATAGTCACCGGCGATGCGGACATCATGTCCGAGCTCTGACAGTCTGTCGCCCCATTGCGAGGCCGTACTTCTGTTCCCGGTCCGTATCGCGTCGGGCTTGATCGTGCCGCCGGGGGAAACAATGAGAATACGCATCTTGGGGATGGAGTTAGGAAATCTCAGAGATACTCTCATTTCTCTTGGCATAAATGAAAGCTTCATGACAGCATGGGCGTCGAAATTTTACCAAGCCTGTTTCGCGGGCGATTTTCACGATCTGGTGAAAAGTATCATTGAAAACAAATCCGATCATGTCAGAAACCGAAAATACCGAAGACCCGGTGAAGCTTACTTCGCTGTCTTCGTGCGGGGGTTGAGCTTCCAAGCTTAGCCAATCGGCACTCACGCAGGTCTTGCGTGGGCTTTCCCAGCACGAAGATCCCAGATTGTTAGTCGGAGCGAGCACCTCTGACGATGCGGCTGTGTATCAACTCTCCGATGATCTGGCGATGGTCCAGACTGTCGACTTTTTCACCCCGATCGTGGATGATCCCTACCTCTACGGACAGATCGCGGCAACCAACTCGCTTTCTGATATCTATGCCATGGGCGGTCGTCCGGTGACGGCCATGAATGTTCTGGGCGTCCCGACCGATATTCTCAGTCTCGAAATTATTCACGAAATTCTTCGAGGCGGCGCCGACAAGGTCAAAGAGGCAAACTGCGCTCTGGCAGGAGGACACTCGATCAAGAACCCGGAGCCAATTTACGGTCTGTCGGTGACCGGGTTGGTCAATCCGCACCGCATGATCACCAACGCGGGGGCTGAGGCGGGGGATGTTCTCATCCTGACAAAGCCATTGGGAACGGGCATTCTGACTACCGGTATCAAACGTGGGATTTCCGGCGGAGAGATCGTGATGAGGGCCATCGACCTGATGGGCCGATTGAATACGCCCGGCCAGGAGATCGCTTCCAGAGGTCTTGTCAAATGCGCCACTGATGTGACGGGTTTTGGCCTGTTAGGACACTTGCTTTCTCTTTGTCGCGCCAGCGGCGTCCGTGCGATACTGCATTCTGCCGATATTCCGGTGATCGATCCCGAGATTATGCGGTTGATCGAGGAGGACGAGTGTGTGCCCGGCGGGACTAAGGAGAATTTGAAAACGGCAGATCCGGCTATGGAATGGGCCGAGGGTGTCTCTGACTCGATGAAATACCTCCTTGCTGATGCTCAGACCAGTGGAGGCCTGCTCTGCTGTGTTCCGGAAGTGCACGTCGACGAGGTGATGCAAATTTTCGATGATGCAGGGACGATTTCAAAAGCCATTATCGGGCGGATTATTCCTTCCGGGGAGGAAGGTGACGCCTGTATCACCGTGGTATAGGCGCGAAAGCAAGTTGTCGAATCGCTGAAAAGTGAGGTAGATTCGGAACTTCACGTGGACTCGCCGGGATAAAGTCTCGAGCGGGGCATTGCGTTTTTCTGATGACTTCTGAATCTTCCAATCCCTTCAGCCGAATTCCCGCCGTCGATAAGGTGCTCCTCGCGCTAGAGCAGGGGAATGACTTGCCGCCGCTTCCGCAACCGCTCATCACTGATCTCGTTCGCGATGCGGTCGACGCGATGCGAGAAGGGGTCAAGGCGGGAACGGCGAAGGTGGGGGAGTTTGATGAGACGGTGGCGGAGATTCGCGGCCAGATTGATTCCCTATACCGGTCACGCATTCATCCTGTCATCAATGGCACTGGGGTATGCATTCACACCAATATGGGGCGTTCGCCTTTGAGTCAGAATGCGGTCGAGGCACTCAGTGCGTCGGGGCGGTTTTACAACAATATTGAGCTGGATCTCGATTCGGGCGAACGGGGCACCCGGGGCGGATTTTTGGAGACGTGTCTTGCCAAAGTCTGTGAGGCCGAGTCGGCGACGGTGACTAACAACTGCGCTGCCGCTCTCATTTTGATTCTCAAGCACCTCGCTAACGGTGAGAAAAACGAAGTCATTATTTCGCGGGGTGAACTTGTCGAGATCGGGGGAGGATTCAGGGTTCCTGAGATAATGGAGGCGAGCGGTGCGAAGCTGGTTGAGGTCGGCGCCACGAATAAGACTTCCCTGGAGGATTACGAAAAGGCGATCGGTCCCCGCACTGGCTTGTTGCTGAAGGTTCATCGATCGAACTTCTGGATGGATGGATTCACCGATGAGCCGACGACTGAGGCATTGGTAGAGTTAGGAAAGGCTCAAGGGGTGCCGGTGGTGGAGGACCTCGGTAGCGGTGCTATGGTCATGACCGAGAGCCTGGCGCCGATCCCGCATGAGCCGACTGCGGTTGAGGTGCTGAAGCGCGGGGTCGACTTGGTCTGCGTCAGCGGCGATAAGCTTTTCGGAGGCCCTCAGGCCGGTATCATCGCGGGTCGCGCCGATCTGGTTGCGGGCATCAAAAAGGAGCCGTTTTTCAGGGCGCTTCGTTGTGATAAGCTCATTTTGACGGGTCTTCAGGAAACCGTCATGGAGTATCTGAGGCTTTCCTTTGGCGAAACCCCGGAGTTGCCGCTTGCCCGGATGTTGTCAGCCAGTGTCGACGATGATCTACGTCCCCGGGCGGCTAAGATCCTTGAGAGATTGTCAGGGATAGAGGGGCTCGAGATCGGGACTGTTGAGACGATTGCCCGGTGCGGCGGGGGAACGATGCCGAAGGCGGAGATCCCGTCGATTGCCCTCGATTTAAAGCCTGTCGGAATGAGTTTGCCTAATCTTGCGGGCCGCCTGCGGAGGGGGGCATTGCCCCTGATGGGTTATGTCGCTGAAGACCGATTTCGTCTTGATCTGAGGACTATCTTTCCGGAGCAGGATGAAAGTGTGGTGGAAAATCTTCTCGCAATTTTCGGAAAGGTTTGAAAGGTGTTTACGTCTTGTTTTGTGCCTATTGAATCGTTATTGATTCAAGAAGCGTAAAACAGGTCGATCATAAAATGATCAAGCAACTGCAAACCAACCAACCCTACCAACGATGCTGAAAAGATATTTTTTCCGCGTCGGTCTGGCTGCGGTAACTGCAATGGCCCTCGTTGGCTGTGGTGGTGCTCCGTCCCCGGCTGACTCTGATGACAACGCTCCTTCTGAAGGGGCTTCCGATGCCCCTGTGGGCACTTTCTACGTCTCTGCCATTCCGGACGAGAAGATCGCCAATCAAAAAGCCAAGTTCGACAAGCTGGCTGAGTATCTTTCCAGTGAACTGAGTATTCCGACCGAGTTCGTCTTTTCCAAAGACTATGCGGATGCGGTGACCAAGTTCAGAAACGGCGAAGTCCATCTGGTTTGGTTTGGCGGCCTCTCGGGTGTACAGGCTCGCATGGCTGTAAATGGGTCTCAGGCGATTGCTCAGGGCAAAGCAGATCCCAAATACAAGTCCTACTTCATTGCCAATGTGAAAACCGGCCTCAAGGAGTCTCCGGAGTTTCCTGCGGCAATCAAGGATCTGAGCTTCACTTTCGGCTCTCCGGGATCCACTTCGGGGCGATTGATGCCGGCTTTCTTTATCATGGAGAACAACGGCAAGGTCCATCCTGATGAGTGGTTTGCCAAGATGCCCGGCTTTCAGCTCAGTGGTGGACACGTGGCGACAGCCAATGCGGTGGCTGATGGCACTTACGAGATCGGCGCACTCAACTATAAAACCTACGATTCCCTGGTGGAGAGCGATCCGAAGATCGCTGAGAAGACGGTGAAGATCTGGACGACGCCATTCTATGCTGATTACAACTTTACGATTCACCCCGATGCCGAAAAGGCGTTTGGTGCAGGGTTCTCTCAGAAAGTTCAGTCCGCTTTGATCGAAGCTCCCGAGGGCTCCGATACTCTCAAGGCCATCAACCGTGAAGCTATCATCTCAGCAAAGAATGCTGACTTTGAAGGTATTCGGCTGACGGCGATTAAGATGGGGCTGATTGAAGAGTGATCCCCACATTCTATCTCTTATAAGGGGAGGGGCGTAAGAGTCAGTCTCTCGTCTCTCTACCGCAACTCGACCAGGATATGCCTTCCGCCTTCCACCTCGATCAGGTCACCAGCCGATATGGTGATCTGGCGGCTGTGGATGGGGTATCACTTGAGGTGGAGGCGGGCGAGCAAGTTGCCTTCATCGGACCCAGTGGAAGCGGTAAGACGACCCTGATCCGGCTGCTCAACACGATGCAGCTACCGGATGAGGGCAGTGTCTCTGTGTTTGGGGCCCCCGTTTCTGGTTTTGGTGTTGAATCCCTGCGTCAGCTTCGTTCGCGGATTGCCACGATTCCTCAGCACCTCGGGCTGGTGCCAAATCTTTCAGTCCTTCAAAATGTCATTCTGGGGCGGGGAGGGAAGCGCTCTACGCTGGGCTCAATCCGTGATCTGATACTTCCCTCAAAACCAGAAATTCAGCGTATTCACGAAGTTCTCGATCGAGTCGGGATTGAGGAGAAGTTATACGCCCGTACTTCATCACTTTCGGGCGGACAACAGCAGCGGGTGGCGATTGCGCGGGCTCTGTTTCAGAACCCGGAGGTGTTCCTTGCGGATGAGCCTGTATCGGCGGTCGATCCGGCCCGGGCAAAAGACACGGTTCAGCTCCTGACCGAACTCTCACGAGAGAGTGGCTTTACTTTGTGCGTGAGCCTGCATCACCTTGAGCTTGCCAAGGAGTTTTTCCCGCGGCTTGTCGGCATGAGAAAGGGAAAGGTCGTCTTTGATGGCGCGCCGGACTCGCTCGATAAGGAGGAATTGGCGGCTCTCTATCAGTTGAGCGACGATGAGATGATGGTGGACGCATGAGCGACGAATCCCGGCGATATGGCAGGCGGCGATGGCTCATCCTTGCCATTGGGTTTGTTTTCCTGATCTGTGCCTGGGCGCTCGGGCTGACGCCGGCGGGTTTGCTGCCTCCCGATGCCGAGCGCTGGGAGCGAACCGGGGAGTTTTTCAAGGCAGCTCTGAATCCGGCATTTGAGTACGAAGACCCCAATGTTCCAGATGATATCGAATCCATTTGGATCAAAGGACTGAAAGGGCTCTTTCTGACGCTGAAATTCGCGCTGGGAGCGATGAGCCTGGCCGTTCCCGCAGCTCTGGTGCTCGGATTTTTTGGGTCGTCGGCGTGGTGGCCGGAGCCGTGTGGTCGGGGGCTAAAAATGGTCCTTCGATCCATCTATCTGGCCTGTCGATTTGTGATGAGCTTTGTTCGCTCAATTCATGAATTGATCTGGGCACTGCTTTTTCTCTCGGCGATGGGGGTGTCTCCACTGGCAGGAATGATCTCTCTGGCCCTGCCGTTCTCGGGCACACTGGGGAAAGTTTTCTCGGAACTGATTGATGAGGAAACCCGGGATGCTTCGCGGGCGCTCAAGGCAATTGGGCATCGCCCGGTGCAGACTTTTCTCGTGGGGATTTTTCCGGCGGCACTTCCTAATCTGATCACCTACAGCTTCTATCGGTTTGAATGCGCGTTGAGGTCTTCGGCTGTACTCGGGTTTGTCGGAATTGAAACCATTGGCCTCTACATCGAGCTGTCTCACGAAGAGTTCTACTACCGTGAGGTCTGGACCTATTTGTATCTTTTGATCGCGATGATTGTGGTGGTTGATTTTTGGGGGGCAGGGATTCGAAAACGGCTTAATTCAAATGGGGGCGGCTGCCGGGCATGAGTGAAACTCTCGGTGCAGAGGGGCGGATTGCCCGGATTGATCACCTCCGTAGAAACCGGGCTAAGAGCCCCTTTCTCAAGGCTAGTGGGCTTATTATCATGGCCGGGATTATCTGGGCGTGGTCGTCGAGTAGTCCGCTCCTGGGGCGTCTCTCTGCAGAGCGGCGGTGGGAGAATTCCAAGAACTTTGCTTTTGAGCTGGTACCGTCTCCGGTTCGAAAATCGGGCGAGTGGAGCGAGGCTATCCCCTGGGCGTGGGAGTTGTTTGCCGATGGGGGATTCGTTGCCATGATGACAACGCTGGGGATTGCGACAGCCGCTATCATTCTGTCGGCAGTGCTGGTCATTCCATTGCTGCCTCTTGCAAGTCGGCAGCTGTCACGTTCGGACCCATTTGGGATATGGTCAGGACGGCAGGCACCCTGGAAACAATGGGTAGGAAGGGTGACGGGGCCTTTGACGAGGATTAGCTTTGTTCTGGCCCGATCTGTGCCCGAGTACTTAATCGCTTTTCTGCTTCTTTCGCTATTGGGCCTTCAGGTGTGGCCGCTGGTCTTAGCTCTCGCGATTCACAATCTGGGAATCCTGGGCCGACTCTGGGGCGAGGTGGTGGAAAATGCCGATTCCTCTCCAGCTGAGCACGGGATTGGGATGGGGCAGGGACGGGGAGAAGTGTTCATATCGCGTGTCTTTCCCGAGAGCTTCAATCGTTTCCTGATCTACTTCTTCTACCGCTGGGAGACTTGTGTTAAAGATGCCACGGTTCTCGGAATGCTGGGGCTCCTGACTCTGGGGAAGCTGATTGCGCTATCAAAAGGATTTTTCTGGGACCGTATGTTCTTCTATATCTTGCTGGGATCCTCATTGATACTTGTGGGAGATTTGTTCTCCTCCGCCCTGAGGCGTCGTCTTCGTTAAGCTGTTCTCAATTTCATGTCTCTTCGCCACTATATCGTTGGAACTGCCGGTCATATTGATCACGGGAAAAGCTCCCTGATCGAAGCGCTTACGGGTACCGACCCGGACCGGCTTCCGGAAGAAAAGGCCCGGGGAATGACCATCGAGCTGGGGTTTGCTCAGCTTTCTCTTCCTGCCGGGGATGGATCGAGCGATGAATTGGCGATTGGGGTTGTCGATGTTCCGGGGCACTCAGATTTCGTGAAGAACATGGTCGCCGGTGTCGGGGCGATTGATTTGGCGCTCTTTATTGTGGCGGCCGACGACGGATGGATGCCTCAGACTGAAGAGCACTATCAAATCCTTAACTATTTGGGAGTGAAGCGCGCCGTGATCGCCCTGACCAAGGTGGATTTGGTCGATGATCTTGAATTGGTTCTGGAGGATCTGAAAGAAAATCTGATGGGAGGACTTTGGGAAGAAGCTCCTGTCGTTCCCGTTTCCTCTCACACAGGACAAGGGATTGATGATCTACGGGAGGCCATCTCGAAGCAGTTGGCCGAGGCGGGTGAGGTGAGAAATAGCGGCAAGGCCCGTCTCCCGGTCGATCGAGCATTTTCGTTGAAAGGGGTCGGCACGGTTGTGACGGGAACGCTCACCGATGGTGATATCGATGTCGGCGCTGACCTGGTGGTTCAGCCGTCAGGTCAAATCGCTCATGTTCGAACCGCTCAGTCTCACGGGAAGAGTGTTGACGTGGTGCCACCGGGAACCCGAACAGCGGTGAATTTGACTGGTATCGGCTTGAGGGAGGGGCGTAGCGCGGCCCGTGAGGGGATCGGCCGTGGCGATGTGTTGACGAGGAAATCTCTCGGTGATGCGGTCTCGGTGATCGATGTGCTGGTCTCGAAGTCCGACCGCGCCATCCGGGGGATGCGCCAGTCGAAGAAAGCGATTAAGACGGGTCGGGAGGTGATGTTTCATCACGGCAGTGCGGGGGTTCCAGCACGGATCCATTTTCTGGGGCAGCGGTCATTGTCGCCCGGTGAAACAGTTCTCGCAGAGCTACGGTTTCACGAGCCGGTCTTTGTGTTTGTCGGTGATGGATTTGTACTGAGGGACGCGTCACTGGGACTGACGTTGGCGGGTGGCACTGTTCTGGATGAGGACGCCAACAGGCGGGCATTCCGCAAGGCGTTTCAGGCCAGATTCCTTGATTCCCGGGCGGCTGATCCCTCTAACCTTGAGGTGTTGGTGGACTCGCAGTTGAAGCGCGACATGGTGGCTTTTCTCCCAACTCTCCTGGCCAAATCTTCGTTCAGCGATGATGCGATTCGATCCCAGGTGGATGAGCAGGTTGTGTCAGGACGTCTGAGGCAGGATGGTGACTGGATTTTTCAAGCTGACTGGTGGAAGCGGATTTCCGGAATAGCGGCTGAGAAGGTGCAGTCGATTCATCGGGAGCATCCTGATCAGCTCGGATTGCCGATTCGGGACCTACGATCGATGATGGAGGCGGAACTGCCTTCACCGAGGTTTTTTGATATGGTTCTCGAGGGACTGTTGGCGGGAGAATTTGCGAAGGCGGGTTCAAATATTCGTTCGCGGGATCATCAACCGCAGTTGCCACCGGAATTGGTGCAGGCGGGAGATTTGGTACGCAAGCGTCTTGCGTCGAATTTAGTGAGTCCACCCAACAAAGGTGAAACCGCGACGAGTGCCTCAGAAGAAAAGGCGCTGCGGTTTCTCGTGAATACGGGTGAGGTGATTGATCTCGACCCCAAGACGGTAATTTCCCGGGCCGGATTCGAGCATCTCGAAGGAGAGATTACGACTTATCTGAAGGATCACGGAAAAGCGACGGCCAGTGACTTGCGGCAGCATACTGGGACAGTGCGTCGGATTCTTATGCCGCTTCTCGAAAAGCTGGACGAGGATGGTGTCACGGTCAGGGAGGGCGATGACCGGCGGTTGAAATAGGATTTTACGAGGCGCTGTTACACTGCTCCGACCATTTTCCGCCCGATCCAGAAGACGGTCATGAGGACGATAATGAATCCAATCCAAAAGGGGTGAGCCCAGAGCCTCAGGCGGCGTTCGATCGGATCTGGCTCAGGGAGTGCCGCGATTCGCGCTTTGATGAGATCAAGGTCAGGTTCGATGAGAAATTCACCCTTTGAAATCCGGGCAATTTCCTCCATCACATCGAAGCGGGCGGGTTGACCTACTTTCTCCAGAGCAGAACCCTGCACCGCAACGGTGGTCTCCAACGTGCCACCGTTTTCAGCACAACTCATGGTGAACAGATGCTCACCGGGTTCGTTGGGATCAAAGGTTCCGGTGAATAGACCCCATTGATCTTCTCCTCCGGGTTGCAGACGAATCGACTCGGCTTTGCCTGACGGTGCCACTACCTGGACAATGACGGTCGCAGACTGGAGGGGTTCGCCACCGATGCTCATGACATTGGCATTGAGTGTGAGGGTGTCTCCGGTTTGGGGGCGATCTGGGGAGTAGAAGAGGCGCATCAGTTCATCGCTAGCCATGTTGCGCTGATAGGCCATCCAGCGGGCCACCTGACCCCAGAATCGATAATGGTATTTGTCTTCGACTCCTTTCCTCCAGCGCCAGGCGCCGTCGGTGCCCATGAAGAGGATTTTCCCGGTTCCAAACGTCTTGGTGACGATCAGGGGGATACGACCGTAGCGATTTGTCTCCGAACTGTGAGTGGCGAGAACTTCAGCGCCCGCCTTCGCTCGTGTGACTCCGGCGTACCATTGAAATCCCGGGAGTGATGACCAGAGTCGTGCATTCGCGTTCTCTGTATCTTCGAGCCGTGTCAGGAGGCTGCGGGTACCAATCTCGGTGAGTTCGAACTGTCCAGGAGTGACAGAGCCCCACCCGCGTGGTTGAGCAGAATCGACAATCACCGGGAAAAGAGGCTCCAATTCAGTCTCAAGCAGAGTGAGCTGATAGGCGCGGAAGCCGGGCATGAGAACGAGTCCAGCCGCTTGATTGGAAATCAGCTGCTTCAAGGCGCCGACGTTTTCGAGGTTGAGTTGATCTGGAGCCACTCCTACGTCCCCTAGAAAGATGACATCGAAGGAAGATAACAAATCTGCATCGGGGAACTCTTTAAGGTAGCCCGGTCCTCCACCGACAGCACTCACGTCGGGATGAAAGAGGAGGCAACTGACTTCAACGCCCGGGTCCCGCTCGAGTGCATTGCGGATGTAGCGATACTCCCAGCGAGGAAAGGACTCGATCAGGAGCACTTTGAGCTCTTCCCTGCGGATGGAGATGGGAGCTGTCAGAGCGTTATTGTCGGCATTTTGTTCACCCTCGATGGAGGGGAGTGTGAGGGTCAGTTCAAAGTCACCTACGGTTTGTGGCGTCCAAAGAATGGTGTCTTGAATTCTACCCATGGCCGGGACATCCACATTTCGAGTGAGTGTTTCTCCTTTGCTGGTGCTTATCTCAATCGTGGCTGAGTGCCTTTGGGGAAGTGCGCTGGTGAGAGTGAAGGGAAGGCGTACCGGTTTTCCGGAAATGCCGAAAGTAGGGACGTCAAACGCGGTTACTTCAAGATCGGGTAGTCTTGTCTCACTTCCGGTTGGCAGGGCGAAGATTGGGGTTTGCAGCATGCGGAGCCGGGTGGCGGCTCGAGAAGGCGGGGCGCCGGTGTTCCAGTCACCATCCGAAATGAGGACAACTCCCCGAAGATTCTGGTGCTGGTCAGTCACATCATTGAGCGCTCCGGCAATATCAGTGCCGGATGATTCGTCAGTAGAGGCTGGAGAGAAAGATTGAAAATCGAGGTCGAACTCCTTTGCCAGAGATTCCCATGACTCCCTCGCGGTCAGCTCTTCTGCCCGTGATGAACGCGTGAGGGCTTCACCGATCGGGCCATCCGGTAGGACGATATCTTTTGTCTCCATGCTACCAGACTCATCTCTGAGGATCGCGATAACAGGTCTCTCGTCGGGGTCAAAGGTCTCCCTCCATTCAGGTTGATTCAAGGTCAGGGCCACCAGAATGACGACGATGACGCGAAGCAGTTCAAGAATTCCGGTAGAAACAGCAAATTGATTGCGCTTCCAGATGAGGGCCGATAGAACAGCGGTAACCACGACGAGGCCGACTCCGATCACGGCAGTGGCCGGGGTCCAGGCAAAGGTCAGTTCGCTGTTGGTGAGTGTCACAGAATAGGGGCGTTAACAGGGTTTGATGGATCACTTAACAGGGTTGGGCGGTGCGAGCCCGACAGGAGTCTCCTGAGGTTTGGGGCGGGCCGGCACGCAAAGGGCCGCTTCGGCGATGAGAGCCAGAGCCATGGCAATCAGAAAGGCACGCCAGACCTCGGCGGCGAGGGATGAGCCGCTTCCCAGTTCGTCATCGATTTGGCGGTAATCGACTCCCTCAAGAAGCGGGGTAAGGGCTTCGGTGCTCACGAGTTTCAGACTATCTTCAGAGTCGGGACGGTTGAGCGCGACGAAGTAGGGTTCCGCTTGGCGGGGGGTGACCTGGTAGGCGCCTGATCGTAGCCCTGCCGCCAGAAAATTATCGTCACTGGCCGATGATAAGGCGGCTATCACTGTGTCGCCGGAAGGTAATGCGTCCGGGGCCGTTTGGCGGAACTGTGCGCCCGATACGGCGTTAGCGCCGGCCTCAAGAGCCCGGTGGACCATGATGAAGAAGGCGATTCCATCGGTGGCAAGAGTGGAATGATCGGTTCTTGGTAGGGTTCCCCAGGCGTAGAGGGATCCTACCGAGGTGCCTGCTGAATCCGTGATGAGTTCACTGATGACGGGTTCCCCACTGGTTGCTTTCAGGAGTGCCTGGCCGTCGCCGGAAAAGAGGCGTGATTTGAAGAGCTTGAGATCTCCTGCCGGAAGTGGGTCGCCATTTTGGGTGTTGGCGAGTAAACCTGACTCGGTCCGCCACCAGCCGATGCCGAGGGACTCTTTTGATGCGCTCAACCACTCCTTCCATTCGAATCCGAAGACAGGGTTGTCGCTTCCAGTCTCATCCTCAAGCGGTGGGAGAAAAACGAGACTCCTCCCGCTGGCAACGTGCTGTCGGAGTAGTGCCCCCATCGTGGATTCTGCTGATGGAACAGCCGCATGCCAAAAGAGAAGGGCAGTGTCTTGCCAGGGGATTTCAGCTGCTTTGTCAGGAGTAATACCGACTGCGTCATAGCTCGCAGCGGGATCGACAGGTGATGCGGCTGCAGCGGTGATTGCTTCAATAGTGGCTGTATCCTCACTGATGATGACCGTTTTCCGTGCAGCGGGTTCGTCGAAAACGAAAAAACCAGTGTTGTCGAGAAGGTTGTCGTCGGCAGGTAGGTCGACTCGACCCCATCCATTTTCGGCTCCATTGCCAAGAGGGATGATGTGCCCGAGACGAACTAGTTCACTTCCGGTGATGGTCATCTCTTGAACTGTCCGGGTTCCGTTGATCGTGAACTCGACAGGAATAGTGAGTGCCTCAATATCATCATTTGAAATGGTTCGCTGAATCGAAAGGTCCAGCATTAACTGCATACCCTCCGGTCCGTTCTGGCGTTGAACGTTGGAAGTCGAGATCGAGAGATTGCTGCTCTCCGTTTCAGGGAAGTTCAGGAGGAAGAGGCGAACCGCGTCACCGGCCACCAGATCGGTCCGCAGCGACTGCCACTGTCCGGAGGAGGGCTTCCAATCTGACTGACGCTGATCTGAGGCCAGCCAGATGTCGGTGCGTCCGCTTTCGTTGGTGGTGAGATAGTCGACTGCGACCTGGAGAAGGCCGGGGATATCCGCGGCAGTGTCAGTAGGTGCCGTTTGAGGGAGATCAGCAAGGACTGATGTATCCGGAATAATCGTGGGAGTTAATGTGGCGCTGTCGATCAAAACGATTTCGCTGCCATTCCCTGTTTTACTGATCAGGTCGGTCAGCTTGGTCAGTGCCGCAGACCGTTTCGATTCACCTGTTTCAAGAATCTGCAGCTCCATGCTGGAAGATCGATCGAGGAGCAGAATAATGGTGTCGGCGTTGCCTCCTGAGAGGGCCAGCCAACCTCCTGAAAGGGGGCGACTGGCAGCAAAAATCAACATGGCGACAGCGATGACCCGCATAGCGAGGATGAGGACCTGCCGCAGGCGTGCCATGCCTCTGTTCATTTTCCGCGCATCGAACAAGAACATCATGGCGGCCCAGTTGACGGTCTGATGGCGGTGCCTGTTAATCAGGTGAATGATGACGGGCAGCATGGCCAGGGGAAGCCCGATGAGGAGAAATGGCTGAAGGAAACTCATCGCGCACTTCTCGCCGTTTTGGGATTCCGCCCCATGAGAAATCGAGCCAGGACCTGTTCGTAGGGCTCCTCAAGCAAGACTCGATGATAGTCGATGACAGAGTGATTCATGATGTCATCAATACTCCTGAAATATCCAGAGACGGCCTCCCGGTAGCGGTGCTCGATGAGTGATGGGTCTGCCAGTAGGGAAGGGCCTCCTTCGAGATCTAGGAACCGGGTAGGGCGGTCAAATTTGAAATCGATTTCCTGCCGGTCAAGGAGATGAAATATGGCAACGTCGTGTTTTCGGAATTTGAGGTGTTGTAAGGCTTCCTTGAGAGGGTCTGGAGGAAAGAGAAGGTCGGATACAATGACGATGAGGGCCCGTTGAGAAATTTTCTCGGCGGCTTGATGGATCGCTTCAACCAGACCTGACTCGCCGCTGGCTTCGAGTCGTCCAATCTGATCGAATACGACGCCGAGATGGAGGGCCCCGCGCTTGGCAGGGATCTCCTGACTGGTTTCGGAAGACCCGGAGTAAATTCCGACCGCATCGCCTTGTTGGGCTGCCAGATAAGAAAGGGTGCCTGTGATACGCCGGGCGTAGTCGAGACGGGTCTGGTTTTCCTCCCCGAACGCCATGGACCCACTTGTATCGACGATAAAGCAGAGTCGAAGGTTGGTGTCTGCTTCAAACTCTTTGATGTAATAGCGATCAGTCCGGCCCCATGTTCTCCAGTCGAGGCGCCTCGTATCGTCACCGGGTACATACTTTCGATACTGGGCAAACTCGAGAGCCGATCCCTTGATAGGGCTTCGGTGGCGACCGGAGACGCTACCTACCATGGGATGCCTTGATTGGAGCGGCAAGCCCATCAGTTTCCCGAGGACCGCCGGGTCAAGGAAATCGCGCTGGATGGGTTCAGGCACGAGAGAGAGAAGTCAAAGTGGGTTTGCGAATAGAGCAGTGGCTCAAGCTTCGCTGCTCAACTCTTCGATGAGTTTAGAGATGATGGATCGGCAGGTGATGCCTTCCGATTCGGCCGTGAATGTCTTAACGACCCGATGCCGGAGAACTGGTTCAGCCACCGCGATGAGGTCTTCCTGACGTACCATGTAGCTTCCTTGAATCGCCGCCCGGGCGCGAGCACCCAGAATGAGATACTGGACTGCTCTGGGTCCGGCACCCCAACCTACATACGGAGAAATCCAGTCGGGTGACTCGTCGGAATCAGGACGTGTTCGGCGGACGAGATCGACGGCAAAGTGGTAGATGTGCTCAGGAACTGGAACGCGTCGAACCAGGCTCTGAAAGCGCAGCACTTTCTCTCCGTCCAGAATGTGATTCAGAGAGGGTAGCGTGGCTCCTGTCGTGGTTCGTGCGATGGCGATCTCTTCATCACGCGACGGGTAGTCAACCCCGATCATGAACATGAAGCGGTCGAGTTGTGCTTCGGGTAAAGGGTAGGTGCCTTCCTGCTCAATCGGGTTCTGAGTGGCGAGAACGAAGAACGGCTGCTCTAACTCAAAGCTGTGTCCGGCGACTGTGACCCGGTGCTCTTGCATGGCCTCGAGCATGGCGGCCTGTGTTTTCGATGGAGCCCGGTTGATTTCGTCAGCAAGCACGATGTTGGCGAAGACAGGACCTTTCGCGAATTCGAAGGCGCGGCGGCCGGAACCATCGTCTTGCAGGATCTCGGTTCCCGTGATGTCCATCGGCATCAGATCGGGTGTAAACTGAATCCGGCTGAAGCTGAGTGACATGGTCTCAGCAAGGCGGGAGACAAGTAGCGTCTTCGCCAATCCCGGGACACCCATGAGGAGGGCGTGTCCCCGGGCGAAAAGGCAGATGGCGAGTTGCTCGATGACTTCGTCCTGTCCCACGATGATCTTTGCGAGCTCTTCACGCAGATGCTGATAGGCGGTGCGAAGCTCGTCAATGGCAGCAACATCGTCGGCTTGAAGTTCTTCGGAGGAGAGGGTCGTTTCAGACATGGGTAACACGGAAGTTCGAGATGGTCCGACGATAGGGGCAGGGGCTCGTGGTGAAAAGGTGAAAATCGTGTGGTTTGGCACGGTATTGAGGTGTCATCACACGGCTTTCAACGCTTGACATTGATTTCCCAATCGGGTGCTTTTGTATCGAACATGTTTGATGATCTAACCAACCGTTCGCAGGAACATCAGAGCCAATCGGCACGGGATCGAGTTTGGAGGGTGATTTTTCTGTCTGACACTAAAGCCTCAAAAGCTTTTGATGTGATTTTGTTGTGGCTGATCCTGCTCAGCGTCGGCGTTGTGATGGTGGAGAGCGTCATCACCGAGGATTCGAAGTGGCAACCGCTGTTTACGACCTTGGAGTGGATTTTTACGATTCTCTTCACCATCGAGTATGCGGTCAGGATCTGGGTGGTCAGAAGGAAGCGGTCCTACATATTCAGTTTCTTTGGCATCGTGGATTTGCTTTCCATCATTCCCACCTACCTCACGCTGTTTATCCTGGGGCATCACTACCTCTCCGTGGTCAGGATTCTAAGGCTTCTCAGGGTGTTCCGGGTCTTGAAAATGGCAAGGCATCTGGGCGAGGCCAATCTACTGATGAACGCTTTCCGATCGAGTATGCCTAAAATCACGGTGTTCCTCTTCTTCGTATTTGCGATTACAACGATTCTTGGAACGTTGATGTATATTGTCGAGGGCATGATCGCCCATAACCCTGGATTCAGCAGTGTTCCCCAGTCGATTTACTGGGCGATTGTTACGATATCGACAGTGGGCTACGGCGACGTTATTCCAGTCACGGCGGTGGGCAAAGCCATCGCGACGGTGATTATGCTGACCGGTTTCGGCACGATTGCGGTTCCCACCGGGATTGTCACCGCGGAGCTCAATATGACGATGGCACGCATTCAGCCTGATAGACGAGCGTGTGATGAGTGCGGACATACCGGGCACGATTCCAAGGCTGGCTTTTGTAAAATGTGCGGGACGCAGCTATGAAACGGCTGAAGCCGGCCGTGATGATGGGCTACTATCCAGTCTGTCATGAGCAGGAGAATCCGCGCCGCTCAAAGCGGAACGGGAGGTCGGGGATACCACCTTTGGTGGCCGAAAGGTGCCTCTGGACTGGTTCCGCCCCGCCGAAGAGCCGTTGTATTCAGGTATCAATTTGATCCTCGAAGTCATTTCTTGAAGGCTCAGTGGTGGACGGGTAGGGGAATATACGCTTTCTTCGAGTCTTGAATATTTCCGAACTCCAAACTCTGCTCAAGCGATTCGATATCACTCCCAGCCGAAAGCTCGGTCAGAGCTTTCTGGTCGATGAGAAGGAGTCACGCTGGATCGCATCGCAACTGGGGGCCGGCCCTGACGATACGGTGGTTGAGGTGGGGGCGGGCTTCGGGGCATTGACCGAGCACCTCGCAGGCAAGGTGGGGCGTTTGATCCTTATCGAGAAGGACGGTCGGCTCGCTAAATACCTTGAGGAAAAATTTGGCCCACTCGGAGCTGAAGTGATTCATGCTGATGCAACCGAGTTCGACGTGCGCCCACTCTTTTTGGAAGGGCACGTCAAATTCATTGGGAATCTCCCGTATTCCTGTGGGAATGAGATATTGCGGAGCTTTCTCGATGCACCCAGTCCGGTCAGCGAAGCCATCATCATGGTGCAAAAGGAGGTGGGGCAAAGGTTTGTGGCGAAGCCGGGGTCGAAAAGTTATGGTGTGCTGGGCTTGATGCTTCAGGAACGGTGGGAGGCCACTTCATTGAAAACGATCGGGCCAACTCCCTTTCATCCCCGTCCAGCGGTCGACTCGACCATATTGAGGTTTGACCGTCGCCCCATTGACCAACTACCGCCGCATTCTCCAGAAGTTTACGCGGCGACAGTGAAGCAGGGATTTTCTCAACGTCGCAAACAGTTGCACAACAATTTGCAGGTGGATCGCGATCGGGCGGTGGAGCTATTTGAAACAATGGGCCTGAAGCCCAGCGTGCGAGCAGAGGAGGTTTCTTTGGAGCAGTGGGTGACGCTGTCAAATCAACTGGATCCGCACCCTTGTAGCGATCTGCCTCTGTCGTCCACAGAATCGCTGGATGTGGTGAATGAAAAGGATGAAGTGGTCGAACAATTGCCGCGTGGAGAGATCCATGCGCGGGGACTGCGGCATCGTGCTGTGCATGTGTTCCTGCAAAACAAGAAAGGCGATATCTATCTCCAATACCGATCTCACTTGAAAGATACTCATGCGGAAAAGTGGGACAGCAGCGCCTCCGGCCATGTCGACCCCGGAGAAAGCTACGCCGCCTGTGCCAGGCGCGAGATGTGGGAGGAACTATGGACTGAGCCAAAGGGGGAGATTGAAAGGGTGGCTCGAATCGATGCGTCAGCGGCAACAGACCAGGAGTTTATCGAAGTATTTCTGGCGACACCGAAAGGCCGGATCAAGGTGCATGGTAGGGAAGTTGACTGTGGTCGGTTCTTTCCCGTCGAACTAATTGATCGCTGGATTGAGAAACGTCCTCAAGATTTTGCGACGGGCTTCATGACCTGTTTCAAGCAGTGGCGCTCTGGACAGTAGTGAGCGAGGGATTTCGGCCTTTGCTAGAATGGCAGGACGGCGTCATGTCAGGGGGGGCGGGGGATGAATCGACTGACAACGAGTCCAACGAAGAAGATAGTCAGGGTCCCAACGACTATGGTCAGGTTGCTATGGAGGACCGGCTTCAAATTTTCTGGGACCCACGAGGCGCTGAGCCAGAAGATGGAAACCACCCCGATGATGACTCCGGTGGCCGCCGCGGCATTCCCTGCCTTTCTGACGATGAGCCCGAGGAGGAACAATCCCAGCATTCCGCCGGCAAACATTCCAGAGAGTTGCCACCAGATATCGAGGATGTTTTTGGCGTTTCCAGTGAGCAGAAGTGCCGTGCCGGTTCCGATGACTCCCCAGGCCACCGTGGAAATCCGCAGGACCTTCATGGTTTCTGCTTCACTGATCTCGTTTCCGCGTCTGACCAAACGGATCCAGAGGTCCTTCAGTGTGATCGTGGCGGAGCTGTTCAGGCTGGTGTCAATGGTGCTCATGGCTGCTGCCGCCAGGGCTGCGAGAATGAGGCCGCCGACGCCGGCAGGGAGGTAGTTGGCCATGAAGTGAGGAAGGATGGAGTCCTCAAACTTTCGGTCACCTGCCATTGACTGAATGACGGCGACATCATCGGGCGCTGTCTGGTAAAAGCTGAACAGAAGGGAGCCGATCAGGAAAAAGAGAAGCGAGACGGGAATGTAGAGAAGGGCGCCGATCCAGAGGGAGCGGTTCGCGGCCTTTTCTGACTCGGCGGCGTGGTAGCGCTGAATGTAGTTCTGGTCGATCCCAAAATTAGTCAGATTGATGAAGAGTCCGTAGACCAAAACTACCCAGACCGTTGATGTGCTCAGATCTGTCAGAGACCAGTCGCCGAAGGAGAATTTGCTATTTTCACGGGCGAAAGCGATGGCCTCCGAGGCGCCTCCGGGGTGTTCAAATAGCAGGATGCAAATGATGAGAATGGCCCCAAGCGTGAGGACGACACTCTGAATGGCATCGGTCCAGATGACGGCCTCGATCCCTCCAATCAGCGTGTAGGCGGTGACTAGGATGCCCGCCACCAGAATGATGGTCGCAAGATCCCATCCGGTCACTTGTTGCAGGCCGATGGCCACTCCCAGCATGATGGTAGCGCTCCGGGCCACTTGAGTAAGCAGGTAGCAAATCACAGCGTAGATGCGCGCCCACAGGCCAAAGCGGTGTTCAAGATGCTCGTAGGCGGATATTTCTCCGGAGTCTCGATAGAATTTCACGAACCACCGCGTCGCGATGAGAACGGCAATGGGGATGGATAAGGAGAAGACAAAGGCGTTCCAGTTTCCGGCGTAGGCTTTTCCAGGAACTCCAATGAACGTGTTCGATGAGAGGTAGGTTCCGAACAGGCTCAATCCTATGACCCAGCCAGGGAGTCGGCCGCCGGCTTTCATGAAACCTTCTGAAGTGCCGCTTCTTCGGGAAAGCCAGAAACCCATGCCGACGACGAGGGCGATGTAGATCCCGAGAACAATGAGGTCGAGTTTCTGCATGTTGGTGTATTACCAGAGTTTCGATTCGGGTTGACGAATGGTGCGAAGGATCGTTCTAAGGCGTTCCGCAGCAATAAGAGCGAAATAGATTAGACTGAAAAAGCAGCTGGAAATTCGATTCATTTCCTGAACTGTTGGGCGATCACGGGACTAAGTTCGGCAACAACATCCGGGTGTTCACTGATGACATTGGCGCTCTCCTCTGAATCGTTCATGTGGTCATAGAGTTCGCTCTGGTCGATCTCGCCGGTTTCGATGTTGTGCCATTCCGTGTAGCGCCAGTCAGGTGTGCGCACTGAGTATCCCCAGTGGGTGGCCTTGTGACTTCCGTAGAAGGGGTGTTGGTGCTGGGTGAAGGCGTATTGATTGATCTCTTGATCAACTGAGTCAAGGAGGGGGGCTAGGCTGTCTCCGTCCTGTCTGTCAGGCGTGGGAATGCCGGCCAGTTCGGTGAGGGTAGGAATGAGATCTACTAACTCCGCGAGTGAGTCGGTGGATGAACGGTGCGAGTCCGGGCGAGAGGGATCCGCAATGATGAGGGGTACCCGGGCATCCAGTTCGAAGTTGGTGGTCTTGGCCCAAAGTTGATGTTCTCCGATGTGAAATCCATGATCACTGGTGAAAACGATGATCGTTTCGTCAGCGAGACCTGAGTGATCGAGGGCGTCGAGCAGTTTGCCTATCTGTGCATCGAGAAAACTGATGGAGGCGTAGTAGCCGTGCCGGAGTTTTCGCGTCAGGGCGGCATCAATGGGGCCGTCCGGAACCCGTCCGTATCCGTGCACCTCTTTGTTGGGGTGCAGAGCAATGTCAGGAACGTTTGACGGGGGCGATGAAGGGCTTGGCTCTGAAATATTCTCAGGATCGTAGAGATCCCAATATTTCCTGGGTGCCACGAATGGAAGGTGCGGGCGCCAGAATCCAACAGCGAGAAAGAAGGGCTTTCCCTTTTCCTGCATTCGGGAAATCGAGTAAGCCGCGTGTTCGCTGATTCTGCCATCGCGGTAGACCGTGTCGGGCACGTCGTGGGCTTCCATGACAGGCGCCTTGTAGGGTGGTGGGTTCGGACCCTGTGGCGTCTGGGCAAAAACGGTGTCAGCCGCGTGAGTGCCCTCGAACAGATACTCGTCAACCGACCACGACTGTCGATCCTTTGTCTCGCCCATGTTGTGAAATATTTTTCCAATACACTGGGTGAAATATCCGGAATGGAGAAAGGCCTGCGGTAAGGTCACGACGTCAGGGAGGGCGGTGCGGAATGATTTTCGGAGATCGTCGACCCCGGTCGCGTCCGGGTATTTTCCGGTCAGAAAGGAGGAGCGTGAAGGATTGCAGACGGCCTGCTGACAATAGGCTCGGTTGAAGGTCAGGCCGCGTTTGGCGAGCCGATCCAGATTGGGCGTGATGGCGATGGAGTCGCCATAAGGTGCCAGAGCGCAATTGAGGTCATCAGCCACGATGAAGAGAACATTTTTCTCAGCGCCTGTCAGTTGGCAAACGCACACAAATAGCCAAAGAAAGAGGATGGAAGCAGGTCTCATGGAGTGGGTATAGATCTAGGATTTGGGACTGGGAGTTTGGTGATCGAATCGGAAGCCTCAGGAACCGGCTATTGTTCAAAGGTCTTGATCGGCTTCGACTCCAATGCCATCGGATCGATGATGATATGGCGGATTTTTTCGCGGTTCCATGTGTAGGTCATGTGAACGAGGCCGTCCGTGGTTTGAATCATGGCAGGGTAGGAGAATTCACCCTGATCGGCCTTTTCCACGACAGCGGCGGCCCTCCATTCTTTGCCGTCTTCACTCACAGCGAGATGAATGGCATTCCTTTTTCCCCATCCGTCCTCTCGCTTGCCGCCTCCGACGTGGTTGTAAAGCAGTAGGTGGCGACCATCGCTCAGAGTAAGTGCTTCGATTCCTGAATTGTTGTTGGGTAGGTTGGTCGCTTCGAGTTCGCTCCAAGAATTCCCACCGTCCGTCGATAGAGTTTGGATGATCTTTTCGTGTTTGGACCGGCATAGCGCCTGGATGGTTCCGTCAGGGTGGGTCAACAGGGTTGGCTGGATGACTTGATAGGGTTGATCCTTCGACTCGACCCTCTCCCATGAGGATCCCAGTTCAGGTTTGGATACATCAACCAATCTCTCGAAATGAATTCGCCAGTCCTGATCGTATTCCGTTGAGGAAGGGCACAGAATAGTTCCGTCGTTAAGCACGACTGGCTTGGATCGAACGGGGCCGTGAATCTGCTCGGGAAGCCGCCGACGGTCACGGAAGGATCGGCCTCTGTCGTAGCTGTAGATAACTTCCCCCCACCAGCCCCTTGGGTCGGGTCCCGCCTTGAAGAACAACATCAAGGGTGCGTCACCGGGCGGCTGAAAGAGAACTGGATTCCAGGTGGGATATCGTAGTTCCGAATGCTGAACTCCGTTGGCGATTTGCTTCACACCACTCCAAGTCCCACCGTCGTGGTAACTGGACCAGATGGCGACGTCGGGATTCTTCTCCCTCGTACCACCGAACCAGGTGGCAACCAATCCTCGGGTGGTTTCAACAATGGTTGAGGCGTGGCACTGGGGGTGGGGTGGCTTGGTAAAGACGAAGCCTTCGCTGACGAGGCCCGGAAAACGGGGCTTCGGCTGGGAAACTGGTTGGCGTGCTTCGATTTGCTCTCCCGAGTAGGCGATACAGTCATCGTGTTTGATGAAGTAGATGCGCCCATTTTCCGAACCCACTAAAAGGTCGGGTTTCCCGTCCTGATCAAAGTCACAGGCAGAGGGGCTCGAGGTGTGGCCTGATACATTACGATTAGCAAGATTACCGATCTTCTTGAGGACGATCTTTCCATCGCGATCTTCGCAATTGCGATACCAGGCGGCGTTTTCGGTGTTGATGAGAAGATCGAGTCTCCCATCGCTATCCCAGTCGACGACGTCGAGTTTGTAGCGGCCGCTGCGACCGGCGGTTTGCCTGGCGAGTCGAATGAGTTCGTTGTCTTCGTCAACGAAGATTCGGGTTTCATCAGAGGTGCGGCTCTGGCAGGTGAGGTAGCCTTCTTGATCCAGAATAACAAGGTCGAGTTCTCCATCGCCGTCAAAGTCGGTCGCAAGCGGGGTGGTGCGCCATTGGGTCTGGAGGTTCTCAGCAAGCGTCTGCCACCAGTAGAATGCGGGGGGCGCCTCCTCGGTCCAAAAGGGAAGGGGCTGCTCGGTCAGGCCCTCTGGGGTGTTGCGTAGTAGTTGAATCTTGGGCCAGATTGAATTGTAGATGATGTCATCGCGCCCATCTTCGTCCCAGTCGGCCACGGACAGGGTGGTGTATCCCCATTTTGCTTCGGCAGGACCCTGGATGGATCCGCTTCCTCCGGCGAGAACCCGAAAAGTTTTTCCGTCGGCCTGGATTAATTCAGGGGCACTCCACTGAGTGCCTTTGCCATCAAGGTTTTCAAAAATGGCAATATTGCCGGCCGTGTTACCACAGACAATGTCTTCATCGCCATCGTGGTCCCAGTCATGGGCATAAGGGGTCGCGAGAGCGCCGAATTTCAGGGTGTCGGCTTCCTGTCGGAAATAGACTGGCTGAAGGAATTGGGGCCTTTTCGAGTTGGCCGGGGTAATGTTTTCGACAAGAGCGACGCGTCCGTCTTCGTCTCCGACAATGAGATCCTGATCACCATCCCGATCCCAGTCGAAAGCCGTAGGGGTGATCATCTGGAGATGCATCGCGAGAGGACTTCCGCTGGGTCCCTTGAGTTTGTATCCGGTGGCGTACTGGGGGGCTTTTCGGCTGCCGATGTTTTGGAAATAGGTGAAGCCGTCCATGAACTCGCCACAGAGGAGATCCAGATCTCCGTCTCCATCGAAGTCGGCGAAGTTGGGGCTGGGCCATCCGTAGACATCCACCGGGGAGCCGCCGGCATTCACTTTGACTGGCACGTCGGAATATTTGCCTTCGTTGTTTTTGATCAAGTAAACCCAGCCGTGAAGGGGGCCGTTTCTCCATCGGCCCTGTCCGTCGTAGGCATGGTCCCATTCGTATTCGCTCCAGTCTCCGATTCCGACAATGAGGTCCTGATCTCCATCGCCTTCCCAGTCGACGTAGCGCCACATGTGGGCCCTTGTCTTGCCGGAGTGAAACTTTGGATTGTCATAGATCTTTTTACCCTTCCCTATGCCAGACTTCTTGAAGGCCAAATACTCCATGTTTTGGTTCAGTAGTATTGGCTTGCCGTCGACATAGCTGATTTGAACGTTCTTGCCGGTGGGGCCGATTCGTATGCCCGGTTTGAAGGTAGGAAGTTTCTCCGTCGGATCCTGGCTCGGATTCTCAAAGTAGAAGATGCCATTCGATGGTTTGTCAGGGCAGGATACGAGCAGGTCCATGTCACCGTCGCCATCGTAGTCGAGAGGGAGCGGCCATGCCCATAGCCCAACACCTAGGTCAACCTCTAAACCCGGGTTGTTGTATTCTAGAGGAAGTAGCTTCCAATCCTCGGCGTTTGACGATGCACAGAGGGTGATGAGCGCAAAGAGGAGTAACTGTAGCGATTTCATTCGGTTGTTGGAAAAGTGTTATTTGGTCCACCAGCGATCTGATTCTGAATCGTTGATAGTGAGATTGAGGCTGTTTTGTATATGGGCGCGCATCGCGTCGCTGGCGGCCTGGGCGCTCCTGGTCCGGATGGCAAGGGCAATTGATTCGTGTTCCTTCTGGGTGTCTTCGAGAATGGTACGTGTGAATTCATGTCGCTCGGCTTGGAAGATTCGACTTAGAATGTGGGAGTCCCCGACTACTTTGAGCATCCTTCGATTTCGCGATGCCTCAATAATGGTCATATGAAAGGCCAAGTCGAGCGCGTGAAACTTCTTTGCTGTGGCCTTGTCAGCTGTTTTGCGGCCTGATTTCTTAACTTTTTCAACAAGATTGGACGACGCACTGAGGTTGTGCTTCAACTCCACTAACTGTCGCTCACTAATCCGTTCAGAGGCACGAGCAGCAGCGAATGACTCAAGTGCCTCTCTTAATTCATAAAGTTCGACGGCTTCTTCTCTGGTCAACTCGCGAACGACAGCTCCCAGCTGGGGTACCAACTCGACGAATCCTTCGCTGGCTAGTTGCCCGACGGCCTCTCTGACGGGAGTGGCGCTGACGCCGATTTCTTTGCCAATGGTTCCGTAGGAGAGCCGGGATCCAGGTAGAACTGCCCCGTCGAGAAGCTTCTTGCGTATGTGCTGGTAGGCGCGTTGAGAGTGATTGGTGGCCATCTATATACGAGGCTATAGAGGTCTGTGGAGGCACAGCAAGTGAATTTGATGAAAGGGCGCGATTGCGCGTCACGTAGTAGAAGGGGATGTTGATGCGAATGAGATTCTTCGTGATTATGTCCCTGGCGTGCCTGATCGGGGTGACTTGGGTATTCCGGGTGAAAGCTGACGAGAGGTCTCAACGGGGATTCTTTGCTGGAGGTAGCTCCGATATCTCAAGCGACGATCCTGCGAGAGCCGGGAAGGCCATTGCGAAGTGGAGCGATCCCGAAGCGTGGACGGGCGAGGCGCCCGCATCTGAAGCTCCCTATTTTTGGGACTATGAGGTGGTGGGGCGTCCGGTCTTTCTTCGTGTGATCAAGAATAGCAGCCGGACAGGAGTGATCGAGGTGTGGCTGGAAGACCCGGACACGAGGCACTTTGAGTTCTTTAAGGCCTATCGGATCGCCTACTTCAGCGGAGATCCGGGTCCTAAGATCAAGCAGGGGGATAACCAGGCACCAGAGGGGTTCTACTGCATCGGGCGTTCCGGCCTAAACCCAATTAGCAGTTACCACCTGTCGATGGATATTGGGTATCCGAACGCTTTTGATCGGCACCACGGGCGGACTGGAGACTGGCTCATGATACATGGGAAGGCTGTTTCGATTGGTTGTTTTGCTATGACTGATACATCGATTGAGCAATTATACACCCTGGTGGAAACGGCTCTCACGAGCGGGCAGAAGTTTGTCAGGGTTCATTGTTTCCCGTTTCCCATGACGGAGGAGCATCTAAAGCAAGAGGTTGATAGTCCGCACTACGGCTTCTGGTCAGATCTCAAAAGGGGGTGGGATTGGTTTGAAAGGGAGGGACGTCCGCCGAATGTGGAGGTCAAGGACGGTCGCTACGTCTTTTCGAAGTTCCCGTAGCTTCGTGATTGCGTTCTGAGAGCGTCTCCTCATACTGCCTAACATGAACCGCACCGAACTTCTCGCCCGGTTGGCTGACAGGTCGGTAGAGTGGGATGTTTTGGTGATCGGCGGCGGTGCTACCGGATTGGGTATTGCGCTCGACGCTGCCTCCCGCGGTTACCGGACGGCCCTTCTGGAGGGCGCCGATTTTGCGGAAGGAACTTCCTCGCGAAGCACTAAATTGATTCATGGTGGTGTCAGGTATCTGAGAGGTGGCGAAGTCGGGCTGGTTCGTGAATCTCTTCGTGAGAGGGGGCGGTTGCTTCACAATGCAGCGGGACTGGTTAAGCCTCTGGCCTTTGTCGTTCCGGCGTATCGATGGTACGAGCGGTTTTTCTATGGAGTCGGCCTGACTCTATACGATGTCCTCGCGGGCAGTCTTGGTATCGAGTCCACCGGACATTTGAGTGCGGCGGACTCAATTCGAGAAGTTCCCAATCTCAGCAATGACGGGCTTCGCGGCGCGACTCAATACTGGGATGGCCAATTTGATGATGCCCGGTTAGCCATTGCACTAGCAATGACTGCGGTGAAGGAGGGCGCTACCGTGGTCAATCATGTGAAGGTTGAAGAACTGATTCAGGAGAGTGGAAAAGTGAGCGGGGTGGCGGCGGTCGATCAATTGGATGGAACGGAGTACCGGGTTCGTGCTCGAGTGGTAATCAATGCGACCGGTGTCTTTTCGGATTCGGTTCGGCGGATGGATAACCCGGATGCCGGGGATATAATGACGACGAGTCAGGGCATGCATCTGGTGTTGGATCGTGAGTTTCTCGGCGGAGATACGGCCGTCATGATTCCAAGTACCGACGATGGCCGGGTTCTGTTTGCGATTCCGTGGTACAATCGGGTGATTCTCGGGACGACGGATACCGGAGGAGTGGCTGTGGACCGGCATCCAGCACCTCTCGATAGCGAGATCGATTATCTGTTGGAGCATATGGGGCGATACTTAGTCAAGACTCCAGAGAGGTCTGACATTAAGGCCGCCTTCGCGGGGCTTCGGCCGCTGGTTCGACCGCGGGGAGATTCCGGGGCGACTTCAAAGATCTCTCGCAGTCACCAGATCCTGGTCAGTGAGAAAGGGCTTCTGACGGTGGCTGGCGGTAAGTGGACGACTTATCGGCAAATGGCCGAGGAAGCGGTTGATAAGGCGTGTACTCTTGGAGGCCTCGGAGCTCAACCCTGCTTGACCCGGGACTTGCCATTGTTGCATAGCGGCCCTGTGAAGGGCGATCTACTTGATGCGGAGTTGCCCTATACGCTTGGCGATATTGACAGGGGACTGAAGGAGGAAATGGCGATGACGCTCGATGATTTGTTGAGCCGTCGAACCAGATCACTGTTGCTGGATTCCGAGGCAGTGGTCCGTATTGCTCCTCTCGTCGCGAAACGGATGGCCGAACACTTCGATCGGGATGATCACTGGGTCGAGAGCGAATTCTCGAGATTCAGGCGTATCGCTGCTGCTTACAAAGCCCCAACGTCCCAGAGGCCATCCTCGCCTGAGTCGGAGGGATCGTAGGTAGACCCGGAAAGCTCGAAGACAGGAGGCATATCACTGATCTTCACTGTGAGGTCTGCGTCCTCAAGCGAACTCGTGGTTGGGAGCGCTCCTGGATTTCCTGGAAGGTAGGGGATCAGTAGGGAAGAAGTGAAGCTTCCTATTGAGGCTGTGGGATGGTCTGCGAGATAGCTCTTCTGTGCGATATACACGGATTTGAGTTTCTCGGAGGCAGCCCGCCCTTCGCGCCAATCGGTGATGGAGGATATTGAGTAGGTGACCACACCGGCCAGAGTCAACATGATGCTAATCACCAGTGTGATCTCGATGAGTGTGAGTCCGCTGCACTTTGCAAGCCGGGAGGATGATTGAGGTAGTTGCAAAGGAGTAGGGAGGTTAGGCGGGAAGTTGAACCGACTCGACAGAGATCAAGTGCGCCTTCTTCTTTCCATCAGTTTCGTCATCCTCAGCCGAAAGCGTTTTCCAGAGGTGAATAGGTAGCCCGGAGAATACTATGGCAAGTATGGCAATTATAAAAATCAACCATGCAACCTGCATTGTAAAGCTCTTATTTGGATCATTGAGCATCTTGTCCCCCATTCCCGCGTTGTCAGCGATTCGGGACGTGTAGGTAATATTAGCGACCTCGAGATGGGCGGTGAGCTCGTCGAGTATTTTATCATTCTCAGGAGTGAGGCGATAAAGGTACTTCCCGCCACTCTCCTCAGTCGTCTCTTCAACGCTGACGCCGTAGGGGAGACCGTGGGGCAATGTATTACAGTAGACCTGACTCACGTAGACGTACTTTTTACGAAGCCAGCGATCGAGGGTAGTCTGTTGCATAACAATATTAGGTGGAGGTTGTTGACAGAGAATTACATACCCTGCCCATTCATCATTTTCGGCCCCATCAGGAAGATCGGAAGGAAAGCTCCAATAAACACTGCTGTGATCAAAAGCGCGGCCGCCATCAGAACGATAAGGTTCACGACTTGAGAGAATTCATTAACGACATTGTCGACTTCCTCCTCATACATGATGGTGAGCAAGTTGAGTTGCTCTGCGAGCGAGGATGAGCGTTCTCCGATAGAGATAAGGTGGCCGACCTGGGCGTCACATGAGGTGAATTTTCGGATCGCCTCGGAGAAGGGTAAACCAGTCTCAATGTAGCGACGTCCTGCGTTGAGAAGCTCCTCGTACATCGGAGTTCCCTTCAGTGACTTCGCGGAGATCTCGACTGCTTTTGAAAGGTTGATTCCGTTCGAATGCAACATGTCCATCGACCCGAGGAAGAGCAGCTGGCGCATCCCCATGATCAGTTTTCGAAGGAGTCGCCAACGGGCCATCATGAAGAAGATGACGTTGTTTCTAACATTTTCGATATAGAGGAACGAAAACACGCCTCCCAGCATGGATAGGACTACGGGAATCCAAACTTTTTTGGTGATGTGGCTCAGCTTAAATAGAATCCCTGACAGCGTGTCAGGCTCCTGACCGATATCCTTAATCATTCCTTCGATTTGAGGAATAATCTGAAGTTGCGCTGTGATAAACAGCATAATCAGAGCAAAGATAATGATAGAGGGAAGCAAGGTGGCTTTCCGCATCTTCCCCAGGAACTCAGCTTCTTTCTTGAGGCGTTTTGAGATGGAATCAAATGCCTGATCGAGATGGCCCGAATCAGTTCCAGCGCGCACCAGTGAGACGAACTTGTCATCGAAACGCCCAGTCTTCTCAAATGCAGCATGAGCACCCATTCCCGCCTCGATATGCTCGCGGACCTCCTCAAGTGTGGATCGAACTGTTGCTGAGGGGTGCCCACTCGAATAGTATTTGAGCGCGTCGGAGGTGTTGATGTTGGCCTTGAGCATAGAAGCCATGCTTCGGCAAAGTTTGATCAACTCCTTTTCGGGGAATCTCTTGACTCGATCCGATTTGCTGAAAAGAGGTTTCTTTTCAGGAGCGTGGTGGGATCCTTTTACGGATGACTGCGCTTTCTCCTGGATGCGGGCAGCAAGAGCAGCCTGAGCAGCAGATGAGGGTGGGGCAGTTTCAGTATCTTTCATGGGAGGAGTCGGTTTGAGATCAATCGCCTGCAGACATATCGATGACTTTTCGAAGTGCCTCGAGGTCGGTGCGACCTTCTTTTACAATTTTGAGTCCACTGGTGCGAAGTGATGGGAGAATACCTTGCTCGCGAACCTTAATCTCAAGTTCGTATGGGCTTAGAGTTCCCTTTGAAAGGGCATCGGACCATTCAGGGGTGATTGGGATAATTTCCAGGATGGCGGACCGGCCGAGGTAGCCTCTGTTTTCACAGTCCGGGCAGCCATCGTTGTTGCGCTGAAAGACGGGTGTCTCGCGCCATTCTTCTCCTAGGTTAAACTTTCGGATGTCGCGTTCGGTCAGGCCTGGTTTCCTGATCTTACAGCCTGGGCAGAGCAATTTGATCAAACGTTGGGCGCATGCTGCTTTGAGTGTTTGAGCAATCTTCCAGCGTTCGATGCCGATCTGCTCAAAACGCTCAATGATTTGAGAAGCGCGGGGGGTGTGAATAGTAGTCAGCACTTTGTGGCCTGTAATGGCCGCTTCAATCGCAAGTTCGGCGGAATCCATATCGCGAACCTCACCCATGAGGATGATATCCGGATCGCTTCGCATAAAGCTGGCAATCATAGGTTTGAATTCGTTCGGCTGAATATCACAGTGAAGAACTCCTGGAATCTCATCCTCAACGGGGTTCTCCAGGGTGAGAATATTGTCTTCAGGCCGGTTGAGTTCGCGGAGCATTGCGTTCAAGGTGGTCGATTTACCGGACCCTGTAGGGCCCGACATGACGATAATTCCGGCCGGAATTGCCATCACCTTCTCCATTTCAAACAGTGTCGCAGAGTCGAAGGCAAGAGATCCAACGCCGAGTTTTGCCTCGAAGTGACTCTTGTCGAGAATACGCATGGTGACGTGATACCCGCGGTAGGTGCGGTGTCGCTCAAATCGCATATCGATCGAGCGCCTCAAGTAGTTCACTGTGAAACGACCTGAGATTCCGGGGCGTTTGGCACGTTCCTCTGGAGGCAGGCCCATCAGGTTGAGCAGAAAGGCATCGACCCGGTCTTTCAACTTGAGTGGGATTTCAAACTTTTCACCCATATCGCCGTCGATGCGATAGCTGTAGTGGACGCGACCTTTGTCACATTTGATGTGAATGTCAGATGCCCGGCCCTTAACTCCATCGGAGACGATTTGGGCGACTAGTTGAGCGAGAGGCTCGGCGTGTTTCTCCGATACATTGAAATCTGAAATCTCGTCGCCGTCATCGTCTACCTCAATGGCGTCGAGTTCCGACTGGGAAGGGCCGGTTGTGCGGGAGACGGTCTCGATGACCGTGGTGATCTCAGCGATAGGTGCCAGGATCTTGGTGACTTCGAGATCGGGAAATTGTTGTGAGAATGTGTCTTCTGCGGTTGGATCCCAGGGATTGGCGACCGCGATATAGATCTGCTCAGAGTCTTTGTAGAGCGGTACGAACATGCCGCGGTTGAGCAGCGAAGGGTCGCTTTCCTCGAGGAGTGTTCGGTCGACGAAATTCTTAATTTTCAGGAAGACCGGGAGCGATGTGATCGTTCCGACTGCTGCAAGTATACGATTAGCCGTGCAAGTGCGCGGGATGTCTTCGCGGGATCGCTCAGCGAGCGATGGATCACACTGAATCAACTGATCCACAACGGCATCAGTAATCGTTTCATTGAGAGTGAAGCCGATATTGAGATTCATGTTCCGAAGTGTCTTTCGCACGTGTATCTCCACGCGGTCAGATCAGTTGTTGTGATAAAGTGAAAAGGTTTTACTCCACCATCTGCTTCAATTTCGTTGATGATGAGTCGAGCCGCCGCAGTTGCTGTGAAAGGGTTGATGGAGGTGACTGTCAGGAAGTCTTTCTCGCTGACCTGTATGATAGGGCAGGCAAGCAGGCGACAAATTTCAGAGACTGCGGGGAAGGCGTTGTAGAATTCGATCGGTGTATCATTCTGGTGTGCGAAGGCGAGATGAGACATCTTGGTTTTGGAGTAGCGTAGCAGGGCCTTGGTCAGCTCCAGCGTGACATCCCGTGCCTCGAACTCCTCTTTCTTCCACCCTTCAACAACCAGGTAGGTAAGGGCGTCCTGAAAGGCTTCTCCTTTTTCCGTCTTATTGATGACTTTTAGATATTTCTGGGTGATCCGGCTGGTATCTTCCGGGCTGAGTTTTCCGATTTTGTTGAGTGCTTGATAGGTGTATTCACCGCAGTGCGCCATCTGTCGGCGCAGGAGATCAGGGGTTGGCATTCTGGCCGACCCGCTGTCTGCTGGTGTTGTGGCTGCAGCAGGAGCTCCGGAAGATCCTTCGTCAGTCGAAAGCGTTTCGGAACTCGCTGCAGTGGGCTCGGCGACGGCTTCAGTCATTACTGGTTGTTAGACTTGTTTTTCCCGAAGAGGCCACCGAAGAAGCCGTTGTTTTTGGGTCTATCCTCTACGGATCGAACGGTGACACTGGGGTGGACGAATTGTGGCTCCAGTTGCTCGGTTCTGTTGTTATTCTTACCGTGCACTGGGAGTGCCTCAGGGCGATTGTAAGGATGGCCAGGATGAAGCAGGTTCGATGGTGGATCGGGCTCGTATTTGTTGAAGATGTTGCCCACAGTGTTGCGCATATCACTGTTATAGCTGTGACCGGGATTCATGCGATCCGGGTAGTCGTGATCAGTCGGCAGGATATGGCTCTCATGTATCTCGTGGCTCATGAGATCGTTCTCCATTTTGCTCTCCGGACGATAGAGTTTCGGCGTCACGATGAAGACCAGGCTGGTGTGCTCCTTGATCTTCTCAGTTGACTTGAAAAGGAAACTTACAGCGGGGATATCACCGAGAAGTGGCACCTTGTTGGTCTGATCCCGTGAAGTCTCCTCGTAGAAACCTCCAATCAGCAGAGAGTGACCGTTCGGGACACGGGCTGTGGTGGTCACCGTTGACTCATTGACTCGGGGATATGAGTTTCCGTTCCGTCCCTGCACATACTCGACTACTTGAGCCGCTCTGGGGCGAAGCGTCATGCGGATGGTGCCATCCGGGAGAATGGTGGGGATAACCACGACTGATACGCCTACTTCGCGAGTGGTGGCGGGGTCACCGACGGGGTCCTGCTCGTCAATCTGATAGCGCACTTCTTCTGAGATGTTTGAGCCGGAAGCCGTTTCGCTGACCGTTGCGGTGATGATTGGGATACGGTCGATGATGGAGATAAGGCCTTCCTCATTGTCCTCAGTGATCAGCGTGGGGCTGGATTCCTGTTGGGCAAGCCCACCTGCATTAAGAGCCCGGAGAACGGCGGATAACTCGGCGGGGGCAAGAACGAGGTTCGAGTTGTTGTAGGCTGACTCACTTCTGGTGTCCAAATTGAAATTGCTGGTCTCGGGATCAACCAGGCCGAGGGCTCCGGAAGTCATCGTCGTCAGTACTTTCTGAGCGATCGCGAGTTCGGGCAGATTGAAAAGTGAGTTCAGTGAAGCGGAGCCACCGAGAGCGAGCCCCTTTTCTCCAAGAACTGCAGACCAGTCCACCCCGATCCGGTTGCCTGAGGTACTGGTGACGCGAAGAATCCGGGTCTCGATCGCGATTTGCTCTTTGGGCTGATCGATCTGAGTGAGAAACAGCGCCAGCGCATCGAGCTTTCTTTCATTGTCCATCACAATCAATGTGTTGGTCTTAGTCTCATATTCGATGATTCCACTACCTGGGGTCAGGAACGGCTGGAGGATCAATTTGATTTGTTCGATATCGCTCGGGCGAAGGTACTTCAACTGGTAGCGAAAAGGCATCGTTGGAAGTGTGGTGAGCTGAGCTGAGGTGAACGCGTAGACTGTATTTCCTTTGGTGTGGATAGTGACCGCATACATCAGGGCGAGTTCCTCCATTTGCTTGAGAGGGTCGTCGTCCATCAGTTGTCCGGTTACAACGTAGCTGGGGCCCGAAAGTTCTGCGTTGTGAAAATACTGATAGTTGCCGAGCTGGCTGAGGTGTTGGAACACGTCATTGAGCTTTGCCTCGCGCAGCCAGAATCCCGTTGGGGTCTCTTCAATCACTGAGGCCGGGCTGTCACTGGAGACCGCCTGTGTGGCTGTCGTTACTGGTGCTGGGCCGGGGGCCGGGGGAGTGCCGGTAGCTTCAGCGATTGCATCAGCAAAGGTATCCGAGAAACTGGCTGGACCTTGATCAGAGAGATTCTCATCCTGGTCAATACCAGCCAGGTCTGAGTTACTTCCCAGGCTCGTCTGGTCAGTCTCAAATTGAGCAAGGTCAGTCAGCTGTGCATTTGATTCGTCGACAACCACATCCGCCAGTTCGCTTAATTCAGGAAGGGGATCGCTAATTGGATCCTCTTCGGTGGTTACGATATCCGCTGCGCTTGGAGCGGCCGTCACGACTCCTTCGATTTCGAAGAGATCATGACCTTGGGTCTCTTCAATAGTGGGGGGCTCAGCAGTGGGCGCCGGCACCGATGATTCGAGGAGACTTGACGTGTCGTCGAAATCGACAAAGGCGGGGGTGGATGGGTATTCAGGAGAAGGGATAGGGGCTGAGTCCTGCTTCTCAAGGATCACCACAGCAGCTAACGACACGAGGCCGGCTGCTAAAACTGTTCCAATTTCTTTGATTCTCATTGTGTTGGGGGGTGGGGAAGTGGGTGGTTAATATCCAGAAATGCTGAACATTATGGAAATTATACACCGAATTCAAATAATTACCATAATTATTTGAATGAATTGTAATTATTTATATTAATTAACAATAAATAGTTCACTCATTGGAACTATTCCCTGACCCAGACTATGGGTGGAGGTGTCGCTGATGGGCTCGAACTCAGCTGGGAGCGGGTTAAACTCCACTGAAGCGACCTCTTGTGTGTCCATGTCCTTGAAAAAGACAGACTTACCTTTGATACCTTCAAACCTCAACCGGATCGTCAGCTCCTCCAACTTCATACCAAACTGGCCACCCGGGGTGAGTGAGCGGGCCCCGAGCACCACAACCTTGCGCTCCGGGTAGATTCCTGAAATGGGTAGGGTCCCCAGGGCACTCTTGAGCGAGGACTGGTTTAGAACCGGCGTCTCTTCAATATCGGAGTACTGGTCGGCCAGGTTTCTTGAATCGGAGGTGTTGGTGGGATCCATGAATAGACCAAAAGGGTCTACCTGCCGGGAGTTCGTACGGATTTTCGCCAGAACAAAGTTTGAGCGCTGAATGAACTCGATTTCTTCAGATCGATCGATTTGTTCGGCGACGGTCTCATCAGGTGCCTGACCTGGTGCAGGAGGCACCGGTTCCATGGGGCCGGCATCCGGGGTTTGTCCGAGAACGGGCCCAAGATTGACGAGGGAGATTAGGAGAGTAAGTGAAGTGATGAATTTCATAGTACGGAGATTCACGCTTTAGGTTTTTCCCAGCAGAGATAGGTGACGCGGAATTTGAGATTTCCGCCTTCGCTTTCGGCAGCAGCAGGAGGAGTTGTGATGGCGAGACTTTCGAGAAACAGGTGAGGCATTACGGTTTCCAATTCGGCCATGAGGAGTTGCATGGCCTTAAAGCCTCCTTCGAAGCTCAGCTCAATTCTCGAGTTTGGATTTTCCGTTCGGCTGCTGATGGTGCTTCCTCCCGTGGCTTTGCCCATGGCGGTCTGTCGCAGGACTGAACTGTCGTAGTTCTCGAGAATGCCATTGAGGTTATCAGTAAGAGACTGGATGAAATCTTGATCGGTTTTTGAATTCCAATATTTGATTTCCTCTCTTCTTTGGCCGGTAGCCATAGTCGCTTCAAGGATGTAGGCCTGTTTCTTAGCTGTTTCAAACCGCTCAAGATTCGCTACTTTTTCAGCATGATTCTCGCCTAGTTTGCCGCTGCCGAAAAGGGTGCCGCCGACGAGGGCGAAAATCAGTAGGAACGGGATCGCCACTCCGAATGCGATGATCGCTTGTTGATGATGGGACGTCTTCATATTCAAGGTTCCGTTGAAAGGGGTTTGGTGTAGAGGGCCAGTTCGTCGTCAGGGTCGAGCGACTGGGAGACGCTAAGATCGAAAGAGGTTCGAAAATGACGGGCGATACGCGCCGGGTATTGAGCGGAGGGAGGCATCGATCCCTGCTTTTGCTGAAGTGACACACTGAGCTCTCTCGATGCGGCTTCGACCGATAGGTAGTCGGCTTGATTTTCCTCTGCAATCGTGTTGAGCATGCCGGCGACACGGGTTCGACTACCAAGCGTTGCCAACTGCTTCGCGACCTCCGGGTTGGCATATCCGGAAACTTGCCAGGTTCGTTTCAAGCCGATGGTACTGGTTTCCGCGTTCGAGGTTTCGCTGTCAGTTCGGTAGGATGCGGTCTTGAGAATGACGCCCCCATTGTCCGGGAACAGGCTCAGAAGCGTCTCCATAGCGAGCCAGCCTTCGGATCGCTTTGTCAGAAGTTTGTCCCAATGTTCCCACTCACGCCGTTCTTTTTGTAGTTGAGTCAGGCGAATTTCCATTTCCTGAGCCGAGGTGGGCCCGAGCTTCCAGGCTTCGGATCGCATTTTTGTGAAAAAGCCAGTTGCCGTCCATCCCGCAAAGGCAAATACCGCGACCAGAGCCATCTTTTGGCTGAGGCCTCCATATTTGAGGAGCTTCAGTTCGCTGCAACTAGGCATTTTCTTGGCATCCTCAATCGAGGGGCCGTAGAAATCCTGTATGGCCCATTTAGACTGAAGCTGATGAATGGGGGAAGAAGCCGCTGAAGTTGGGGCGCCGGAGACGGCGGCAGCGATTTCAAAGCGGTTCTCGGGGATGCCTTCAGTGATGGGCGATACCTTCGCATTGACGCACTGATAAGTGGTGTTGGAGTGGGACTCCAGATATGAGCCTAGAAGGTCATTCAGTTCTTCCTCCGTCACTCCCGTCATGGATACCAACAGCAGGTTGGGATCCTTTAAGTTCAGTTGAGCTGCAGTGTTAGTCACGAACTCGGAGATTTCGGGGGGGGAAAGTAGGGAACCCGAGCGATGCATGAGAGGCCTCAATAGCTTGATCTCACTGCGTTTTCCGGTGGCACCCAGTAAGGTGAATGCTTCGAATTGAAGAAGGATTAAAGTATTCTCAAAGCTTTGGTTGTCTGGCAGGAGGGCCGGGACACCTGCAAATACTTCCAAGGCTGAAGATCGTGTCTCGACAACGATAGGAAGGTTGCGAAGTTCCCCATAGTCTCGAAATTCCGCCACGATTGATTCGTATTGAGAAGATACCTGAACTGCGATTGAGCACTTGTCATCCTCGGAGCCACCGAGAAGGGGAAGTAGGCGCCACTTTCCTTCGCCGGGATCGATCGAATCGTCTCCCAGTGCGATATCGGGGGCCGCGATGAGTAACTCGTTAATATTGTCGAAATCAGAGTCATTTGAGAATTCGGGATCGAGATCTCGTGTCCGAACTCCATCAGCTAAGTGCAGAGTGATGCCTAATGACTTTGGTTTCATCCCAAACTCTTTTGACGCGAGAATCTGGCGTAGAATCTCGTGAAGAGAGTTTCGGGAGGCGTCATCGAGACCGGCAGGTTGACCGGTCTCATCTGTGGCGAACGAAACCCGTGGAAGATCAGGGCCGGTCCACCATTCACCGGAAAGCTTGTTGTGAATCGCACTGACGACTGATTGTGATCCCACCAGGATGTGCCACTGAAGCGGAACCTCTGTCGAGCGCTGATACCAAGCCGCATTGTTTGCGCGGCTGGTGCTCTTTAGAATTCGTTTGGCCTGCTTGTAGACCTTGAGGGGTGAGGCAGTTGTGTCGAGGAGTTCCATACGTCCGGTGATTTGTGAGAGAGGGGGAATCACCGCCGGGCGCCAGTTGGGATCAGTTTATAGAGCTGATCGCATTGTGTCGGGGTAGCGGTGAGGAGGATGCAATTTCTGAAGAAAATCCAGAGTGTTAGTTCTGAGCTCCATTCAAAAATTCAATCTGATCAAGTAAGAGTGAGGGGAGTAATGCCCCGGTTCGAACGGTATTAGCGATTCGAACCGGAGCTAAAGTTACTCAATTAACTTAGAATGATTACCAGCCAGTGGTGGTCTGTGGTACGTGATCGAGAGCGGCAGCTTGGCTACAAACGAGGTAAGGAGTTCCGATAGCGGAGATGTTCTGGCTATCGCCGGCTATTGGAACGTAGGTGCCTGCACTTGGGCAAAGAGGCCATAATTCAAGCAATCCACCTGACTTAGCGATAGTGTTGACTGCAAGAGAGTCACCAATCGACTTCTCGTAAAGATTCTGGTAAGAACGAACTGCCTTCTGCACGCTCGAAATCTGGAGGATGCACTTAGAACGGTTAGATCCTTCTTTGTATGCAGAGACACCGATGAAGAGGACGCTGATGAGGCCGAGAAGAACGGCGATCACGAGTGTAATCTCAATAAGAGTAAGTCCTGCCTGCTTCTTAGTATTGTTTAGTTTCATTATGTTGTATTATGTTATGTTGTTGTTGTTGTTGTTTTCCAGGTCTCGCCGTTTTCTAGGGCCAGACCAAGATTGGTTTCAGCTCGCCTTCCCGGGGATAAACAGAAGGTCATCACCTTCTTCCTCGTTCATGCGGTTCATTTGAAATGCGGTGTGAGAGATTTTGCCCATATTGAGCAGGTTACGGAGATTGGCGTCCCACTCGATGTTTCCGCTGTGTCGGATGGCATCTTCTAGGGATTTAGCAGCACCGTCGTAGGCTGCGATACCGGAGCGGACGGCTGAACTGTTGTTTTGAAGAAATTCGTAGTTCAGGACCCGGCCGTTCTCAGTGGGAATCAAACCCTGGGAAAGAATGAACATCAAAATCTCGGAGAGCCGTCCCAGCAGGGAGCGATGTTGGGCCTGAGGAAAGAATTCGAGGATTCGGCTGATTGTTTTAACCGCTCCGTTAGTGTGAAGAGTGGAGATAACCACATGGCCTGTTTGAGCGGCTTCGATCGCAATCTCCATGGTCTCCATGTCCCGGATCTCACCGATTAGAATTACGTGGGGTGCTTTACGAAGGGCATCCTTCAGACCCTGTTTATAGGTCCCGATATGCTTGCCCACTTCCTGTTGAGTGACAAAACCGGGGGAAGGGATAGGGGGAGCATCTTCGGCCGCCTGGGTGATGAACCGGGAGTAGCGATACTCGATTGGATCTTCAACGGTGACAATGTGTCTCGGGTGGTTCTGGCGCAGCCAGTCAAGAATCGCAGCGAGGGTGGTAGATTTTCCTGAACCCGTCTGGCCGGTGACGAGGCCAAATCCCTGGCGTCGCTTCATGAAGTCCTGAAGGGCACGTGTTGTGTCATTGGCAATACCCAGCTTCGCAAGCTCGGCTATGTCATCGCTCAAGATACGGCAGGTGATGCCGGGGCCGGAGGTGCTGAGGTGGCTCTGAACACGCATCCGTCCGGAAATAGTGCCATCGGGAAGGGGAAATCCATCACAGCTGAAGTCGGCAACCTTGTCTTCGATCAGTCGCTCCTGAAGACCTCTCATGTTCTGAAGTTTAGAAATGGCGCCACTCGCGTCGGCCTCCTGTCGGGCATAGAGAAACTCGACGACATTCATCACTACCTGAGCGGGGAGTTCGCCAAGCTGGCTGACAATCTCCAGACCTTTCTTCGTGTGGCAGTAAACCCAGGAGCCACTGCGGATTTGAATATCCGAGATATCATTTGCCCCGGCCGCTGCAAAGATAGCGGTCATGACCTGCTGGGCTTGATGATGTGCTTGTTGAGAATCCATTAAGTAACTGCCGAGGCTGTTATAGGAGACATTAAATCCATAAAAACCATAAAACAAGACATTTTTGATAAGTTTTTATAAAAACTGCAATTATTTTGATAAATAAGTAGTCAAAAGCACCGTAATACCTAGGAAACATAAGGAATTAGGGCTGAAGACAAAAAAACCACTGGAGTGACCAGTGGCTTTCAACTCCGACTGTGCGGTCGGAAATGGATCGAGGGACTTAGAGATCTTCGATAGAGTCAAGCATCTCGGCGACCTGCTGCTCCATCTTTCCAACGCCCAGTTTGCGCCGCTCAGCTCGTGCGATCATGACATCGAAGGGCTCAAACGTCCGTAGTGCAAAGCGGGCGCGGTCGGAAATCTCGTATTGACGGTCGGGTGAGAGATTGGCCCAGCTACCAGACTCTTCCGCCGCCTGCTGTAGCTCTTTGAACTGCTGAAGGCAGTGGCCAATCTTGGCTCGGAACTCTTTGAGAATCTCAATCGGAACGGGTTTGCCGGCGACCAGATAGTCTTCAATCCGAAATTGGTAAAGATAGGAGTAGGCGGACGCTGCTGTGAGCCATGGCTCGGGATCTTCTGTTTCGCGGAACACTTCGGCGATGGTCGCGTTGGCAATGACTTCGGCATGAGCTCGTGATTTTTCGGTGCCCCCGAAAGCATGAATGGTAAGAAAGAGATGATAGGAGTTGTAGACTCCGTAGTGGGCCGGATCCATTTTGTAGCTTCGCAATAGCATCTCTTCGATATCTTTTGCTACCACCAGGCGATGTTGCTCTGAGAGAGAGTATGGATTGGTGCGAGTGTATTTCGCCGACTTTATATCGCTGAACCAGCCCTTCATCTGCTCGATGACGGGCTCGTTCACGGTAGCCACGGAAGAGTGGTCGTGTTCGCTATGATCCGAATGATCATGCGCTGCGTGGTCGTTATTATCGTGAGCTACTTCAGCGCTAGCTTGATGATCATCGTGATCATTTTCTGAATCCTCCACCGTAAAAACAAACTCTTCATCGTCCAGGTCGCCGTGACTGCAGTTTGAGTGGTCACCGTTGTCGTGGGGGGTCGATTCTTCGATACCGATATGCCAGATTCGATCGATGGTGGATTCCGTCAAGCGGGCGAGAAGACGCCCATAAGCGGAGCGTTGAATCGCGAAGGGGTTTTGGTCGGTCGCGAGCCTGGAGTTGGAATTCAGGGATGTCAGGCCTGCGCTTGTCAGGACGATTCCCCCGATCATCCAGAGGGACCAGGCCAGAATAGATTTGTTCGTTCCTTTCATTTTCCTTCGCGGTAGAGGGGAAGCGAGATTCCGATGGTGAGAACGGCGAGTCCACCCAAATAGGCTGCAATCTGGCCCAGCTCAGCGAGGGGGAGGGCTCCTAGTTTGAAGACGAGGCGGGAATTAAGATCAGAGAGGTGATAGTGAGGGGAAATCACATAGATCAGATTTAGGATGGGATTCTTATTGTCGGCAAGAAACACTTCGAGGTAGCCGATTCCGAACAAGCCGTAGAGGGCCAGCCCGATTGTGATGGCGTAGGCTGCCGCCCCGTTCAGGCGGGTTCCGAGGCTGATGGATAGCACGAGAAGGGGCGCGACCACCAAGAGGAAGAGCAGCAGATACTGAACGTTTGTCATGAACCAATGCCGGGCTTCAACAGAGTCCGAAGGCATGGCAGTGAAGGTGCTGATAACGAACGTAATGGCAGCAAAACCAGCGAATACGGTAAAGCAACTGAGCCAAACCTGGGTGATCTGCTTGCGGCGCGAGACTCCCAGAGTCTTGAAATACTCGAAAATCCCATGAGAGGACCATTTGTCGCCAATAGTCGCTCCCTGGAAAAGAAGCCAACCGAGGGCTGCCATCCAGAGCAATGACCAGGCGGCCTGGGCTCGGGCGGGCTCAAGAATGGTGGGTTTCGTCTCCCACGGGGTCATCAGGGGAAGTACGAAAGGCAATGTGAGCAGGAGAAGCGCGAAGATCGCGAAGGTCTTGCGATTGACAATTGAAGCGAGTGTTAGCTTGTAGAGTTCCATGGCGAGAGGGGATTAGTTCAATGACTGCTTGGTTTCCATCCAGTCCAGAGTTCCGTTGACTTCAAGTTGCTCAAGTCGGCCTTCGCGGATAATGAGGGCGCTTTCGGCATTAAGAGTGGGCTCATCGGGGTGGACACAAACGAGCCGGACGATCGAATCGTTATTTTCAGTCCAGATCGAATCGACCTTCTCTCTGGCTGCGAAGTCGAGACCGGAGAACGGTTCGTCGAGGAGAAGGATATGCGGTCCGTTCTCAAAGGCTCTCGTTTCAGCGATGATCAGCCCGACTTTCTGGCGGTTTCCTTTGGAAAGTTTTCCGTAAGGCTTTTCAACATCCAGCTCGATTCGTTCCGCCATCTCCCGGGCGTAGGTGCGCTGTCCATTTTTGAAAAGGGCCCCGAAAATCTGCTTCGCCTTCATTTCACTGTCGAAACGAAGGTCCTCATCGACAAATTGCACGGTTCCGGCGCATTGAATACTTCCCTTAAGTGCCGGGATGATCTTTGCGACCGTTTTCAATAGGGTCGTTTTACCCCGGCCGTTTCGGGCAAGCAGCAAGTGCCTACCAGGTTTAAGGCAAATGGCCTCGGATGAGGTGGCGAGGTTGATATCCTTGGCCGCACCGCCGAATCGGCGGCTGCGATAGCCTATGGTCAGTCCCTTTGGAATTGAGACCGAAGGTTCATGGTGCGACGATTTCATGCTTTTTGGAATGGAAGATTTCGGGGATTATTATAAATATAGTAAATATTAATACAATAATTATAATAATCAAGGAAGTGGTAATGAAAAGTTGTCGAAACTTTACACTCGGCCCGGGTTCCTGAGCGACAGCCGGAGGTGGGTCAGGGGGCCCGAAGTCGAATGCGACGGGAGGAGAAGGGGATGAAGCCCGGTTTGCCCTCTTAGTTCTATTTGCTCTCGATGTTCCTGATCAATGGATCTCTTCGATCGTGACCAGCCAGTTCATGAGGTGAATCGGAGGCAGCTCAGCGGGACTATTCAAATCGATCAGGTCAGCATTGAGCATGTCTGAGTCCACCCGGGTATCGTCCGCTCTGATGAGCTCCATGGGATTGAAAGTGTCCGAAGAATCTGTCTTAAGGCTGCTAAGTTGCCCGCGAAGGTTGACTGGGTGGTCGATCGTGATGGACTCGCCGAATCGTTTTTCAGGGGCAAAAAGCGACATGGGAGGGTAATAATCACTCCCAGATGGAAGGCCTGAGTTTATCGGTGGCGTCGTCGCGACATCGTTCAAGGTTTCGGCGATGTAGAGTCGCATATCGGTTATGACTGAGAAGCCGTTGCTATACGGGGTGAGGTCTTTGCCACCCCGGAGCGTGACTGCAAGATCTGTATCGAGAGACGGGACGCTGGGCTCAACTACGGTCGTCTCGGCGTGGTTGGGGTAGAGGTAAATCGAATCGTTCACGGTAGGGTCTCCCGCCCCTGAAATAGTGGTTAGGAAAGTAGGGATGCGGTCGAGGTTGACGACCAATGCGGTCCTTCCATTTTCAAGCGAGTCAGTCTGGAACGGAAAGGTGTCTCCTCCTGTCTCGATCTCGGCGGGCCAGTTGGTGCCCCTGGTGTAGTCAACATACTGACGATCACCGCTGGTATCGATGTAGTGAAACCGAATCGACAGTGGAGTTTGAGCGCTTGTTGAAACCATTTCACGGACCTCAACCCGCATCTTTGCTTGCTCTGCACCTCTTGAATACATGTTCCAACCGGTGGGGGAGATGCGATCTGAGGCTGAGCCATCGCTCTCCAGTTTTAAGAAATCCGCACCCGGATTGATCGGAATAAAGGCAACTTTTCCCACGTTTCCCGAGGTCGAGGCATCATAGAAGTCGCTGGATGACTGAAGGGCTCGTGTTTCCCGGCTGCCCATGTCGTCAAAGTTGGAGTTCAATGTGGTGCCCTGGACGGATGTTGTGCTACTCAAACTGACCGATTTCCTTGCCGAAATCGATCCTTCGCTGAGCGCCACGGTGCCCTGCGTCTGAACCGAGTCGGCATACATGCCTCCGGCCAGGTTCACGTTTTCCCATGCACTGCCGTCAGCGAACTGTCCAACCGACATTCCGGATGCGGCTGAAAGCGGCAGTTGAGAAGGAATTTCGTAGATCGAAAGCACGTAACTCTTTGTGACGGGCGGAATTCCGGTCTGGTCTTGATTGTGCCCGCCAAATGTGAGCGAAAAGATCCACCAGTTGCGTTTTCCAACGAACAAGTCGCCGGGCCGCTTGTAGCCGAACTTCACGTCGGGGTACTCGAGTAAATTATAGAGCGGGTATGAATCGGTCGAAACGTTAAGCCCCTTGTAGTATCTCTCATTGTGGTGCTCGTAGTTGTAGACGTGAAGCTTCTCGAAGGAGATGATGGGATATTCCTTGTCTAACTGATAGTGGTCGTAACTGAGACGCAGGGGGGCCGGGATTTTATTGCCGTGCGTTGCATTGAACAGCATGATGTACTCCCACCAGTTGCCCCCATTTACGAGTTCATCGGAACCATGAGGGGTCTCATCAGCCGCTGCGACAAAATCGGCGACTGAGTCAAAGAGGGTATCCCCGGTGTTGGCTGTGATCGCGGACGAAAGGCTCAAGCTAGTGAGAATTGCGGAGTCAGCCGCCTGTTCTGCGTTTGCTAGCGAGAGGGCATCTTCGAAGATTGTCTCCCAGGTGTAGAGGGCTGAGTTGCTTCCGGAACCTTCCTGCATGGCTCCGATTGCTTTGTTAGGGACGATATGGAGGAGTGCACTGAGTACAGCATCTTCCTTCTGGGAGAAGTCTTGCTTGAGCTGAGCACTTATCTGCGAGTCGAAACTGCTCATGTTTCCTACGAGAGAAAAGGTGAGCATGGATAATAAGACCAGAGAGATGGCCGAGACCACTGCGAGAGTGGCGTATCCGGAGTTGCTACCCCGGTGAAAATGTGGATGTACTATATTCATCAGTCAGGGTTTCCTGCGTAGGATATTTCATCACCTTTGGCCCCAGTCAGAGTGACCAAAAGAATGCCAGTTGAGTTGTCAAAGTCGACCGAGTCAGGCTTTGTTGAAATGGTCCAACTGGGTTGGGATCGCCAGTTGCTGGCATTTTTACCTCGATGATAGTAGTTCAGTTGCTTCTGGCCGCCTCGGGTTTCGAAGGAGACAATTGCCTGGTCATAGGTGCCATCGGGATTTCGATATCTCAGTCGTAATGACTTGCCGTCGCTTCTGACTGCGCTGGTTAGATTCTTTGCGCTGTCCAGGTCGTTGTAGATCCGATAGTTGTCGGATTTGTTAATGATATTGGTCAGCAGTGTATTGATCTGCGGCGCTTCATCGCGCAGAAACTTGAAGTCGTTGAGCGCTCTGGTGAAAGAGATCTGTTGCTGAAGAAGCGCCAGCAATGCGATCGCAATGCCCATGCTCAAGACGAGTGCCGCGGTCATCTCGATCAGGGTGAACCCCTTTCTCGAAGGTGCTTTTTGCTGGAGTTTCATCGAATTCGCAGTGCCGTTCGGGTTTTGACGTATTCCTTAGTGCCAATGCTGTAGACGAGAAGGGACTGAAGCTTCCAGGCTTCAGTGGAACCGGGGTTGGTCGTGTTGGTGCCGGTCCCTCCTGCATCTGAAAGGTTGTTCGAATCAGGGATTCGGGTGCGGTGAAGCTGAGCTGTAACCGAAGTTCCTCCCGGCATCTTCCCAACGACTACAGATGAGGTCGTCACTGAAGGATGCGCAGCCCAGAGCGATGCATCGACGTCAATTTCGTCAAATGGAACACGTGAAGCTAGAGCAGTCTCTCGCGTCAGATAGGCATCAGTCATGGACTGTTTGATGGTCCAAATTTGACTGCCGCTTGTGTTGATCGCTGCTTTCAACGTCAGCATGGCAACCACGACAAGTGTCCCATAGCTCACCGCGATTTCGATGAGGGCTGAGCCACGCTGATTGCGGCGGGATTTGTCGGGTTTTATGCGCATGATAAGTGTTTTGCTAGACTGTTTCTCTATTCGACACTGGTAACGGCTCCATTGATTCGAATCGTTCGCTCGACATCAAAAGAGAGATAGCTGAGCCGGTCCGCGCCAAAGGGGGTCACCGTGATGATCTCCAGAGTCCACTCGCCATCTTCATCGATGACGGCATCCCAGTCAGTGAGGCGCAGAGTCTCATCCCTTGGGACGGTTCCATCGATGAGAAACGATGAGTTGGGAACGATCGTGCCGTCAGTGCCGAGCTGCGGGCTTCCTTTGTAGACTTGTGCGTAGGTCCAGGAGTCGGGATAGAGATCAACTAGATCGACCACCACTTCGGGGGCGACTCCCTTAATTTGGTCACCATGCGAAAGTCCCGAAACTGAACTTTCAGCAACCGGCCAGACTTGAATAAATCCTGCATCCAGCTGGGATTCAGGAGCCTGATAGTCGGCCAGGGAGTAGATGGAGAAACGCTCCTCGCCTCTTACTTTGGTTCGATCTCCCCCCGGGATTGACGTGACCGTGTAGTCCAGCGTGTGGGCTCCATTATCCTCGAGCGATCCTTGAGAAAGAAGCGTTGCCTGTCCTCGATCAACATTTTTCCCGGTACCTTTTCCTGTGTAAGCCTGGACGTGACGAAGTAGCTTCACTGACTTGGCGGGATCAGCGGCAGAAGGGTCCAGGCTCAACCCTGAAACGACGATTTCCACCGAAAAGGGGCGGTCGGCGCGGGTTCGCGGAATGACCTCGTAAGGATCCTCTGAGGTGATTTTGACTTCAGCGACAGGGATGTATGAATTCACATAGGTGGTGTCGATCAGGTAGTCGGTAAGAGGATCTGTTCGAATGGCCCAGAGCTCAAACCTGGCTCCAAACGGATTGATTGCCAGAGGGGATATATCAGATCCCTCCTGAGTCACAGAGACATCCCAGTCAAGGTCGTTGCTGGCATCAGCGTCTCCATCCATCTGAATCTGGTGGACGAAGAAAGTGTAGTCCTGCGCTTCGCTTTGAACGAAGAGGAGTAAAACTGAAGACAGTAAGGTAAATGAGCGAATGAAGTATTTCATTTTTCGGATGGGTCAGAGTTGGTGGCGAGTTCCTCGCCTGCGTCCTTTTTCTGCGGAGGTCTCACCGCAATTGGGCCTTCCTTAAACGTGGCGACGATCAAGGAGGAGCTTTCAGACATGGCTGCGATCGCCGCCTCGGAGAATGGGGTATTGCCTAGTGCTTGGTCACGGGTGACTTCGATCGTCCGAATCCAGCCTCGATTGGCGAGGTAGAATTCCTGCCAGTTCTTGACCTGAATTTTCCCTTGGATTTTTAGACGGCTTTCGAGGTGCTTCGGCACGTGAAGGACGGCTCTTTTCGGGACAAATGTAATCAGTCCGCGAAAGCAGAGGATCGTCGAACTGTCGATGAAGCTTCGCTTAGTTTGGGGGATGGAAGGGTCTTCCTCCAGATTTCCAATGGCCGGTCCCATGTTGTTGATGGGATCCTTTTGCTGGGCCATGCGAAGTTTCATGCTGAGGTCGTCGTGTTTGGCAACGTCCCGCATGGGCGCCCGGGCTTCGGGTGCTCCCATCGATGTCGATGGATTCAGGGCCATCGCGACACCGAGAGCGGCAAATAGTGCGTGTGTTAGATTCATGATAGGTGGGCTGGAATTGATGCGGGGTTCTGTAAGAAAAAGGGCGAGAGGAATTATTTCTTCCGACGGCCTCGCTTCTTCCTTTCATCGTCAGTATTGGGGTCAGAATCCTGACCCGTCTTCGAACTGCCGGGATTGCTCGAATCAACACCATCATCATTGTTGCCGTGACCGTTGTTGCTCTGATCAACCGGTGTGGGTTCTTCGATGGTAGCATCATAAAAGCTCACGAGAATGGCCATGTCCTGAAGGTCAAATCCGCCATCATTGGGATTGGTGTGGGTCAACTCCATCAAGTAGAGAACATCACGTGGCCCGATTTTCACGTGCCCATCCGAGTCAAGGTAAGGTCGGATGAAAGATTCGATGCTAGGCGCATGATTCATCGGCGTTGTGGTGGGTGGGGTATCCCCATTTTTGAGGGCTACCGCGTTGCCTGAGCTATTGGTGGAACTAAACCAGGTGCCCCAATTGCCCTTGTAATAGTAGCGAGCTCCAAAATCGATTTTGGACCCCTCGGCGACGGTTTGAGAGTGAACGATTTCGTTAGGATTGACGTCATTGTTGTCCCCGTAAAATATCTCGTCGTATCCGCCTCCGTTGTAGCTCATCTGGCACTGGGTCGGCACGAAATAGAACCCTTGAGAACTTGAGCTTGATGAAACCGTGACGCCGGCACCGAGAATTCGAACGTCCATGATGAGTTCCCTCTTCGGGACGATGGTGCCCGGACCTTCAATATCGATGATCTTGTCGACTGCTTCGGGAACGGTGACGGCCCAGGTGAGGGTGGGGTGGGTGCCTGTCTGGACAATCGTCGGGAAGGCACTAAGCGATCCCACTGGAATAATGGGAGATTCGTCCTGCGCGTGGCTTGATCCTAAGGAAACAAGCAAAGCGCAAGCTGCAATGAGTTTTGAGTGGGTGTGTTTCATGTTGGTCTGTGTTTTTGAAGTCAGGCGGAGACTTCGTTTCGTGTTTGTGGTGTTTTTTGGTGTGAGTGATGGGAAGAGATTCGGCGTTCTGAATAGATTCAGTTCATTAGATTTCCGATCTGTTCCCTGTGTTTCTTCACCCATACCAACTTAGAAAATAGCAATAAGCAATAAAAAAGCAACAATTATTATAATAACCATAATAATAGGGCGCGCCGAACCCGATGTGAATCACGAGTGTGCTCTGGCTATCACGAGGAGCGATCGAGGTCCGATCCGAGTGATTTCGGCCACCGGGACCGATATTTGAGCGGAAGCGCGCTGCGATATGGCCGCGTTATGCCGCTTGAACAACGGGCGGGTGATTGGATCCGCTCAATAAGAGAATCCAAAACCAACGTGGAACGTGCCTTGGGGCTCTCCGGGTTGCTGATCTGGATTATACCCATACTCCAGGCGCAGCGGACCAATTGGAGTTTGATAGCGAATCCCGAGTCCTATGGCATAGCGCATATTGGTGAAGCCTGCGCTGCTGGCGATTGGAAGCAGATTTCCCGCATCCGCAAAGCCAACGAGATCTAGACCCGCAATTGGACCAATCGGGATTTGATACTCGGCATTGAAGATCGTGTAGAATTCGCCCCCGATGGGGTAGCCGCTCGTGGGGTCAATAGGGCCGAGTCCCCGCTCCTGAAAGCTTCTCACCGTTTGAGGGCCCCCGTTGTAAAAGCGAAGATCGATAGGGATGGCCTGGGTGTTCCCTATAGGGTTGATTGCGCCGGCACGAGCCGCCAATCGAAGTTTATGCTCACCAACGGGTAGATAATACCCGAGTCGCCCTGTGGTTCGAAAGAACTCAACTTCACTCCCGGTAGCTGAAGACGCCACGCTGGCTGAGATCTGGGCAATATAGCCTTTTGTAGGTTGTTGAGGTTGATCACGCTTATCAAGGGCGTAGGAAACACCTACAAAGTGGGTGAAATATCGGCGGTCCCCCAAAAAGATGGGATTGATGCCATCGCTGCTGACATCGGTGTAGGCGGCTCTACCAAACAAGGTGACATTGTTGGCGTTCTGACGCCCAAAACGTTTGGAAAAACTGTAGTTTCCTCCTGTTTCCCACTTTTTGTAGCCCTCTTCGTTTCGGTTTTGCCCAAAGATGCTTGCCCCAAACTCCACATCGCTGTTGAGGAACCAAGGGTCGCGGTATTTGATAATACCTTTTCCACCCCGGCGGGAGAATTCGATTTCAGCATTGATGGTTCTGACTTCGCCGAAGAGATTGAGGTTTCTAAACTCAAATCCCCCGATGGGTCCGTCGTAGTTGTTGAAGCCACCGTAGATTCCGAGAGTCCTTGAGTAGCTCTCTTCAACTTCGACATCAAGAAGGTAGCTACCGTCCGACTGTTTGACTGGAGATGTCCGAACTGTTTCAAACGCGCCTGTCTCCAGAAGTTCCTCGACGCTCTTATTAGTGAGATCCGGTGAATAAGGCTGTCCGACAATATTGCTGAAATGATGATCAAAAAACCGACTTTTGATTTTTGTATTGCCCGTCACTGAGATGCTCGAGATGCTGGATGGCAGCCCCCAGTCAATCGAAACCGCTAAAGCCACGGTTTTGGCCTGCTCACCAGTCTCGTGCGGCGCCTCTTCGACGCTGACTACAGCATCACTGTACCCAGAATTGACGACGAGTTCCAAGACTCGGGACTTCAGATTGGCGGAAACGCTTTCGCTGAATTTCTTACCAGAGAACTCGGATCCAACCTCATCGAAACCTTCTTGTATCTCTGATGCGGGAGCCTCGGGAAAGCTTATTGGTCCAACAACGTATTCCGGACCTTCAACTACGATGATGCGAATCGTAGCGCCCGCTTGACCAGGTATAGTCTGTAAGTCAATTTCTGCATCGCCAAAGCCCAGCAGGGTATAGAACTCAGACAGTTTCTTCCTGCCGGTCTCCAGATCGGAGCTCACCAGTGGAACGGAAGACTTCGGGTCGAGATCCAGTCTCTTTCGCGTGGTACCTGTGAGCAATTCAATAATGGCCTCATCCTCAAGTGCGTGGTTTCCGGTGATGTCGAACTGGGTGATCAGCATCGACTGCCCTTCATTGACGGTGAGGAGAATAATCTGATTTTCTCCCGCTCCGACGACTTTCCACTCCACCAGGGCATCTTCATAGCCGCGGTCTCGGATCGCGTTCTCGAGGAAGTAGGCGATGTCATCGGCCCGAGCCTTACTCACCCCTGAGGCCTCAATATACGTCAATTGGCCGCTGATCCACTCCTTGGCGACCTCGCCTGAGATCGTAGTGAGGCCCTCAATCCTTACCAGATCGCTTGCTTCAGCCGCTGGCTGAGACAAGATCAGAACCAGCCCCATCATGATAGATGGAAGAGTTCGATGCAGGAATGTAAGGCCGGGGAGCATATAGGAAGGGAGGACGATCACGTCAGCGGTAGCGAAAGACGTATTTGAGCACGGCGCGATAGTCGTTCTGTGCATCTACATCGCCAACGAAGAACAGCTGTTTCCAGAGTCTGACCTTGCCGGCGATCGTGTGCTCGCCAGTCTCAGGGTTCACACCACCAATCTCAAGTTCTGTTCTTTCCTGCAATTTGTCCAGCAAAGAGGGGTCCCGTTCGGCCCTATCCTTTGCTTTTCGCATATTTTTGAACATCAAGGCGGCGGCTTTGGAGGCCGCCATTGAGCCGGCTCCAGCACCCACAAGATCCTGTCGCGTCGTCCCGGTAATGAGGAGCGTCAGGAGGTCCTCTGAGGGGAGCGGGGGAACACTGGTCAGCACGAATTGGGGGGCAAAAATTTGGTTGAAGAGAAACACGTTGATTCGGTAGTCGTTAGCTTTGGCTCGAGCTCTCACTTCAAGCGCACCGTTGAAGCCGGTGTTCTGATCGAAAGTGACCCGCCCGATTTCAACATCGATTGAGCTGAACGGTAGAGAAAGTTCTCCTTCAGCGATCTCCAGAAAACCGACAGGAAAGGGTTGTCCCAGCGTGCCATTTATCTTGAGATCAGCCACTAGAGCTGATTCGACAAGGTTACTTCGAACCAGAAAGGGGTCCTGCGTGAAGATGCGGACATCGATGGGCCAGTTCTTGAACGGTGGGATGTCGACTCCGATATTGAGATCGGTGTAGGCGGCGGAGCCTCCGGTTGGCGATTTTTCGACCGCTGGCAAAACTGAGGTACTTCGTGCCGGCATGGCAAGGGGCATCAGGTCGAAGTTCTTAAAGAATCGGCTGTTTGCGATTCCAACTTCGCCGGTGAGACGAGCCCTGGACATCGGCCCCGAAAGCGAGAGGTTCAGACTCGATCGGAGGCTGAGGTCGTGAGTACGGGCGATGAGAATGTCGGCCCCACTGACACGGAAATCTAGATTGGGCTCTTCTCCCGGGTTGAGGGAGATGGATCCCTTCCCGTTGAGGTCACCACCAGCGATCACCGCGTTGAGACGATCGATCGAGAGCCGATTGTCTGAGAATCTAGTGACCAGATCGATGTTGTAGAAAGAGGGGGCGTTGCGATTGTCTAGCCGCAGACGACTCACATCGAGTGCTCCGTTTCCGGTAATGGTGGGTTTCGCTAGGGATCCTGCGACGGCGGCGTCAATGGCAATGGAGCCGACGACTGACTTGATGCCTGGAATCTGAGAGGAGAGAAAGGCGAGGGAACTCTTTTCCATACGCGCTGATGCGACGACCGGCTCATCCATAAAGATCGACTTCCCCGATACCCACTCACCCGGGTTGAAGGGAAGTGTCGCCTTGAGGTTGAGCGGATTGATGTTGGGGTGCTGGAAGGCACCTGAGAGGTTGGCTTCTCCATTAGCAGTATTGATTTCGATACTGAGAGCACCTACCTCGAGCGGGTCATTGCCCGGTACCGAGATATCTGTCAGGGCGAGTGAAGTTCCCAGATCTAATTCTGAGGGAGATCCTCCCACAGTCAGATCGGCCTTGAAATTTCCCAAGAGAGCGGGCTTGTCCGCGATCAGTTGAAACACAGTTGAGAGGGGAAGTGAATCGATCTTCAAGGAGAGATCGATCGGGGCATCAGCAGCGAACCAGTCAGAGGGCGTCAGCTTCTCCAGATCGAGAGGTAGGGAGCCTGAAGCCTCAATCACATTTCGTCCGGAGGCGACTCCTGTCCAATCGGATAATTCGAGCCGATTGTTTTCCCAGTTGAGCGCTCCGCTGAAGTTCAACGGGTCGCTCGACATCGACAAAGTTGACGAGAGTGACGCTTCGCTGAACTCAGCATCGACAGCCGCTGTAATCGGAGCGGCACCATTAGCCAGACGCAGATCAGAGGCATCCAGATCGATCGTGCCGTGAAAGGCCCCTTCCTTGAGGTCACCATTTCCTTTCAGTGCGAGTGAGGTATGGCCCGGCAACATAGTGGCGATGTGGCGGCCGCCTAAAAGTCGTTTGAGTGCCCCCTCCGATTTAAGATCCAGAACGACGGTCGCTTCTCCCGAGTAGATTTGATCGACTAAGTGGAAGTTTCCATGGGCTTCGATCGAGCTGAGATCGTCGGCCTCGATTTGGATGACCCCATCGACGACATCCGGTGAGCTTACTTCAGCTGTGATTGCGAGATCTGAAATTGGCTCGCCATCCAGTTTCAGGGCGTCTGAGCTCAGTTCGAGATTTCCACCTTCGAGGTGTTTCCCGTTAATGTGTATTTGGTCGGCAACCAGGTGAAGGCTTCCTTCCAGTGGAAAGCTTTTAAGATTCCCTGGAGCGAAATCATGCCACAGCTGTGCGAGATCCTTCGCATCAATGTCAGCGTTTGCGCTGATCGGGCGATCCGCTAAATCGGGGAAGCTTGAGGCCCCGTCGAGTCCAATGCTGGCATTAGCGCGAATGCTGGCTCCAGACTGGTCGAACGCCAGCTTCCCCGCTAGCTCCTTACCGTCAGTTCCCGTTTCGGTTTGGATCTCCAGATCAATGCTCCCGATATCCAGATCATTCCAGACCAGTCCAATGACTTCCGCATCAAGCCGAGTGTCCCAGGATTCGGGAGAACTCAAGCTGCCGTCGAATGCCAGGTCGAGGTTCACTTTGGATTGATCTCCGGTGCTCTCAAATTCGGGGAGGAAAGAAAACGTTCCACCGAGATGCACATTACCGAACTGTCCACTGCCGGAGAGATCGCCATTAAGTATTCCGGTGATGGATGGATCCGCTGTGCCAATGGCTTCGATCTCAGCGACGTCAAAATCAGAAATCTTCAGTTCGAGGAAAAGATCGCCTGTCTGTTCGAGGAACTCTGTATCCGAGGCGGCGCTGAACGGCAATTGGAGGTTAAGAGACAGGGGCGTGCCAGAGGAGTTGCTCAGTTTCCAGTCAGTCAGAGCAATCATTTTTCCATCCCACGATCCGGATCCCGTGAGCGATAGATCTCCTGACTCGATACGCAGTGGCGCGATCTTGGCAGACTGGTTCTCGTAGGACAGTTTGAGCTCGCCGTTGAGTGGACGGCCTTCGTTGAATTGGAGCGAATTAAGGTCAAGCGAGACAAGGCCTTCGTGCTTCTGTTTATCGGGATGGGGCTTGAATTCACCCGAGCCGGACCAGTTCAATGTGGTGGTTCCTTGAATGGAGGCAAGGCCTTTCGTGTTCATCCATGAAGCCAAGATCTCCTGCGGGTTGAGCGTTAGGGCCGACTCGGCCGAGTAGGACATCAGGCGGGTGTCGACATTGCCGGTGAGGCGCAGGCGGGTGAGTTGGTCAATGGCAGTATCAACCGCGATTTGAATCTGATTGGGTTTTTCCACGTTGGCGGCAAGCTCGCAGACGGCCAGAGTCAGCCCGTCCCAGGAAAGGTTTTCGGCCTGCAACAGTAAGCTTCCTGAACGAAGATTTCCGCGGGTATCGATTTGGACATTTTGGGTCTCGAGTGAAACCGCTCCATCGAGAGGGAGGCTGCCCACCAAGGATTCAACCAGAGTTCCTAATTTGGGGATCTCAGCGCGGGCCACGATGTCAATAGGGAGATCGTTCAGTGCCTCGGTAGTGATCGCCTGATCCAGTGGTATTGAAACTTCAAGATAGGCCGACGCGTCGGGACGTTTCGCCTCCAGGGTGAGCGTGTTGTCTCGAACTAACAGTGCCAGGGAGTCGATAGAGGCTCCGTCCCATCCCACTCTTGATCCGACCAGGGAACCGTTCAAAATCCATTCCGACGGAGGTTGGAAAGGATTCTCAAATCGGAAATTGAGGGCGGTGACACGGCCCTCAAGGGGAGGCGGCGGCTCCTGCGCGGCAACGATATCGGGAAGGCTAATAGAGGTTCCTTGACGCAATGCCAGGGTGACAGTGCCGCTCTCCGCTAGAGCAGCGGTCAGACTCCCCCCGCCAAGATTGGCTGATACCTTTGCTGTTAAGACACCGGGAGCAGGTTCTCCAATTGCAAGTTCACGGATCTCGCTGCTACCTCCCAGGGATAGTGCTCCGAGTCCGAGAGCGTGCACTCCTTTCAAGATAGGCACCGTGATGCCATCGAGCGTAGGTTGGTCAGGAAGAGTAATTTGGTCAAAGCGGAGTTCACCATTCTTTCCGGAAGGAGAGACAAGGGCGAAGTTTTTGAGTTCGTAGCGAGCCCCTGATCGCTCAACTGCTATGTCGATTCCTGTGATCGAAATATCAGTCGCGAACAAATTCCAGAGGGGGTTGAATTCCGAAGCATCGGTCTTGGGATTTGTAGGCTGCTTTTCTGGTTTGGCCGAACCAGTGCCCTTTGCTGAATCGGGTAGCCTGACATCAACCGTCACTCGATCAATTTTCACCAGGTCCAGCCAGTTCAATTCGGTTGGATTCCGTATCAGTGAGAACGCTCGATACGAAAGCTTCGCCTCGCCGATGTCAGCGCGAAGAATTTGGAGTGGCGAAGCATCCGCGTCAGTCTCCGTCGGATCGGTGGCACGGAAATGAGCCTCGGTGATTGAGAATCCTGACCAGAGAGTTCCTGATAGGGTGAGATCTCCTTCGAGGCCCTGCGTAGCTGCCAATTTTTTGACCGTCAACCGACCGATAGAGCGAAAGCCGGGGCCATTGAGGACGAAGAGAAGTAGGACGAGGCCGAACGCGACAAACCCGAGCACCCAACGGAGCCGTCTCCGGCTTTTGGGACGGTTCTTTGCCCGACGGGGGGGCGAGTCGTGCGGAGACTCATCGACATCAGTCAGCGCCATATAAAATCTACGAAGGAGGAGTGAGGATTGGATACCGTAATCTGCCGGAATCCGGGATGGAAAACCCGAAGAAATCTACTGCCATTTGCAACCGCGAGCAACGGACAATAGCTAACCGGTCTCGCAGAATTGCGAAAATCTCAACTGGGTGCTAATGCCTGTGCGGTGATGAACTCGGTAGGTCAGTTCACGTTCGTGAACACGGCCTGAACATCCTCGTCGTCTTCGAGCTTGTCGAGAAGCTCTTCGATCTCGACCATTTGCTCGTCGGAATAGTCCTGCGGATTGCTGGGAATACGCTGAGTGCCTGCCTTTTTGATCTCAATTCCAAGCCCCTCGACGGCTGATGTGAGGTGCCC
>CAXBHX010000033.1:0-61241 GCA_963975655.1 uncultured Verrucomicrobiales bacterium
AAACGCTCCATCCCCGTAAAACAGGGACTCACCGCCTTAGATTGACGCGAATGGGTGGTTCACCTAACCCTGTCGTGTTCTCTCACAGAGCGCTTACGAGCTGAGGCTCCACTCGGGAAGCCTCACGATCTCGCCACCTTTCTGTGCGCTCTCGTGGGAAAGGATTCCACACAGGGTGATATTGGCGGATTGAACCGCGTTGGGATAGCCTTCACCACTTCCACGAAGCAATTCGACGAATTGATGCACCAGGTGGGGATGAGAGCCACCGTGACCCGCGCCTTGAGTGAAGCTGAGGTGGTCTTCGCCTTCCTCTCCTCCGTAGACGCCACCTTGAGTGAACGGCGCGATTTCGTCCGGGAGCAGGTGTCCGTAGTCAGGGCACTCTGTTTCTTTCGGGATTTCCGGCTCGGGTTTCTTCGCGGTGTGCACCACTAGCGGGCCGCCCTCGATGAGGGGCCACTCGACGCCTTTCTTTGTTCCGTAGACTTCAAAACTCTCACGGTACTGCCGAGCGACATCAAAAAGAGATCGGTAAACTTGAGCACTGAGGTCGCTGTTGTGGAATTTGATGTGAGTGGTCTCGACGGCATATGGGGACCCATAACATTCATGCATCTCCTCGCTGATAGTCCCGCTGGGAAAACAGCTGACATACTCGGCTTCGTTGCGAGCAAGTCCCAGCACTGGCCCAACGCAATGGGTGGCGTAGTGCATTGGCGGAAGCCCAGGCCAATAGCCGGGCCAGCCTTCCATGTCCTGCTGGTGGCTCGCTTTCAGGAACTGAAGCTTGCCGAGTTCGCCATTGTCATAGAGTTCCTTCATGTAAAGGAATTCGCGCGCATAGACGACGGTCTCCATCATCATGTAGCTCAGCCCGGTCTCAGCGCAAAGTTCGACGATCGTTTTGCAGTCTTCTTCGGAGGTCGCCATCGGCACAGTGCAGGCAACGTGCTTTCCCGCTTTCAGCGCCGCGATCGTGTGCTCGGCGTGATTGGGGATCGGGGAATTGATGTGAACCGCGTCAATGTCAGGGTCCTCTAGTAGAGAAGCGTAGTCAGTGAAGCGTTTTTCAATGCCGAATTTGTCGCCAATCTCATTGAGTGAGTTCGCATTCCGCTGGCAGAGGGCATACATCTCGGCATCCGGGTGGCGCTGATAAATTGGAATGAATTCGGCGCCAAAGCCGAGTCCAACGATGGCGATGCGGGGTTTGGAAAGAGGTTTGATCATATTACTATCTTGAAAGATTGGATTGGAATTACCTCGATCTTAAGGCGGGTTCCGAAATCAATCTTGATAGTGATGGTCGAATTTTATGTGGTTCCAGCCCAGAGAGGCGACCAGTGATCAAAATTCCGCCGTGCAGTTTCCGGCGCAGCTGGTCAGTTGACCGAGTAGGCTCGATTGGCCCCTACACCGATTTTCCAGATGCCTTCCTGATGAATCAAGGTGATACCGTCGAGTTTGGGCGGCGGATCGAATTTCCAGGGACTCCATCCGTCGGAAGTATAGAAGCGATAAGTTTCAACGTTGATCGGGCAGAACAATCGCTCATCGATGTGATTCATTGCATCGATTTCACTGAGGGGCAGAGTCTCTGCCTTCCCGATTTCAAGACCTTTGAATTGATAGGGGACTGGCTGAGCTCCCCATCGCGACTGGCTGAAGTGGTCACCGGATTGGATGAAGAACATGGATTTTATACAGGCATCCCGAACGCCGGCGTGATCATTGTCATCATTGGATTCCCGGGTGAGGAAACTCAGGAACTTGGCTTCCTTCAGTTTACTTGAAAGGTTCAGGGACTCCATTCTTGCTTCCAATGCGCTGCTTGCCTTCTCTACGATGATATGGGTGGTAGAACCCAGTGTGCTATCTGCTCCGATGGTGTATGAGAACGCGACAATTCCCCCGATGAGAACCATCAGAAGGAGAAACATTCTAATAATAGGAGACGAAGGCAGCATAGTATCGGGCATCCGACGGATACAGCGGTAGCATCAAGGAAGTATAAAATTCCATTTCATGTAAATTACAGTAATTATAGCAGTTAATGTATGTTGGTCAAGTTAGCTGTATCCAAAATACGGAGTGAATTCGGTCGAATTTGCTCGTTTGAGAGCGCCGCGAGGAAATAGGCCGTTGGAGTGAGCCTTCAGTGGCTGGCGCGCGGTCTCGCTCTCACTGTTGCTCTGATGACAGCGCCTTATAGTGGAGGTAGGGGTGGGATTGTCCGCGTCGCTACGAGCTAAAGCTCTTCGCTTTGGCCGACCTCTCCGCTTCGCTACGAGTCGAACTACGTTCGAACCCGTCCCAGTAAATTAAAAGCCCGACCCACTCGCTGCGCTGAGTGGGTCGGGCTTTTAATGGCGGAGGGGGTGGGATTCGAACCCACGGAACCTTGCGGCTCGGCAGTTTTCAAGACTGCTGCATTCGACCACTCTGCCACCCCTCCGTGAATGATTTCCCTTTTGAGTGGAAAATGGTCGCGAATCCTACACCTTTTTATGAAGCTTTCAAACGACTGCTTCGGTTATTTTATGTTCTGGAATCGAGTTGGAAAACCTGACCTGAAATATGCTGGGTGGAAGCGAGGAAACAGAAGAAACGTGAGGCTTCTTCGAGCGTGGTGAATCGACCCAGTTGATGCTTCCTCAGGGCGGCATCTCTGGTTGTCTGACTGAGGTCCTTTGTCATTCGGGTGTCAAGGAATCCAGGAAGGACGCAATTGACCTGAATATTCCGCTTACCGAACTCTTTGGCGTAGGATTTTGTGAGACCAATGATTCCGGCCTTTGCTGCGGCATAGGAGGTTTGACCAGCGGGAGGGGTCAATGCGGAAAAGGAGCCTACATTAATGATGTGCCCGAATCGCTGTCGGATCATGATCCGGGTGGCAGCTTGAGAGCACAGATGGGTGCCTTTGAGATGGGTATCGATGACCGGGGTCCAGTCGTCGTTCGTCTGGCGGGAAAACAGGCCGTCGCGGGTAATGCCGGCGTTGTTGATCAGAAGGTCCAGTTTTTTGACTGACTTGAAATACTGATCGATTGATGTCGCCGAAAGGACATCGAGGGCATCCCGTCCCGGGGTGTGAACCTCATAGCCTGCATTCCTGAGGGCCGAAGCCGTCGTCGTAGCAAGGTCGCCTTGGCCACCGGTGATGATCGCAACCGTGGCGCTCAATAGACTCCTGCTGAGATGACGGGTTGAAAAACTCGCGGGCCCCCGGGGGGAAGGCTGCGGGGAATCAGTCAAAAATATTGGTCGTCGACTGCTGGCCTAATACTGGGTCAACTCCGTGAGGTGCCGCATTCTGAGCCGGATCGGGGGCTGAGTGATAGTTCGGATCGGCCACGATGGCGTGCTCTTCATATCTGAACTGGGTACGGCTCAATTGTCCAACATATCGAATCGCCTCGGTCATGGGGACATTTTTCAGAGATAAGGTGATCAGAGTTCCCTGACGTTGTTCCGGAGTGCCTTTGTAGATGAAATTGGGAACGAACTTTCCTTCGGTGAGTTCCTCGGCCCGCGCGGCGAAATAGTCCAGAACATCGCCGATGGGAGCTTCCGAGAAATTAATCTGTGGAACTATGACCTTGGCCAATTGGCCTTCAATATCATTCTTTGGGCCCTGATCGCTGGCGAGGGCTGCTTGGCATTTTTTGGAATAGTTCCTAGCATAGACGTAGCTGGGTTTGGCCTTCAGCACCGCACTGAAATAGACGAGCGCATCCGTGTATTTCTGTTGGTTGTAGAGGTCGACGCCTTTTTCGTAAGCTGACTGAACATTGTTCTGTGAATGGGCTGGTGTAGCGAGGAGTGCCAGAAAAAGCACGGAGAGCAGTAGCGCGAGTTTAGCTTTCATCATGAACGGAAGAATTTGAAGTTAGCGATTCGACTGAAGTCAGATTTTCCGACCGATGTCCGAATCAATACAGCACTCTGAAGACTATCAAATTTCCCAAAATGTGTAAACCGAAATGCGGCTGCGTTGAGCTTCTGTGCCTCGCAAATGTAATGATGGAGTGTTTTTGAAAGAACTGGGATTCGAGATGTCTCCGTGTTGATTCTATAATTTTAATAAGCGAAATGTATCGGAATGGTGGACGAGGCTCCGAACTCGGGTTAAACTTTGGTGCTTTTTCAGCTTCGATTCTCATGGTTGATAGATTCCGCATTAATAGGGGGCAGGGTATTTCAGTGTTCCGTTTTTGGCGCCCTCCGGGGTTGCTTGGGCTTTTGGCGATCCTTGTAGGTGGTATTTTGCCGAGTGGATTGAACGGTCAGGCGCCCTCGGCTGCCTCCTATCCCAGCAGTGCCACTGCGAACGCAGGGATGACTAGTGGCTTGCCTGATGGGCTTTCCCCGGAGCAGATGCAGATGATGCATGTCAGAACTGCCGCACAATCAGCTGAGGGTTCAGCCGCGGTTGCTTCGATGGCTCGATCTGCTGACCAGTCGATCGAGGCTCAACATCAGCAACGTTCTATTCAGTCAGCTCGTGAATTAAAGGCGATCAAGGGTAACATAGCAGAGCGGATGAAGTGGGATCGCTCCTCTGCTCAGGTCAACAAGGTGACATCGAATGACATGTCCAGTTGGAACACAACAGCTGGCAATGTGAAAGTTTCACGCGATTCTCAAGATCCCTATCTGGCGGCGCTGATCGAAGAGGAGAAGATAGCGATGCAGGAGGAGGGGCAGCCGAAAAAGAAGGGGATAAATTGGAATCCGTTCAAGAAAAGCGAAAAGACAGAAGAGGTTTCGTTTGAAGATTTCAATGTTCAGCCCGTAACAGGTCTCGAGCCCGCTTCTGTTTCTCCGCCCCCGGCAGAGGTCCCACAGGAAAGTAGTGGTGGCGGATTTTTCAGTAATCTTCGAGTGCCCGGTATTGGTAACTCGAAGAATAATAAGGACAGTTCCGTTGATGTCGGCGATTCCGAACCGACGTTCATCAGTAGTTCGGGTTCGAATCAGCCTGCTGCAGATTCTCAAGCTTCCAGTGTTGCGGCAAAGCCAAACACGGTGGTTGCGGGAAGATCCGGTGCTGCCCTGGTGGATGGATATAGTCCGAGTGGATACAATCCTAGCGCTCCGCAAACGGTCTCCTTTTCGGAGAGCACGGTGGATGATGAAAAGAAACCAGGGTTGTTTTCGAGATTCAAATCTGATGGCAACGGTTCCACCGATACGCCGTCGAGTAGTGGCGGGGGCGGCCTGTTCAGTTTTGGGAAGAAGAAATCGAATGGGACAATTGATGCCGGGCTTTTTCCTGACGATGCGGTGAGTTCGACGCCGACAGGCGGCAGTCTTCAGGGGGAGTATATCGCTGAGGACTTTTCTCAGGATACGGCCTTCGCGCCATCTTCAACGGGGGATATTGTAATGCCGGGAGAGTCGCAGAAAAAGGGGGGGTTCAATTTCAAAGTGCCCAAGCTATCGGTGCCGAGTATCGGTAAGTCCAATAAGAGCAGTGCCACGACTCCTTTGACTACGATCAATAGCGCGGGGACTGATTACTATCTCGTTTCTGAGGCCTCGCAGTTTATGGTCTATGGATCTGATCAGATGACTTCTGAGGTTCGCGCGCTGCAGCCCGGAGCGATTGTTCAGATGACAAAACCTGGTGCACAATGGGCGTCAGTCAGGCTGCCAAACGGTACTGAAGGAATTATCCAGGTTAAGTTTTTGAAGGCTGCTTCCGCCGCTCAGGCTGGGGGGCAGTTTTCAGCGACCGGGAACTGAGAGGTTGCCTGAACTGCAGGGTTCATTGCCTCTTCTCAGGAAAACTCGTTTTGGGTGTTCCTGAAATGGAATGACCGGCGTTGGCCTATTCTGAAACGGGTCGTTTTTTCTTCCCGTTTAATCCAGCCGTGTGCTAGGTTTTGGTCTTCGAGATTATTTGACTGATTACTATGCCAAGAAGAGCCAGTTCGGGAGCAAACGTAGGACAGATCGCCGGAATTTCGGCGGCAATATTGGGTTTTTTGTTGATCGCTGCGCTTCTGTTCAGGCTGATCGCAGGTGATATGCTGGGCGGTGGTTCAGGGGGCGGTGGGTCGAAGCGGTCGACTGCGAACGCATCGTCTCTAAATTTGGCCACCTACAGGGATAACGGCAACAGCCTGCGAGGTAATGTTTATCGTGTCGAAGGTCGCGTCGAAGAGACGCTGCGGTGGACGGCGGATCGTGGCCGACTCATCAGCTTTGAAGCCAATGACAGTAATTTGACGATCCCTGTTCCCGTCCTCGTGCCTGAGGACTTCAGCTATATTAATATCGAACGTGGTTCGGAATTGGCCATGGTTGTCAGGGTTGATCGCGACGGCACCTTGGTTGCGGAAGCCATTGACGAGTAACTTCTAACCTCAAAACCTCCCCACTATGAAAACGACGCAAATCCTCTTGAGTGTCGGCTCCATTCTTGTTTCAGGTCTGGTAGCAGACGCGCAGGTCTATACGCCTCCCACTCAAGGTTCAAATTCAGGTGGTGGTGGGCCGAGTTCCAACCAGACCACCATTGTCAATCAAGGCGGATCAAAGCAGGGAAACCAACAGGTCGTTGGAAATGATGTTCCCTACTTGGATCCCACAACGGATGTTTTCACCTTCGATGGAAAGAGTTTCAACGTGGGGGACAACCGGGTCTTTCGAGCGAGGTTCGAAAAATACCTCAATTCAGAAGCGGCTTCTTCGGAAATGGATCGAGCCTATCGGGCTTCCATTCGTGGCATTCTAGATTCTCTATCACCTCATAATCGGGATAGTGGTAAGTTTAGAACTGCGGTAGCTCAACTGCAGCTCGCATCTCAGTTCCCCCAGGATGCGCGTCTCTGTGAATCTCTCGCGAATGCCGTCTACAGAGTCTATTTAGCGCAGATGAGCGCGGGACAACTGAATCAGTTGAATACCGACTTGGACAGAAAGCGCCGTCAGTTGGATTGGAGTTTCGACCAGTGGAATGAAGCCGACGCGGGCACTGATGGCCGGAAGCTGTCGGATGACCCCAAGAAAAAGGAGTCCAAAGCGACCAACCCTGCAAGCGCCGGTCACATTTCGCGTTATGTTCAGCGAATCGCTGAAGTCGAAGCTGAGCGGGTTGCAAACCGGGCCAAAATGCAGCTTTCCGAGGTTGAGGCCAAACTCGAGTTTCAGGCTCTAGTGGTGCAGTTTTTCCTTCAACGACGATTCGAGCATGTCATTATGGCGGCCCGATTTTACACCGAGTTTTTCCAGGATGGAGCAGGTCGTCTGCAGTTTGAGGAAGGGTCTGAGGTGGAGCAGTCTTTCAGTAAGACTATCGGTTTTAATCCAACCATCACGACATTGGACGCTTTCTCAAACGAGGCGATTCGAGATATCGATCAGTCGGTGGAGTCATTTGGGTTTCTGCTAGACCAGGGAGAGGTGGATGGTGCTATGAGGCAACTGCAGCAGGCTTTTGTGACGGGAGAATACATGCCGTCGGTTCTGGCCATTCCCCGTGAAAGAAAACGCGAAGTACTGGGCTACGCCCACAATGCCTTTCAATTGGTTAACGCTATTGAGGTCAGGGATTATACTTTGGCGGAGGAATTGGTTACCGAAATGAAGGCACAAGCCGGCGATTTTGACTATTCGAAGCCGACCGCGGCCATTGAAACGGCCCGACTGAGTGCGAACATGCGGATCAGAACGGCAAAGAACGCTGCTCTCAAGGGGGATGAAGAGGCCTACGCAGAGAATATCCAGGCGGCGGCGCAGATCTGGCCGACCAATCCTGTTTTGAAGGAGCAATTTGACCTCCTGGCTGACTCGTCGGATGTCCAGCAGCAGGCGAAGCTGGAGTTTGATCGCCTGCTCGGAACTCAGAGTTATCGCCAGATATATACTAACAAAGCGCGTTTTATCGCCGCTACAGTAGACGATCCCGATCGGCAGCAGGCGCTCAATCAGATCGTGAATAATGTTCTTGAAATCGAGATGGTCATCAAGCAGGCCGATACTCTCAACAAGGCGGGAAATTCTCATGCTGCCTGGGAGATTGTCGAAAAGACGTTCAAGCAGTTTCCTGATGATGTATCTCTGAGCGCCAAGCGTTCAGATCTTTCGACTGATGTCGCGCCTTTTGTTAAGGCGTTGAAGACGGCTGAAAATCTGGAGAAGCGCAAACAATACGGATCCAGTCTGGCTTGGTTTCTTTCCGCCCGGCAGATCTATCCTCAGAGTGAATATGCTGGGGATGGCATTCATCGCTTGATTGACGAAATCCTGCCGGAAAACTCCGGGGGTGATGACTTGTCGACCGCTGATCTGGAATCTGCAACCTTTTGACTGCCCCTATCTCGTAGGTTCCTATATTGGTCTAGGCTTTGAGCGAGCCTGGCGCTGGGGTGACCATTTCGGTCATCAGGCTTTCGCTGACTAACGTTTTCGCGGCCTCGATCATAGAAGAATTCCATATAATCGGTTTGACTACCCGTTAAAACCGTAGATTCTCTATTGACCTCTCTTTTATCACTCAACATGAAATTTCACACACTTCGTAACACTTTTTGCGCTCTTCTGGCAATTGTGGGGCTGACAGGATTTACTGCTTGCACGGTGGATCAAGATGCGGCCTGGCTCACTGATCCAGGGGCTTCGGGTAGCAAGACAAAGACTTCGACGGTTGAGACCGGGCCAACCAAGACCTTTGCTGAGCGAATGGCTGAGGCCCGCGAGGAGAGGGAAAAGAAAGCGGCTTCGGATTCGGCTTCGAGAAAAAAGGCGGAGCCAACGATGAGTTTTGCCGAGCGTATGGAAGCAGCTCGCGCGGAGAGAGAGAAGAAAGCAGCTTCGGATTCGGCTTCGAAGAAAAAGGCGGAGCCAACGGTGAGCTTTGCAGCGCGCATGGAAGAAGCTCGCGTGGAGAGGGAGAAAAAATCTGCGGCAGTCGCTAAGAAGAAAGCTGAAGAGTTGGCCCTGAAGAAAAAGGCTGACGCAGAAAAGGATCGGAAGTTAGCAGCGGAGAAGAAAGCGGCCGAGGCGGAGAAGAAGGCGCTAGCTGCGAAGAAGATTCGGGACGATTCTGCAGCGAAGAAATCGCGCGAAGCGGAATACGCTAAGAAGAAGCAGGATGAGGCCGCGGCTCGTGAAGCAAAATTAGCCGCACGCAAAAAGGCGGATGCAGATCGAGATGCCCGTCGTCTTGCCGATGCGTCAGCTTCGTCGCAGAGAAGTAGCGGAGGAGGATTCTTTTCCAGAATGTCGAGCGGTTCGACTTCGAAGTATAAGAGTAAGGGCCATGATGTTTATGTGAACAAGATGCTCATCGGCAGCCTTACTCCGTCGAACGCTAAAATCGAAGTAGATTTGAGTGACCAAAAAGCACGGATTTACAAGACCGGTGCGACTGGAAAGCAGTTGGTGATCGAAACTCGGGTATCGAGCGGAAAATCGGGACATTCCACTCCGACCGGGACCTATCGGATTAATGAGAAAAAAGTCGATAAGCGATCCACTCTGTATGGAAGTTGGGTGAGTTCATCCGGTTCGACAGTGCGAAGCAGTGGCGAAGCCTGGAGTCGCCCTTCTGGAGGGTCTCAGTTCGTAGGCGCCGAAATGCCTTATTGGATGCGAATCAACGGTGGGATCGGAATGCACATTGGTTACGTTCCTGATTACCCTGCCAGCCACGGATGTATCAGGGTGCCAAGTGCGGTTCAGCCCCTCATCTTTTCGAAGGTCGGTGTTGGCACTTCAGTGACGATCAAGTATTGATACTACGGTGCTGCTGAAGCAAGAGTGGGGCGGCTTTCCGATTTCGGTGCCGCCTTTTTTGTGAATTGAAATAAGTCGGACTACTTTGTGCTATGACAGAATCTTTGGAGTGTGCTTTGAAGCTGGGAGTGAACATTGATCACGTTGCGACGCTTCGTCAGGCTCGCTATGCAAGCTTACCTGATGCCCACAATGCGGAGCCTTCGGTGTTAGCTGCAGCCCATGAAGTTGAGGCAGCAGGCGCTGACTCAATAACCGTTCACTTGAGGCAGGACCGGCGTCACATTCAGGACCGCGACGTATACGAGTTGCGGGATAAGATTCATACAAAGATGAATTTGGAAATGGGCAACACCCCGGAAATTCTCGATATCGCACTGAAAGTGTGCCCTGCGTTTGTTTGCCTCGTCCCGGAGAATCGGGAGGAGATTACGACCGAGGGTGGGTTGAACGTAGTTGGGGCTGATAACTCGCTCGGAGAAACGATTCAAGGCCTTCAAGAGAACGGAACCAAGGTGAGTTTGTTTATCGATCCGGAGCTGGATCAGATTGAGGCATCCGCCCGTTTGGGTGCCGATATGATCGAGTTGCACACGGGGGCCTTTGCCAACGCCGCCCCCGAAGGTGGTGAGGAGGAGTTTCGCTACCTTCTAGAAGCCGCTCGCCTGGCTCATCAGAAAGGGATTCAAGTGAATGCAGGACACGGGATTACTCTTTTCAATCTTCCTAAGTTGATGCGTGTGCCTCATCTGGCGGAACTGAATGTCGGGCATCATCTGGTGGCCCGGGGTCTATTTCGTGGACTGGCTGGATCCGTTCGGGAGATGCTAACCTTGATGGCTTCGTATTCGGAAATTGAGAAAGAATAAATCCACTAAATGGCGTCAGTCAGTGAGGATGACTTGACCAAAGTTGGCTTTCGCGTGTTCACTGTGGGTGGTTTTGAAAGCATCTTTTGACAACTACACTCGACTGGCCAAGGGGCTCTTTGGTATGTCCAGCCTCTGGATGGGAAGAGACCATCTCGTATACGTGAAGGGATCTGGATTTCTGGCTCCCTATACTGAGGAATATAAGCGATACCGCTATGGTGATATACAAGCGGTATCGGTTGCCAAGACTTCCCGAATCGGAAGGTCGATCCTCTACTCGTTGGGGCTTCTCTTCTTCTCGGGATTGATTGCGCTCGTTCTTGGACTTTCAAGTGATGCCGGGATTGGAGTTGGAAGTGCCGTCTTTCTTTCGATATTGAGTTTGGGCGGGCTTGGAATGTTCGCGATGCTGCTCAGACATCTCATTCTGGGGCCTACTTGCGTGTGTGATGTACAAACAAGTTTGTCCAGAGATCGGATTCGCCCTCTCAACCGGTTTCCCCGGGCTCTTGAGGCCATCGGAAAAATCGAGCCAATGGTTCGTGAATCACAATCGGCGCTACTGGATGCAGAGAGAGGGGACGACAGTCAGTCTGCAACGATCAGCTTGATGGATTCCTTTCAAATTCCGAGGCCAGTTAGAGCGACTTTTGCCGGATTCTCGGTGATGGGGCTGGCGTGTCTTGCTGCTCTTCACCTGGAGAGTTTGTGGCTGACCGGTTTGATACTCGTCGGCTTGTTGGTATTGAGTCTTTTGTTGACGCTTTCACTGGTTGCCTCGGTCAGAAAGGCGACCCCTGAATCAGTTCGGTCGGCACTGTGGATTCAATTGGGGCTTCTTTTTCTGTTGATAGGCAGTGGGGCGGTCTACTTTCTGTTGGTTGCAACCCGCGATCCGGCTTATACGATTGGAATCACGGGTCCACTTGAGGCATACACTGCAGTGGCATCCGAAGGAGGATTGACGGGATACCTCATATTCCTCGGGCTGGCGATGGGAATGCTCATCTGTGGAGTCGCTGGTATGGTTATAGCACGAGGATGGCAGCAAAAGATCACTCATTTGACGGCCTTGCCGTCATCATTGACAGAAGAAACTGCAGATCCATTGGAGGGGGCAGATGGCTAGTGTGCTTGGAGATACCACCTGTTCCATACACGCGGAAAGGCAGTCCGCTGCTCGTTGTCCCTCGTGTCGAAAGTTCTATTGTCGGGAGTGCATTACCGAACATGAGGGGCGGCTGACTTGTTCGACTTGTTTGGCTGTGGCTCAGACTCCTGAGCTGCCTGTCGAGCGTGATCGACGAATTCAGCTCATGCCGATTGTTCAGGTCATCGTAGCAGTGCTGGTTTGCTGGCTCGTATTATATCTGACTGGGAGGACACTTGGAGACATTCCTGATGAGTTTCACGATGGAGCGATTTGGGAATAGGCGTTGAAATGAGTGTACCAGATCGCAGAAAGCACCGTCGTCGCCGAGAGCGCTCATCCATTCAGATTCTGGAGGAGGCCTTTCATCTGCTTCGCAGTGTCGACGTGAAGTATTATTGGACCTACTTCGCGGGAACGGTCCCTTTTGTTGTCGCGCTTTTGTATTTTGTAGCAGATATGAGCCGGAGCAGTCTCGCTCAGAGAGATGCTGCCCTGGCGTCGCTTCTGATGGTGGGATTGTATTTCTGGATGCGCACGTGTCAGGCTGGTTTCTGCGCTGGATTGTGGAGGACAGTCAATCCTCATCAACCCCCGGGTTTTCGGGGGATAGAGAAATTTCGATATACGGCGGCGATGTGGTGCATCCACTCATTCCAAATTCCGCTGCTCATAGTCGGGCTGTTTTTCGCAATTCCTTTGGGATGGATTATTGCGATGCTTCAAAATGTCACGGTGTTGGGATACACCCAGGATTTCGGGGGCCGACCTCTTCGAGGATTACTGCAGGCGAGCTTGCGCCATTCCCACTATCAATGGGCTCAAAACCACGGAATTCTTCTGGTATTCTGTCTGGTTGCTTTCTTTACCTGGATCAACCTGGTGGCGACCTGTCTGATGGTGCCGAGTTTCGCTAAATCGTTCTTCGGTGTGGAAAGCGTCTTCACTCTGAGCCCGATGGCGGCAGTCATGAATACGACCTTCATGCTAGGCACCGTACTACTCACCTATCTCGTAGTATCTCCTATGATGAAGGCTGCTTACGTGCTCAGATGTTTCTATGCTGAGTCCTCTCACACGGGGGAGGATTTGATGAGTCGGTTGGCCGCCTGCCGTGCGAAAAGAGATCGAGATCGTCCCCGGAAGGAGGCCCTTCGATCCCGGGCGGCGATAATCGTGATATTGGTATCGATAGGGCAAGTCTGGACGGGGGGGCTCTCTGCTGAGTCTGTTGTCGATCCGTCAAAGAAGTCGATCGGGGCTTACGTTTCGGCCGAGGCCTTTGAAGATGAACTCTTGGAAACGATGGAGAAGAAAAAATATCAGTGGCAGCTCTCCCGCCGTGATACAGATGCCGGTAAGAGTGCTGAGGAGAGTTGGCTTTCGAGGCGGGTTCGAGAGATTGCAGAGACAACGAGAGAGATTGTCCGGAAGGTGGGGATCTGGATTGAGGACATGATGGATCGGTTCAGTCGGCGCGAAACGCCTAGCCCGGATTCGGAGTCCGGATCACTTTGGGAAGGGATTAAGAAGTTGAGTTCGTCAGTTTCGATCGCTCTTGTTGGAGTTGTGATTGGATTGCTGGTTTGGTTAGGAATTGCTGTCTATCGTAAGCATAAGGGGAAGGAAGAGATTGAGGTAGTTGATGGCGGAATAACAGGAACGATTGACCTTCAGAGCGAAGATATCGTGGCGTCTCAGTTACCTGAAGGTGAGTGGATGCGGCTGGCGCGCGAGCAGATTTCAAAGGGCGATGGAAGGTTGGCGATTCGTGCCCTGTTTCTGGCGAGCTTGGCAAACCTTGGAGAGGAGGGTATTCTTCGGATTGCTCGGTTTAAGTCGAATCGTGACTACCGTCGTGAGCTGGAGCTCAAAGTGCGAAAACTGGCAGCCTTGCGAAGTGCGTTCGATGTGAACACAACCTTGTTTGAGGAGGCTTGGTATGGATGGCATCCTGTCAGTGAAGAAATTGTGGACTCATTTCTCGAAAATCACAGGGTCATTGCCCGGGAATCAGGTACTTCGGGTTCACCGATTTCCGCGCTAACCGGAGGTGTATCCTAGGACGATGCTGAGTCGACGTTCAATTACCTGGATGGGAATAGTGGTCCTGGGATTGATGCTCGTGATCGGGTTCTACGGGGTGCTGGATAAGCGCTTTTCCGAAGGGGGCCTCTATCCGCACTACGCCAGTTTTCGAAGTGACCCGCTCGGAACGAGTGCTTTTTATGAGACTCTTGATCGACTCCCTGAGTGTGATGTGAGCCGTAATATCATCCATTTGAATACCGTTCAGGGACTGGATGAGAATACGGCTCTCCTGATGTTGGGTTATCCTAGAGAGGGGATCGGTGATTTGCGTGCTCCGATAGATTCACCAGTAATGGAGGCCGTTGAAAAAGGGGCGCGCTTGGTGATTACGATCAATCCTGAACTGGTTCCTGAGAAATACAGTCCCGTAAAAGGAGACGAGGAGGATGACTGGCTAGAGCGTCGCCGGAAGATTAGGGGGAAGCGACTTCGTGATCAGAAGGATGCTGAAGATGAAGATGAGGTCAGAAGGGATCAGAAAAAGAAGAAAAAACGGGAGAAAGAGGAAGAGGCGAAACTTGAGGCGGAAATTGCAGCGAGTATCGGGCCGAAGCTGACTGAGAAGCTGGGCTTTGCCATCGCGAGAGTTGAGGCATTCGAGAAGCCTGAAAGGGGATGGAAGCTGAAGAGGGGGCGCGGGGCCTCCCTGGAAGAGGGGGCTCAATTTCCGAGATGGTATTCCCAGTATCGATTTGAAGCGACTGATGATGCGTGGCGAATTGTAGCATCAGTGAAGAAGCAGCCCGTTGTGATCGAGCGAAATTTTGGTGAGGGGAGTGTTGTTCTGATGACGGACAGTTTCTTTGTCAGCAATGAATCTCTTCACCTTGGGGCTGCGCCGGAATTTCTGGTCTGGGTTCTCGGCGGGAAGAAGAACGTTGTCTTTGATGAAACGATTCACGGAACGGAGGAGTCTGGCGGGGCGATGAAGCTGGTTCGAAGGCATCGGTTGCACGGGGTATTTTTCGGCTTTCTGATATTTGTTGGCCTTTGGGCCTGGCGAAGTGGCTCTTCGTTGGCTCCGGGGAGTGATGATCTCGATCGAGGGCTGGTTGGCGCAGGAGGCGCGGTGAGTGGTGAGGAGACCGAGTCGGGGCTGATTCGTCTGCTGCGGCGCTGTGTATCGAAGAGCGACTTGATTGATCATTGTGTCGAGATGTGGCGGGAATCGAATCGACAGGATATTCCGACTGAAAAAATGAGAGAGGTTGAGGGGCTCGTCGATAATCACCGAATTGATCAGAAGCGATTTGGGGTTCTGTCTACGTATAGTGCCATTGTTGAAGCCTTGCGGCGGCGTTGACATTTTGAGTGGAATCCACGAAAGAAGTGACTCAATTCGACCTTGGGCATGATATGGGTATCATGTTGCAAGGCAGGATTTTGGAGGTGATCAGACATGAGTTTTTGGTATCAAATAGTAAAGGTGGCGGCAAAAGTCGTTTCGAAGGTAGTTTGCTCTTTTCGAGTTCAGAATGGAGCTAATCTTGAGTCTGTGGATGGGGGGCTTATTATTGCCTCCAATCACGTCAGCTTTGTGGATCCGCCGTTTATCGGAGGGGCCTTCAAAAAGCCGATATACTATTTTGCCAGAAAGACGCTCTTTGATCACCCCGTTGCAAATTTCCTTTTGACCCGGGTAAATGCGTTACCGGTGAATCAGGATAAGCCTGAGCTTTCTGTCTTGAAGAAGATTATTTCGTTGCTGAAGGCAGATGAAAGAGTCCTCATCTTTCCAGAAGGAGAGCGGAGCTATGATGGGGTGATGAAAATGGAGGGGGAACCCGGGATTGGTATGATTGTCACCAAAGCGAAAGTGCCGGTTTTGCCTATTCGGATATTTGGCGCAGAGAAGGCGCTGCCGCGGGGTGAAAAACGGCTGCATCGGCATCCTGTGACGCTGGTCGTTGGAGAGCCGATTTGCTTTGATGAGATTGAGAAGGACGAATCGCTTGGCTCGAAAGAAAAATATCAAGCGATTGCGAACAAGATCATGCAGGCAATTGAGCGACTTGAACTCTCTGACAGTCGGGGAGAATAGCCCAAAAATCTTCACCGGGGACTAGTCGAGGATCAGCTTGGTTCCACCACCTCCGGGAGGTTTCTTTGCTGGAGGCTTCGCGTCAGGCTTTGGCTCGGGCTTGGGCGCAGAGGGAGGCTTGGACGCCACGAAGATCCGAATGTGAGGAATCTCCGGTGGATGAATTTCGATCTGGACCTCCTCCGTTCCAGTGGCCTTGGTGACAGCGAGAGCTGCCTGATAGGGCGCCAGAGCGTAGCTCTGGAATCTGGTGGTCGTGAATTCAATCCTTTCAGCTTTGAGTTTGGCTGCGAATTTGGTCTTCTCGGCCTGATCCGTCATTTCTTTTGGAATAGCAGCAGCGATGCGCTGATCGAGTTCGCTGTTCTCTTTGGCGACCTCCGAGATCAAGAAAGGGCCCACTGCCTCAGCAATCTTTCGATACTCGGTGCGTGGGAGGCTGTCGAGGTTGTAGCGAATTGTGGTTTGGCGGGGAACGGCCGCCAATTCAAGCTTGTCTCCGTTCCAGATGGCCCAACCGGCGGGAACCCGGTAGCTCTCAGATTTGGCGCGGGCTTTCAAGTAGGTGTCGAAGCTGTCGGGGGCAACGTAGTAGTAGAATAGTGTGCCTCGATTGACCGCCGCGCTCTTGCAGAAAGTTTCGAATTCGGATCCCTGTTGCAAAAATTCAGTATCAGTCCAGCCGGCCTCTTCGCGGGGGCCTACACTGTATTTAACCCGGTCACTTCCGCCTTGATAGACATAGTAACGGAAGTCTTTGGGGCCAAACTTCCCGTCGCCAAAAAAGGCGGTGAGTTTCTTGATGTCGTAGCGGAATTTGGAGATTGGCAGTTCTTTTCGATCCTCGCTTCCAAAGATTCGAGCCAGGACATTTTTGTCAGGTATTGCTTCACCTGCTCGATTGATCCATTTGGTGTTAACGGCGGTCCATGCGACCAGCTCTTTCTCGGCAGACCTTGTGAGGTTAATATCCTCGGTCAAAGCCAGGTAGCCTCCATTGTCGTTTTTCTTAGTCCCTTTTAGGGCATAGGTGTAGGCGCCTATCTGCTTGCCGGTAAAGGCCAGGTCAGTGAAGTTCTGGTCGATCACATCACGGATTTTAAAAGCGTGATCGTATGGATCTCCCACAAAATAGAGTTTTTGATTCTTGCATATGAGGTAGAGCGCTCTGGCCCGCTCATCCGCAACACGGGGATTTGGCATCAGTACTTCCTGCGCTTGATTGACCACCACTTCGGGGATTTGAGTCAGTATCGCGGCGAGTTCACGGTTACGCGCGTCGGCAGTTTTTACGAGTTCCTCATTCTCTAGCTTCTTAGCGTCCGCATCCTCAACTTTTTTCTTCCACTCTTCGATGTCTGAGGTCTTATCAGCGAGATCCTTATTGTCCGTTTCAAACTCTTCGAGCTCTACGATAAGAGATTGCGCGGCCTCTTCGGTTGGTAGGTTTTTGACCGTGTTGTCGTGTGTCTGAGTCAACTCCTGAAGGTTTTTCAGGGTTTTGTCCCGGCTCGACTTCATCGCCTCCAATTCCTCCTCAGATACTTCGGGAAGGTTTTCAACCACATTGCGAACGGCGGCACTGATACCGAGGCTGCTGACAATCAGGATTAAGAGCAGGATGCCGACAACGTTGGTTAACGCGTCCATGAGAGCATCCATGCTGCGCTCTTCATCTGCTCTTCTTTTACGTGCCATGTGGTGAGTTGAATTCGGGCGGTTTCGGTCCTCTAGGGCTCAAGATATTGAGCGAACATTTTCAGATCGACCTTTCCTTCTCCCGGTAAGGGCAGCCGACCAGGAATGATTTCCGTTCCGTTGCTGCGATTGAAAGAACTGACGAGATTGCGGGTCTGTGCGAGTGTCTTGACAGCACCATCAGTGCCTCTCACCAGAAGGATCAGCCGATTATTCGACTGTGAGGAGACCGTCTTCAACAAAGTGATGAATTCTTCACTCTGATTGAGCGATGCAACCGGGATGGCGGTTGGCTCTTCGGATAAGCTCCGGTGGAGATACACGGTTCGATCGGAGATTTCGGCAAAGAAAGGTCGGGTATTGGCACTGCTCCCGCTGGGACGAACGCGCAGAGAGGCTGGCTGAGGAGGTAATTTTCGTTTCGCGATTTCTTCCTCTTTTACTTTGATTTCTTCCTGAAGGAATATCTCATCCTCAGCGAGCTTCTTGTTGGTGGATGTGAGCAGATTGTATTTGGCGATCATCTCCTCGCGGCTTTGATCGATTTCCTCCTGGTTGTTCAGCATTTCCTTCAGCATGGCGAGTTTGTCGCGAGCTTGGATGGTGTCCTTATTCTGCTGAATCAGGTTTTCGATGAGCTGCCGAAGTTTGTCGAGTTCATCCTGTTTGTCCTTTTTCTCTTTCTCGACAAGGAGGAATTCGCGGGCTCGCTCGACTTCTTCGGAGGTGCGGCCTTCACCTTTGCTCATCGCGATCAAATTGATCACGACGATAATCAGGGTCAGGCACCCAATAATACATATCAGAATGCTGAGGAACGGGAAGAGACTGACGGAACCTCCATCGTTCTGTGAACGCCTGGCCATTAGATATATGCTTGATTAGAAAAGAGTTCAGCCGCGGCCGAACCAGCCTTTCTTCTGCACTACGACTTGTTTGCCGTTCAGCTCTTTGAGAACGGTGTTTAGATTCTGAATGCCTTCAGAGAGAGGCTTAATCTGGTTTTCGATCACCTGAGTAGAATCCTTCCTGAGGCGGTCGAGTGAACTGAAGAATTCATCATCGAGCTTCGTCTCGTAATTTTCGGCGCGGGAACCAATGGCTTCGAGTTGTTTTTCGACGGCGGATGCCACCTTCTCATACTGCTTGGTTTGATTGGAAAGGCTTTCGGACATCCCTCCCTGAACCGTTTCGAATCGGGTCATAATGTCTTTTTGGTTGTTCGCCATGGCGTCCCCGACAGCCTTGAGTAGTCCAGCATCCGATCCGAAACCCGAACCTCCACCGCCATCGTCGAGGCGCTTTAAGAGGTGGTCGATGCAATACTCATCGACGTCGGTAACGAGATCGTCCTCTTCATTCTGAAGGGCGCTCGCCGGGAAACTGAGCAAAATACTGAAGACCAGAGCGAGGAGGGTCGTGTCGAATGCCACGCCCATGCTTCCCAGAACGTTGAGAAGCGGTTCCTTAATTTCGCTCATGTCACCGCCTTCTCCGGCACCAAAAACGGCGCCGAATCCACCAATAGCCGCACCGATACCGAGAACGGTTCCGATGAATCCCATGATGGGGATAGCCCAGAGAAACACTTTTACCATGGAATAGCTGGAGCTCACTTTTGCCGCATCAATCTCTGATTGGGCGGTGATCATCTGGGCCACTTCCGGGAGATTCTGTCGAACGTAAAAGAACTCGAGCGCTTTTCTGATTCGGTTAACGATGTAAGTATTCCTTAGAAGGACTGGGAAATTGATGATGTGATCGTGAAATTCTTTCAGATTGGAAGGGTTGATCTCTGCTGAAATATCAGTAGGCAAAGCTTGAATTAGCATGGCGCGCCGCTGCTTCCGGATGTTGAGCGACTTCAGAATCAGTATTCCCAAACACCAGAACATGAGCAATGTGGTCACGTACTGAGGCCAACCCCGCTCGGTAAAAAGCTCGCGAAGGTAGGAGGCCATATTGTGGGCGGACTCCGGTGTTTCTTTAGCTGGAAACAAATACATCATCACAAACCAGATGAAAGTAGCGCTGATGCCGAGGCCTCCTGCGATCCAGATGTTAACAGCTGAAGGGTGTGACCCGTGCGCTGCAGAGACATCTAGTTCTTTGGAGTGGTCCTGAGGTGAATCCTCAACTCCCGTATCGCCTGCTGGGGCCTCAGTGCCATCGGCTGGCGGGGTATGACCGAAATCCTCAGGAATCTGAATTCGGGTGGAACAACCAGGACATTTAACCGCCTTACCGGCCAGTTCTGCTTCGGCTTGAAGAGTGATGTTACAGGAGGGGCAAACGAAATTCATAGAAGATACTGAATTGTGGAAGTGGACTCAGCAGAAATCTGTCCTGCTGGTGAGCCATGAGCGAATGATGATATGCCTTGTTCTCGAAATATTCCGAGAAAAATTTGGAAAAGTTTTCTACGAACATGATAGCATTTTCCCATCTCGTAGAAGAAGGAAGTGATGACAAGAGAACCTTTAAAACCCGGAATCCGACTCGGAGTCATTGTGGCTCTGTGTTTGACTTCGGGCTGTGGCGTGAGGGTGAAAGTCAGGGAGGATTGGAGTCAGTCTAGGGATTCTAGAATTCATCTCGCCCAGGCGACGGTGGCGTGGGATCAAATCAAAAGTGGCCGGCTGCCTGAGCCAGAGCAGCTTCAGGTGTACAATGACGCGGTTCGCAACTCGGTGATTCAGATTGGTTCCAATTGGGCGTCGGGTGAGAGGCCACTGTCGGTAGTCGATACCTCCGAAGGTGAAGTCAGTCTGGGCGTTGTCTCGGTCAATGTTCTCGATCATCAATTCATAGATGAAATGGTTCCTGCGGAATTCCTGCGGGTAAAGCGGGGGTTCGAATCAGAGTCCGTTGTTGAAGGTGTGGGGACTTCATTGGTAGTGAGGCAGCCGTGGTCTCAGCGCGACCCCATGATTCCTGAATCGGGAATATGGTATCCGGTAACGGCAGTTTTGAATCTTGACCGGCCGAAACAGCCTGTTCTTCAACTGATCGATCCCACGAAGAAAGCTGAGCTGAGTTATAAGGGAGAGCGGATCCCGCTTGAGGCGAACTTCACCGCTGCGTTCGCTAGAGACGTCCTGGGACGGCAGGATCAGTTTCCCGATTTGCAGGCGTTGTTTCGTTTTGAAAAGTTTGCAGAGGGAATTGGGTTACAGCGGATCTCTGTTTTTGATCCTGACAAGCAGGTTTGCATTTTGATTCATGGTATTCATTCCGGCCCTTCCACTTGGGATGAGGCCGTCAATCAATTCTACGCAGACAAAGTCCTTCGCGAGAAATTTGAATTCTGGACGTTTGGTTATCCAACGGGGGCATTGATTCCGTATCTCTCTGCGGAGTTGAGGGATTCAATCGCTGCGATGCGCAATTTTCGCCAGAGTCGAGGTGCCACCGATGACTCTCTGGTAGTGGTGGGGCACAGTATGGGTGGCTTGTTGGCCAAGTCGATGACGCTGAGTGGGGGGGATGATGACTGGAATCAGCTTTTTCGAGTGCCCATCGGTAAGCTCAACGTATCTGATGAATACCGGGAGACACTCCGACGGGTCATATACTACGAACCGGTGCAAGGAATCGATAAGCTGATTATGTGTGCAACTCCTCACCGGGGAAGTCGAGTTGCATCAAGGTTTGGGGGGAGGCTGGTAGGGAGTCTACTTCAGATGCCGGCCCAGTTGGCGCGAGGTGGCTCGGAGATACTGAAAAATTCAGATCAAACACTGACCCCTTTGGGTTGGGAGATTGCGAAAGGCAATTTGTCGTCTCTTGGGCAACTGAGACCGAATTCTTTAATCTCCAAAGGCTATTTGAATAAGCCGCTTAACCCTTCGGTGAAATATTACTCAATCATCGGTAGCAAAAGTAAGGGCGGCCCTGTCGAGGAATCGAGTGATGGTCTGGTCGAATACTCCAGTGCGCACATTGAAGGTGTGGTTTCAGAGGTTGTGATCAATGGGGTTCCTCATAAGCACCACCAAACTGATACAGGCATTCAGGAGATCATCCGGACCCTGAAGCTTCCCTGAAATTTTGGATTGGGGCGTGATTATGGGTTTCCAAGGAGGCCGGAACTCGGTAGCTTTCCGCTTATGAAAGTTTCTTCGATTATTTGCAGTGGTCTAGTTTTGATGGGAATGGCCATTCTGGTCGGCTGTGGCCGTGAGTCAACCGAGAGTGCTGCTTCGGCGGCAGATCCGGTTTCAGTGCTTCTTATTGATGGTCAGAATAACCATGCCTGGCAGGAAACTACCCCGGTTGTTGCCGCAATTCTCGAAGGGTCCGGTCGATTTGAGGTGACGATATCCACCGCTCCGGCCGGTCTACCTAAGGCGCCCCGCCGCTCAAAAGAAAAGTCTCCGGAAGCCGATCAGAAATTTGCCGAGGCGATGAAGGCCTGGGAATCTAAAGTTGCTGAGATCAAAAAGTCGGGTGATGACGAATGGGCTCAGTGGAGTCCTGACTTTGCTGCTTATGATGTGATCGTGTCCAACTACAATGGAGAAGCTTGGCCAGATTCAGTTCAAAAGGCATTTGAAGCCTACGTGAGCGAAGGTGGCGGCTTTGTGTCCGTCCATGCCGCGAATAACTCCTTTCCGGAGTGGGAAGGGTATAACGAAATGATCGCACTCGGTGGTTGGGGTGGACGCAGTGAGTTGTCAGGCCCCTATCTTCGTCTGCGAGATGGCGCATGGACGCAGGATACTACTGTCGGCAAGGGTGGTGCTCACGGTCAAAAACATGAATTTGTGGTTGAGACGCAGGTCGCTGATCATCCCATCATGAAGGGATTACCGGCAAAGTGGAAGCATGCGGAAGATGAACTCTACGGAATGCTGCGGGGCCCGGCCAAGAATGTAACCGTTCTGGCTGCCGCATTTTCGGATGAAGGTAACGGTGGATCCGGCGAGTACGAGCCGATGCTGATGGTTGTTGATTACGGCAAGGGGCGTGTCTTTCACACCACCCTCGGTCACAGCACTGTATCGATGTCTGGAATCGGATTTGAGGAGACCTTGAAGAGAGGCTCCGAGTGGGCTGCGACAGGTGCAGTTACTTTTCCTGATGTGTCTGAGGAAGTGTTATCGGCGGACAGTGCAGCAGTGAGAGCGGCTGTCGTTGAATAGAGCAACAGGGTTAATTGCCTGACTCAACCCCTTTGAGTGTGGCGCGTGTTTCACGGTTAGGCGCCCCAAAATCGATCCAGCGCGTGGTGTTGGTGGTTTAGGAATCGGGGAAGCCTTTTCGAGTCGGAGCTGGATTGAGAACCTGGGCGCCGTTGCTGTTGTGGCGTGGGCAGAGTGTTGCTGAGGGGGGGGAAGCCGGCGGGTTAAAACATCTTGTGGATTTCCGCCCAAAGCTCATCACCATAGACTCCTGCCAAGACACCAACGGCTATGCCGGAAATTCCCAGAGTCAGAATAAGGGGAGTATTGGAACCTGAGGTCGAGGACGCATATTCACTTTGGGAAAAGATGCCAATTCCAATAAACATTCCGATCACGGCGCCAAAGGCAAAGTGAAGCCAAAACTTCGTCCAGTTTTTGTCGCGGAAGCTGTTCATACTCTATGCCGCAACAACGAGTGGGGGGAGGCTAGGCAGGGGATGTACCAGTCTCGGAATTGTCGCGTTCGGCTTGGCCTTCTGCTTTCTCCCGGCGAGTTCGAATCACTTCTTCAGCCGCACGTTTTCCGGCGTCAGTTCCTTCTTTAAAACCTTCGGAGAGATTGTCAGGGGTGATTTCTTTGATCAGAGCTGTTCCGAATGCTGTGGCGTAAGCGACCGCATAAGCCAGGTCGTGAGCACCTCGGCTCAAGTCCTCTTTGGCCCTGGGCATGGCTTTTTCAAACGCTTTCCTTGCATCGGTGCGTCCGGTTTTGACGGCGTCTTGAAGTGACTTGGCGAAGTCATCAAACGGACCGGGCTCTGTTTCTTGTGCGCTGCCGGGAGCCTCTGAAGCGGGATCAGGAGCAGACTCGTCAAATGGTGGGGGGGTATTGGGATCGTCGTTCATAGGGATATCGTTTGTTTTACGCTTTCATAATCTCCCTTTGACGGACTGCTGACGATTACAATTGGCTGGTGAGATTGTATCACATCGATTTGCGGAGAGGTAGCCTTGAAGTGCTTTCCTCTGTCCCTCCTGCTTTTGCTGGCTGGCTCGGTGGGGCCTTGCTCTAAATTTGGTCACTTGGCAATTGACTGCCACCCTCGTGTGCAACAGCTGATGTTATTTGCTCTCTGACCGTCTCCTTCAGCCGGTCCCATCCTGGAGCGAACTGCTCAAAGAAACCAAGCTGGGCTGCCAGCCAGATCAAACCAGCGATTGTCAGCCCGATCCAAAGTCTGGCACTGCCTGACTTCTTCATGGCATTGAGCTTGGCTTCGAGTTCGTTTAAGCGGGCTTCGCTGGCGGCTGCCGCTGCTCGCAATTCTAACAGTTGGGGCTCGGCATTCGGCTTTGGAATAGATTCAAATTCCGGAATGGTTTCAAAAAAGCGAGGTTCGTCTGCGGAGGGGGCATCCAACGCATGTTTTGCTGAGAGCAGTTCTTCGTGCGCTTTTAGCAGGAGTGGCTCCAGCATCTCAAATTCAACCGGCTTGCTGAGGAACTTGCTTGTCAATAAGGTGGGCGATTTGAAACTCATGAACTCTGATTCGAGTTCATCCGATGGGTAGCCTGTCACCATGAGGACGATAAGGGGCCGGGTGACTACTCGCTGGAGTTCCTGAAGGACTTCAATTCCGCTCAATCCCGGCATCTGATAGTCGAGCGTCAGAATCTCGATGCTACTATCCGCCTGGATGAGATCGATGGCGTCGTTCCCGTTGGCGGCAGTGTAGACTTTCTCAAATCCAACGTACTCGCGAAGAAAAGTCTTCAGTCCAAGTTGAAACGCCGGGTCTTCATCCACGATAAGGATACCGGTCTGATTTGGTGAGGGGGGAGACTCCAATGAGTTCCCCTGGGCAGGAAGTCCGATGCTCATAGTGGGATGAGGGATAAGTTCGTATTCTCGTTAGGCCGGAAGATGAAGTCCAGCATCGAATCTGTAAAGGTGCGGTATGCTTTGCCTTGCGGGAATGCCCCGATTGGGGTTCTCTTTTGGCCTAATGCGATTGCGGCACAATATAGACTTGGGATACTGCACCAATATCCATCGAGGTGAGACCTGGGCAGAGACTTTTGATGGGTTGAGTCGATACACTGACGAGGTCAGGAAGCGAGTCAGCCCGGACAGCCCCTATGGTATCGGGTTGAGGTTGAGTCGTGATGCGGCAGGGGAACTGGCCTCTGATCAGCGGTTGAGAGACGACTTCCGGCGTTGGATGGATGACAGGAATGCGTATGTCTTCACTATCAATGGGTTTCCCTATGGGACTTTTCACGGTAGCCGCGTGAAGGAGCAAGTCTACGTTCCTGACTGGTCGACCCCTGAGCGACTGGCCTACACGAATCAACTTTTTGATCTGATTGTCGAACTGGCCCCTCATGGTCAGGCCGTCAGCATCAGTAGCGTGCCCGGATCGTTTAAGGAGTTTGTGAAGGCCGAAACGCGAAGCGATCAGCTGGATGCGATGTATCGCAATGTAAGGAGCTGCTCCCGGCATATTGAAGCGCTGCGGGATCGAACAGGAAGGGATATTCATCTCGGGCTGGAGCCGGAGCCGCTTTGCCTGTTTGAAACAAGCGCAGAAACTGTGGAGTTTTTCTCAGGAATGCTGGAAGGCGTGAGTTCGGAGGAGAGGCAACAAATCCTACAGAACGTCGGCGTGAACTATGACACCTGTCATCTCGCCATTGAGTATGAGGAGCCAAAGGAAGCGGTGGGTCGATTGCTAGATGCCGGGATTCGGATCAGTAAGATTCATTTGAGTTCAGCCCTGCGATTGGCACCAGTTGTTGAGGCGGTGAAGCGGCTCGAAGCATTTCAGGATGAGGTCTACCTGCACCAAGTGGTGGTGCGTAAAGGTGACGAGGTGATCCGACGATTTAAGGACCTGCCCGATGCGTTTTCATGGTATCGCGAGAACACAGAGAGCCCTGGTGACGAATGGCGCGTGCACTTTCATGTGCCGCTCCACGCTCAACCGATCGAATTGTTCGGAGACACTCGAGAGCATATTTCGGGACTATTTGAGCTCTTGCAGAAATCCAGCGCGTCGGAGGAGGGATTGTTTTGCCAACACTTCGAGATGGAGACCTATACCTGGGAGGTCCTTCCCGAGTCGATGCGTTCAGACAATGTCGTCGATCAACTCGTGGCCGAGTATGAATGGTGCCTCAACGAGTTCAAGCGATTTGAGCTTGCCTGAAAGGCAGCTGGTTATACCTGTGCCTGGAGTGGCTACCAGGGATTTGATTTCGGGGCGTCGTCTCCAGACCGCTCGGGGAATGAAAAGTCGGGGCCTGATTGTGCGGCTGCCTGATCGTTGTTCAGCGTTGGAGAGAAAGTGGAGTCTGCGCGTGGTCCTGGATTATCGAATGATCCTTCACTCGCTCCGGGTAGTTCAAGGGGGGCACTGCTGGTGAGGCCGTCAGGCCTCATTGAATCAAAGTTGGGTAGTTTTGCTGCCCCGGCGCTCGGTAGGGGGGCTATCTCAAGCTCGTGTGAAGGTGAACCTGTCAGTTGCTCTTCAATCGTTTTGACGAGTTCGGTCAACTGGACAGGCTTGGCGAGTATCACGCTTTCGATTCCACCGGTTCCTGAGAGAGCTTGAGCCTCCCGGGCAATCGCAGTGAGCAGGATGACCGGAATGTAACGCAATGAGAAATCAGCTCGAAGGTCCGCCAGAACCCTGCCGCCGTCCCGTTCAGGCATCATCACATCCAACAGGATAAGATCTGGCAGGTGGTGGCGAGCGGAGTTGATCGCAAGAAGTGGATTGTTCTCCACTACTGTATCATAGCCGAACTTGGACAGCGTTTTCGCCAAAAGGGTTGTCAGGGCAACGTTGTCGTCAATGATCTGGATCGTATTCTTCATTGTGGCTGGTAATTTCCAATATACGTAAATATTATGGTATTTACAGTAAATTCCAGAAAATTATCAAAAAAAGTTAGCGAAAGCCAAAAAAAACCCGCCTCAGGAGGTCATTAGCTCCTGGGCGGATCGAAAGGTAAAGACAGATAGGTCGTGCTTACTCAACCACCTTCATGACACCATTCATGATGGCCCAGTGGCCCGGGTAAGTGCAAAGATAAGGGTAGTCGCCTGCTTCCGCAGGGGCTGTGAACTCGAGGACGTCTTCTTCGCCGGGTTGAACCAGTTTTGAGTGAAAGAGGATATCTTCCGATTCGGGAATTGCTTGTTTGGTCGTGAGAAACTCAGGATCCGACAGTCCCATGTTTGCAGCCATACCGACGACATCTCTTTTACCTGGCTTCACGATCAGGAGATTGTGAGGCTGCCGAGTAACGCTTTCAGCTGGATTGACAAGAGTGATCTTTACTGTTTGGCCGGGCTTTACAGTAAACTCCTTCACATCATAGATGAATTGAATCTTATCAGCGGTGATTTTGACTTCCAGAGCCTCGTCGGCCCGGATTGAAAGGGTTGTCGTGAGAATGCCAACTGCGGTCAGAATGAACAGGATGTTTTTCATATAGGGTAGTGACTGTAATTTCAGTGATTGAAGGCTGGAGATCGGCTCGGCCTTCCTCTAGCTCGCGCATTTTAGAATACGATTGCCGGGTTGCAATGGAGACCTATGAAAGAAAATCTTCAAAAAGATTTAAAAAGAGTTTGGAAAAAGATCAATAAATGGTAAATTTATGGAAATTCGATTAATTACAGCTAATTCTACCATACTTTACTGATTTTCATATGAACCGGGTTCTAATTGTAGCAGGTGAACGCACCACTGGTGAGAGATTCCAAGAGGCGCTTGGCGAGACGGGCTACCAGACTGCCATTGTTTGGAATCCCATGCAGATGGTGGAATTTTGTCGTCAGCACAGTCCTGATTTCATGGTGGTGGATCTCGACTTGTCCGAGTCTGGTCTTTGGAGTGCTGTTCAGGCAGTGAAGGGAATGGGCACGCTCGCCAATATTCCGTTTTTCGGCCTCTCATCGACGGGTAACGTCCAATTGCTGGAAAAGGCCAAGGCTGCGGGATTTAACTCTGTCTTTCCGACCCATGAAGGCACTCGATCTGTGCTGGATGCCCTTCAGGGACGAATTGAAGAGGAGACCGGCGTTCCTGAGGAACCTGCTCCAGACGTGGCGAGTCGCGATCCTTCTCTAAACCGCCTTCGAGAGATTACCCGTGAGGTTATCAGCTCAACGATGCGCCTCAAAGGGCACATGGAAGAGTATGGTGCCGACGGTCCTGAACTGTTCGGCTACATCGAGAGTTCAGGAATTGCGATCCGCAAAAAGCTCAACACGGTGGAGGATTTTTCTCTGCACGATAAGGAGTTGCGTCACGACTTCCGCAACATGATTGGGTCGGTAACAGGATTTTCCGAGCTGATTCTGATGGAGCCCGGCGTGTCTCCTCAGGCGACGCAGGGCCTGACTCAGCTCAGAGAGTGGTCTCGTGAGTTTGTCGAGATTCTGGACAACCAAAAGGCAGAAGCTAGAGCGTAGATCCGTCGGGATTTGCGAATCCCGCGAGTTTGATATCCCTTGGCAGGACCTCAAAACAGTCCTAACTTTCGCGCATTGCCTCGCTGAGAGGCACATGCCAGCATGAGAGTAGGAATTACGGGTGCCCGGGGGTTCCTCGGCAAAGCTATCGCAAAGGAGGCGAAGAGACGCCGCTGGAAGGTTGTGGCATTTTCTCGGAATTCCTACCAGGATCTTGATGATGTGGAGGAAGTCCGATCGCTGGCTGATCCGGAAAGTATTGACTTGTCCGGGCTCGACGCGGTTATCCATCTCGCCGGAGAACCCGTGGTAGGGTGGTGGAGCAAAGACAAAAAGCGCCGCATCCGTGACAGCCGCATCGATCTGACTTCTGATCTCGTCGAGGCGTTGGCTTCCATTTCAGAAAGTGAGCGGCCTAAGGTGCTTGTCTCCGCCTCAGCCATTGGCTACTACGGGGATCGAGCGGATGAAGAACTCGATGAGGAGGCTGATGTGGGGTTCGGATTCCTACCCGAAGTTTGTCGGGACTGGGAGGCCGCTTCGAACAAGGCTGAGCGCCTTGGCATTCGGGTGGTGACTCCCCGCATTGGGGTAGTACTGGGGCAAGAAGGATTCCTGAGTAAGATTCGATTGATCTTCAGAGTGGGGCTAGGAGGGCGGCTGTCGAGTGGATCGCAGTGGATGTCGTGGATTCATGTAGGAGATGTGGCGAAGATTTTTGCGGAATGTGTGGCTAGACGCGCTATCGCGGGCCGGGTTAACTGTGTGGCGCCTAATCCCGTGACCAATGCCGAATTCACACAGGTCTACTCCCGGGTATTGCGGCGTAAGGCATTGCTTCCAGTTCCGAAGTTTGTCTTCAACTGTCTGCCTGGGGATATGGGGCGTATCTTTCTGGAAAGCCAGCGGGTCGATCCAGTCGTGATGAAGGCTTTTGGATACGAGTGGGAATTTTCCAACCTCGAATCGGCGCTAAGTGATATCGAAGCAGGCCGATGAAGTCGCTTTGGATCCATGGCTGCGCGGCACCCACTTTCGTGTTAAACTAGTCCCAGAAAATGGCGTCTCCACAGAATACTATCGGTCTCGTATATGACTACGATCAGACTCTCAGTCCCACATACATGCAGGATGAGGTGCTGTTCCCGGAGTTTGGAATCAATCCGGCGGAGTTCTGGAAGCAGTGTAAGAAGTTGGTGGAAGAAGAGGGGTATGAAAGCGAACTCGCCTACTTGAAGGCGATGATTGATTACCTGGAGATCGACGGACCTAGTAATGCTGATTTGGAGAGGCTGGGTAAAGGGCTGAAGTTTTTCCCCGGTCTACCTGATATGTTTGGGGAGTTAGATGCTCTTCTTACTGATGAGCATCGGGCGATGGGCGTGACGATTGAGCACTACATCGTCTCGAGCGGAATTAAGGCGTTGATCGATGGCAGTGAATTGAGGCCCTACGTGAAGGATGTATTTGGATGTGAGTTTGCTGAGAACAGTGCCGGACGCATTTCTTTTCCAAGACGGGTTATTTCACATACCGCGAAGACTCAATACCTATTCCGAATCAATAAGGGGATGCTAGACGCTTCTGAAGACGTGAATGATCACATGCCGGATGAATTGCGGCCGATTCCGTTTCCGAATATGGTTTATCTTGGCGATGGGCCGACTGATGTGCCGTGTTTCACCGTGATGAACCGGTTTGGTGGACACAGTATCGCGGTCTATAACCCAAGTGATGATTCGAGGGTCAGTTTTCGGAAGGCGTTTCAACTCTCGGGCGTGTCGGGCAGGATCAAATACATTGCCCCGGCCGATTACCGATCAGGAAGCCATCTCCGAATGATCCTCGATGAAACCGTTCTTGAGATTGCCTCAAGGATAGTAGAGACGAGGCGCCGCGAACTGATCGATAATACCGTGGCGGCCCCCACTCACTGATAAATCACAGTTCGCTGATCAGGTGCGAGAGATCGTGGGCCGACCACTGTCCGGGCGCATTAGGCGTCTGAAGATACCCGTAGTTGAGGCAGGAGCCTGCTCTGGCGAGGACTAGTCGGGATAGTTTGCCAAGCGGACCCATTCCCATGGCGGAGATTAGACGGCCTTCACTGCGGTGGTGTTCGACTAGCGAAGCGAGTGCGAAGAGGTCCTGCATCCTATCGATAGTAACAGCGACCTTAGGGATTTCCGCGCCGAGGTCATAGGCATGATTGACCTTCTTCTCGATCAGCTCAATGCCGGGCCAACCTGAAAAGTCATGGAAGGAGGCAATGAGGTGCGCCCTGGCTGTCTTCGCGGATTCGACAAAGTCGGAAAATACAGGCGAATCCAGAGAATCGATTTCTGTATCGACCAGCTCCGCAACGCTAAGGTGGTCGGCGTAGAGCGCTAGCCGACGATCATCGGACAATGAGTTGGCGCCGCCTTCGTCGGGACGCCGGACAGTGAGTAACGAAGGACGATCAGCCGCTCGCATGACCTTGGTCGCTTCGTCGATTGTTTCGACGAGGTCGTCGAGTCGGAACTCCAGAATGTCGGAGGGCACCATGGATCCGCCTGCGAGAAACTCGAGATCGGAGGTCTGGGTGACAGTGGCGACTGTCAGTGGCTTTTCTGTAAGAGAGAGGTTCAAGACTCAAGAAGAGAACGATAAAATTAGTGAGAAATCAATCGTTCAGTTCAACGAGCTGGGAAGCTCGAGCCCATCATATGATTTTCAAAAGCCAGTATGCAGACACAAAAAAGCCCCATCCGTTTGGAAGGGGCTTTTTCAATTGTTGTCAGGCAGGAGGCCTGAAGGGGGATAGTTCGCTTACGCGTCTGCGAAAGTGGTGTCCTGTGTTTCCTCAACACCTGGAATTCGCATGGGGCGGATTTCGAGTTCGCCGTTCATGTCCACGTTGTCCGGAACGAGCTTCTGCTCGGCATTCCACATGTCGTCCCAGGTGATCCGCTTGCCGGAGTAACTGGCCGTCCGTCCGAGAATCGCCATGGTGGTCGAGTGTCCGATCCACTCGGCATCGTCTTTACGCTCGCCGGAACGAATGGCTGCGAAGAACTCCTCGTGCTCGATATCATACATGCTTTTCGGAGTGCGCGGCTTGCGGTAGTTCCAAGCATTCTCACCCGTGATGGAGGCTGAGGCCGTGCCAAACTTGGCGATCCCTTTGGTGCCGACAATAGTGTCACCCGTGAAGTTGTATGAATTGAGATACTGGCGCCATTCAACATGGGCCTTCACGTCATTCGGGTATTCAAAGGTGATGCTGAAGTGATCGTAGATATTGCCTTCGTTATTAGGGCGCGCACGTCCACCAGTGCCGTAGGCCGCATCAGGGTCGGCGTCATTAAATGCCCAGCCGATGCGGTCAACGTTGTGGCATCCCTGTTCGACGATGCCGTCACCGCCAAGCCATGTGAAGTTATACCAGTTTTTGACCTGCCATTCCGTGTCGCTCATTCCGTCAGGGCGGCTGGATGGATCCGGCATCGCCTTCACCGGTCCTGCGTTGTAAACGGAGTGAATGCTCTGGATATCTCCGATGGCGCCGTCATGGATGCGCTCAAAAAGCGCGCGGCCACTCTCGGAATAGCGGTAGCAATAGCCACAGAGGACTGAGAGATCTTTCTCTTTCGCCACTTTTGCCGTCTCGAGAAAATCTTTAACACCCGCGAGATCAGTAGCGCAGGGTTTCTCCACAAAAGCGTGAACGCCGGCTTCAACTGCAGCTTTAAAATGCTGTGGGCGAAATCCCGGGGGGGTCGTAAGAAGAACGACGTCGATACCGGAATCGAGAACTTTCTTATAGCAGTCAATTCCACTGAAAACGCGGCTATCGATCGTTTCTGAAACCTTATCCTTCACGGACGCATACTTGCGCACCATCTCGAGCTTCTTCGTGGCCTCCTCTAGGTAGAGGTCGCCCATCGACCAGAGTTCAACATTGTCGTCAGCGTTCATGGCGTTCATCATTGCTCCGCCGCCACGACCTCCGGTGCCGATCACGCCAATCTTGAGTTTCTTGTCGTTGGGCGCGCCGAACGTCACCGAGGGGAAGCCGATGGCGGCTCCGGCGGCAGCAGCGGTACCAGTAGTCTTCACGAAACTGCGTCGTGAACTCTCATTCAGGGAGGGGTCTTTCTTTTCGCTCATAATGAAATGGGGGGAATCAGTCGATCAGATTGTGATCAGATTCGAATAATGAAAATCTGATGCACGAAGGAGGCCGTGTCAAAAGAGCATCATCACGCAATCAATGTGGGGTAGGTGTCTCATTTTGAGATGGCTTTTGCCCGAGGGCATGAGGCTTGATTCACAAGTAGCGGGACGCGGACTCAAGGAAAGAGGCATGATCACTCGGTTGATACCAAATAGTGAAGAACCCGGCCTTCTCGCCTGCTTCGCAGTTTTGCCTGACGTCGTCGACGTAGATAGTGCAATTCGGATTGAGCCTCAATTTCTCGATCGAGATAGTGTAAATGTCTGGGTCCGGCTTCATGACACCCACTTCGTGAGAGTAGATGCGGCCGTCGAAAAGGTCGAATACGGGGTAGGTGGCTTCAAAGAAGGGAACATGAATTCCGTTGGTGTTTGAGAGGAGGAACAAGTCTTTTCCTGCAGCTTTCTGCTGCTCAATAAATCTAACCATGGGTTCATTGAGCACGAAGATATCTTCGAAAGCTTCGCGGAAGAATTCCGGCGAGCCCGAGTATCCGATCATTGTCGATGCTTCTGCGATGAATTCATCGGGAGAAATGTGTCCCGTCTCCAGCGCTGGGGTGAGTCCGGAGACAATCTCGAGTGCCTCACAGGCTTCCATTTTGCAATAAGGCTCCAGGCGGGCGGCGGCCTTGCTGAAATCAAAGGCGATAATGACGTTGCCGATATCGAATAGAAAAGCCTGGGGCATAGGAAGGAGGTAGCAGGGTTAGATCCTAGACTCAACAGGGTTGCCTCGTGAAGTCAATATGGGGATTAGAGCGTCAATTTGACCCGACATTTTGTCTCTATCGCGCCTGTATTCGAGTCATATTGACTCGATCTGTTGGCCGCTGTGGAATGCTATCAAGTGGCCTAACTTGTCTAGGTAGAGTGAGTTGTGGTAATTCGATCTCAAGTGGCACGAGGTCTGCATCTGAATGTTATCGAAATCAAAAACTGATTCAAAATACAGACAATCACTAACTTATGAAACTCATGCGATATAACCACCCCAATTACCTTCTCCACGACTTGGACTCTATACTATCCAGTCAATTTCGAAACATTGCTCCGCAGATCCGCTCCAACCTGACTTCCGCTTCTTCGAAGACTGGCAGTGCCGTGGAGTGGTTTGAGGACGATAATCATTTCTTTGCTCGGATTGAACTACCGGGAGTGAAGCGTGAGCACCTGAACGTCAATGTCGATGATGGTCTTGTCAGGCTAGTTTATGAACGGAGCGGTCCAGTGAGAGGATCTGTGCCCGTCATGAAAAAGGGTGAGCAGGTTCTGAGAATTCCTGATGGAGTCAAACCTGCGGCAACGGAGGCGAAACTTGAGGACGGAATTCTAGAACTCACATTCCCTAAAGTAGAGGAATCCAAGCCTGTGAAAATCGAGATTCAATAATTTAATTTACCCAGCTAAGACGAAAGGAGTTTTGACTATGAATGAAAAGAACGATCAATGCTGTTCAGAGGGGCGCTGCGAATCAGGTAGTGCTGAAAGCAAACACGAATCGACAGTTCTGAAGGATCCGCGGGCTGCTGCCTGCACTCCGCGGTATACTTCAACTTATGATGAGGCAGCATGGGAGGTCTCAATCCGTCTCCCGGGTGTCAGTAAGGTAAATGTTAAGGTTTCGATCGAGAACGAGATTCTTGAGCTTTCCGCCTTAAGGACCACTGATACACCGGAGGGATGGCGTCCGCTGGCGGACTACGTCACTCAACGAGAGTATCAGCTTCGACTCGACGTGGGCCCCGAAGTGGACCCAGCAAGAGTCACCGCAGTTCACGAGAATGGTGTTTTGAATCTGCGCCTGCCTCTTCGTGAAGAGGCGAAGCCACGAGAAATCAAGGTGCAGTAGGGCTCGCTGCGCCGACCACTTGCCTAGCGCCCGGTCGCTCCATAGTGGAGCGGCCGTTTTGGCTCAGCAGGGCAGGAGTGAAGAATCCCTGTGGAAGTTGCAGGGAGGGATCGGCTTTGGTAGGTTGGGGTGAGTGTGTGCCAAATGGAAAGTTAGAATGGGCTTTTTCCAGATTCTTCTGGGGGCGATCGTGTGCCTGATTACCCTGAATTCGTCGACAGGTCTCGCTCAGGCTCCGGGTGAAACGACTGCAGGGAAAATGGAAACGCGCTCTTCAATTGAAGAGATTCCATCTACTGAGTGGGGGGAGGATTATCAAATTCGTGCATTCGGAGAGAATCCTAGAGCCCGGGTCATGTTTACGGCCTACGCCAACGCGTTGAGAGAGGACTTTCGGGGCCTTATTTACCGTTTTCGTCCGGGCTCTCCCAATATGCGAGATTCCTGGGCGGTTCCGATTCTGATCGAATTATGGGGCAAGTCGACGGATGTCTACTTGGGGGACGAAGTAAGAACGTTTGTCGAGATTCGTCCCGATAATCGATTCATGATCAAGGTTTCGGTGAAGCTACACGATGATTTCGCCGAGCGTAATTTCCGGCTGGAAGTGATCAGGGCGTTGATTCTTGATCAAATGCTGACGCCTTATATCTCAAGGCCCGGTGATGCTGAGAATCTGACTGTGCGCGCTCCTGAGTGGATGGTACACGGGTTTGATCAGATTATTGAGCATCGGCGTGGAGGTCGGCCAAGTGCGATTTATGGTGGAGTTATCAAGAGTGGCCAGGTGCTTAAGCCGGATGAATTGTTCGCTGAAGAAGATCCGGACGAACTTGATCCGATCAATTATGCGATTTTCAGGACTTCAGCAGCTGCGATGGTGGAGGCATTGCTCGACCAACCGGAGGGCGATCGAGGGTTTCGAAGTATTCTGGCAGATCTTGCGGGATCCGGTCCGCGTTCAATAGACCCGCTTCTGCGTCAGCACTTTCCCGCGTTCAGGGAGATGGATCAGGGGCTGCAAAAATGGTGGATGCTGCAAATGGCAACGTTGGGTCAGCAGCAGAGCTTTGAATTCATGGGCCGTGAAGAGACGGAGCACTGGTTGACCGAGGCGTTGACCGTAAGATTTGATGGCGAAGAGAAGGAAAGCGAGGAAAAGAAGAAAAGCGGATTCTTGGATCGTTTGCTTAAGAAGCCGTCGCAACCTGCTTCGTTGTCTCCGTTTGAAGGGACGATTGAGCAATTCCCGGAATTTCTCAAGCGCCCCGGAGCAGATGAGAAATTGGCTCAGTGTTTTGATAAGATTCAAAATTTGAAGCGGTCGGCCTTCCCTTTGTATCGCCCATTGTTCACTCGATATGAAATGGCCATCAACAATCTGATCAAGCGGGATACCGAGAATCTGGGGGCAGAATTGGCATCGATCTCAGAATTGCGGACTCGGATTCGGGAGACTTTGGTTCAAGCGGAGGACTATCTGAACTACTTTGAGGCAACGAGAGCGCCCCAGCGCAGTAAAGCCTTTGACGACTATCTGAGAATGAGGAAGCAGCTCGAGGGAAAGTCGATGCCGGCGCGGGACGACCGAATATCACGCTACCTTGATGCCCTGGAGCTTGAGTTCAGGTAAGCGGGTGGGCCTTTAGTCGTCAGTCTGGTCCTGTTCAAACTGGGCCCGCCAGTGATCCAGCCGTTCGGCTACGCGTTGCTCCAGGCCATTGTTTGATGGCTCGTAGTAGACGCGACCTTCAGGGAGATAGGATTGAGGGATAAACCCATCTTCCGAGTCATGACCATAGAGATATTGGGTATCACCAGCCGTGACTGACTCACTATCCACGCTGAGTTTTTTGCGTGTTTTGGTGCGCAGATGGGGCGGTATCGTCAGTGTCCGTCCCTCGGCCACATCTTTCATCGCAGCATTGATTCCGGCATAGGCTCGATTGCTTTTTGGGGAGGTGGCAATGTAAATCGCCGCGTGAGCAAGTGGGATTCGGGCTTCCGGCATTCCAATGAACTCCACTGCTTGCTGAGCCGCGATGGCAACCCGGAGGGCGTTTGAGTCAGCCATTCCCACATCTTCGCTCGCTGCGATCACAATCCGGCGGGCGATGAATCGAATGTCCTCTCCGGCGTAGAGCATTTTGGCGAGCCAGTAAAGAGTGGCATCGGGATCACAACCCCGCATCGACTTGATGAAAGCGCTGATGGTATCGTAGTGACCATCGCCGTCTGCGTCGTAGACGACCGATTTCTTCTGAATAGAGTCTTCTGCGACATTGAGGTCGATCTCGATGGATCCTGTTTCGGGATTCTCCTCAGTGGTCAGAACGCCGAGCTCGAATGAGGTGAGCAGTTTTCTGGCATCGCCGTCGCACATTCTTACGAGATGAGCGGCTGCGTCATCGTGAAGATTGATCGGTTTTTTACCGAAGCCGCGTTCGGGATCCTCGACCGCCGAGCGGAGTAGGTTTGCCAGGTCATCTTCAGAGAGGGATTCGAGTTGGAAGACCTGGCTACGGGAGGTGAGGGGACTATTGACGTAGAAGTAGGGATTGTGGGTAGTGGCACCTATGAATCGCACTGTGCCGCGTTCGATATGTGGCAGGAGAACATCCTGCTGTGATTTGTTGAAGCGATGAATCTCATCGACGAACAGTGTGGTGATCTCTTCCCTGGTCCGCTGAAACTGGCGCGCAGCTTCGACCGCTTTTCTAATTTCCGCGACATTGCTCTCGACTCCGGACAAATTGATGAATCGGGAATCGGTATGTAGCGAGATGAGTTCGGCGAGGCTGGTTTTCCCGACGCCGGGAGGGCCATAGAAGATCAGGGAGGTGAACCGATCCGCTTCGATGGCTCGCCGCAGCAATTTCCCCTCACCGAGAATGTGCTGCTGACCAACGTATTCATCGAGGTTCCGGGGCCGCATTCGTGCAGCCAATGGCATGGTCGGGAGTGGTCCCGCGGACGACGGAGTTTCTGCGTCATCAAGACGTGATTCAGGTTCATCCGTAAAGAGTTCCTCTTCCATATTCGTGAAGTAAGGCAGGTTAGCCGGAAAGATGGCTATGTAATGCTATTTCGCATTGTTGGCCGCCATCCTATGGAATAACTGGGCGTTGCAGCCGTAAATGGGAGGTCGTTTAGGTGGTAAAATTAAAATAAATTCTATAATTATTATAATTAATTTGATAAACCGTATTAAATGGGGTAAGATTTTAAAATAATTAAGACTAATTAACAGTCAGCTCAGTTTTAAATAGCCTGATTCACAATACTTCGCCGCAACCTACCCATGAACACTTTGATCCCCGATCTTGATCAGTTCCAGCTCGAAGAGCTCGGACAAACCCCGCCGGTCGATAATCCGAACGCCGAGATTAGTTTTAAGGTGGACATCGAGCCGTCCCGCGTCACCCGCCGGGTGGTGGTTGGAATTCTCGATGAAAGTAAGAAGCGAGGTATTACGGTGGCAATTTATCCTGCTACCGGAGAAGTTTGCGATGTCACCAACGGTGGTGGGGTGATTGGCTATCTTTCCAAGTCTCCACTGGCTCCCGGAGTGCCGGTTCCCTGTGACCTTACTCTGTATCGCTTTGGTAAGAATTTTGTGTGCAGCGTTCGTGTTCAGGGTGAGATCTTCTTGTATCCCGCTTTCTCAATGGACGGGAATGCACGGCTGACTGCCTTCGTTGGACAGGAGAGTGAAAGCGCAGAAGAGGCGTTGAGCTGGTCCCGGCTTCGACTCGATGTTCTTGATCAGCCTGTTGCTGCCTGATCTTACCGAGCGGCACTGAAAGAACTATTTGGTTTGAATAGCGGTGTGGACCTTCTGGTCCACGCCGTTTTCATTGGGTGGAGCGTAGAAGACAAAAAAAGGCCGGGCGATTGCCCGGCCTTTTGTGTGAAGCGTAAAGCTTTCTCGAAAGGGGCTACTTCCTTGCTGCCTCTTTCTCTGCTGCGACTTTAGCGATGACGTCCTCCGCGATATTTCGAGGACAAGGTGCGTAGTGTGAGAACTCCATAGAGAACTGACCACGACCGGATGTCATTGTCCGAAGGTCACCAATGTAGCCGAACATCTCACTCAGGGGAGCATCGGATTTCACTCGCACACCGGTAGGATTGGAATCCTGGCTTTTGATTATTCCGCGACGACGATTGAGATCACCGATAACATCACCTACGTGATCATCAGGAGTGAATACGTCCAGTTTCATGATCGGCTCAAGCAGCTGAGGACCCGCTTTCGGGATCGTCTGGCGATAGGCTGATTTAGCGGCGATTTCGAAAGCGACGGCTGAAGAGTCAACCGCGTGGAAGCCACCATCAACCAGCGTGACTTTGAAGTCGAGCATAGGGAAGCCGGCAAGAACACCTGCGTCCTTAGACTTCTTGAATCCCTTCTCGATTGCAGGCCAGTATTCTTTCGGAACGTTTCCACCAACCACTTTTGATTCGAATTCAAAACCTTCACTTCCCGCTTCAAGCGGTTCGATGATATAGTCGATCTTACCGTATTGGCCGGAACCACCACTCTGCTTCTTGTGGGTGTAGGAGTCCTCCACTCTCTGGGTAATTGTCTCGCGGTAGGCCACTTGAGGGGCTCCCACTTCGACTTCCACACCGTGGGTCCGCTTCAGGATGTCGACCTTAATGTCCAGGTGCAGCTCGCCCATTCCTTTGAGAATGGTCTCACCGGTTTCCTGATCGGACTCGACATGGAAGGATGGATCTTCGCGAACCATCTTGGCAATAGCCTCTCCCAGCTTATCGGAAGCGCCTTTATCTTTTGGAGAAATCGCAACGGAGATAACCGGTGCTGGAAATACCATCGGCTCAAGTGTCGCGGGCTTCTTCGGGTCGCAGAGAGTGTGGCCGGTTTGAACATTCTTCAAGCCGACGAGGGCGACGATGTCACCCGCCTGCGCGATGTCGAGGTCTTCGCGGGAGTCGGCGTGCATCTCAACGATACGTCCGACGCGCTCACTCTTTCCAGTGAAGGTGTTGAGGATAGAATCACCTTTCTTGAGCGAACCTGAGTAAACTCGAGTGAAAGTCAGCGCACCGTACTGATCATCCATGATCTTGAACGCAAGAGCGCGGAGAGGCTTGTCGATATCAACGATGGCAAATTCGCCAGTCTCGACGCCTTCCATATCCACTTCAGGCTGAGGAGGGACTTCGGTTGGGCTTGGTAGAAAATCGACCACTGCGTTGAGGACGGTTTGAACACCTTTATTCTTGAAGGCTGAACCACAATAAGTAGGAAAGAAGTCGAGATTGATTGTCCCTTTGCGGATGCAGCGCTTCAGGGTGTCGATGTCCGGCTCCTGCCCCTCAAGGTAGGCTTCCATGACATCGTCATCCTGCTCAACCGCTGTTTCGATGAGCAAATTGCGATATTCTTCAACTTTGTCCACCATGTCGGCAGGAACATCTTCCAAACTGTAATTCTCAGGCTGGCCAGAGTCATCCCAGACCCAGGCTTTCCGAGTCAAAAGGTCAACAACACCGGTGAAATCGTCCTCAATGCCGATAGGAAGCACCATGATTAGAGGTCGAGCAGCCAGCACATCCTCGACCTGCTTCACCACGCGATAGAAATCTGCGCCGATCCGGTCGAGCTTGTTAACAAAAATGATCCGGGCTACTGCCGACTCGTTGGCGTAACGCCAGTTGGTCTCGGACTGAGGCTCAACTCCGCCTGATCCACAGAATACACCCACACCGCCATCGAGCACTTTCAGCGAACGATACACCTCAATAGTGAAGTCAACGTGGCCGGGAGTATCGATGATGTTGAAACGGTGATCATCCCAGAAACAGGTCGTAGCAGCGGACTGAATCGTGATGCCACGCTCCTGCTCCTGCTCCATAAAGTCCGTCGTAGCGGCTCCGTCATGGACCTCTCCAGTCTTGTGGATTTTACCCGTAAGCTTGAGGATACGCTCAGTGGTGGTCGTTTTACCGGCATCAACATGCGCGAAGATCCCGATATTTCTGTACTTGGAGAGGTCTTTCATCTACCTGATTTGTTTGGATTGAACCTAAAATTAGAAGCGTATAGTTGATCATAGCGGCCTGAAGGCAACAGGGAATTCCGCTTTTTAAGCATTTATTCGCATCGGAGCCGGGCGAGAGGGGGCGAGAGACCGGTTCAAAACAGCTTTATCTCACCTGAAAGGCGGCGCCCGGAACACGTTAATGGAGAGAGCCAACTGGGTGCCTGAATACCAAGCCCGGCCTCTTCGAGGCAGTCATCATCTGATGGGTGAGAAATTCAAAACCGGTTCGAATCGATCTCCGAGACTGGAGCGATTGCTACGCCTCGGGATGGAATATAAAACGCCATTAACCGCTCACTGGAGCAATTAATGGCGTGTTGAGACAAGTATTCCCTGCGGAACTCTGGTAGGGCTCTCTACTCAGCCGGTGCAGCAGGCTTGGGGGCGGACCCTTTTGGTGCGGATCCCTTGGCGGGAACGCTTGAGGCTGCGGCCTGTTGCTCTTTGGCGGTAACGGCAGCCTGATATTCGGCGAGACTGACTGCATTGTCGGCCGAGGTATCGAGCTGATTGATGACATCCTTCACGAAAGCTCCATATTCAGCAAGTGAGGCGGTCTGGCTGCCGTCTGCGTCGATCTTAGCGAGTTCAGGAGTGGCAAATAGATTGAGTTCTGTGGATTCCGCATCTGCATTTACAGCGAATTCCTGGTCGGTGATCGATTTGTCCCGGTTTCGATCCAGCTTGTCGAATTCGAGTTTTTTGCCACGTGCGAGCTCTTCGTAGGTGACTTGATCGTCAGAATTGGCGTCATAGTGCCCAAAAGATTCATCGGCCTTTGCAAGGCTGAAAGAGAATGTCACGGCGAGAATGAGAACTGAATAGGGGATTTTCATGGTAAATCAGGGTTGGAGATTCGTTGAAAGATAACCTTAATCTGATCGAACGTGACAAGAATTTAGAAACGAGGTCGCTAATGGCCAACTGACTCAGGCGTCCTGATCTCTCATTTGAATTCTGGCGTTAATCGTCTCTACCAGCTCGCTGGCTGCCTTTTGGCCCTTTTTAAGGACCAAGGTTACGCGCTCTCTGAGAAACTCCTGCTCGCTCTCAGAAGTATCCTTACCAGATAAGACGATGACAGGAATAGAGCGGAGGTGCTCTTTGGCCTGCATCTTTTCGAGAAACTCGAAGCCGTCCATCACGGGCATCAGGAGATCGAGCACGATCGCCGCGGGACGGGTCTTTTCGAGTAACTTGAGGGCTTCAGCGCCATCCTGCGCCTGCATGGTCTTCCACCCTGCCTCCTCCAGAATGCGGCTCATGGCGGTCAGCGAATCGGTATCGTCGTCCACCAGTAGCAGGTTCTGACTGGGTGATTGGCCTGTCACTCGCAAAATCACCCGGTTGAGGCGATTCATATCGATGGGTTTGACCAGGTAGTCTTCGACTTCGAGCGTGCCGCTGTGTTCCTGTTCTGCCATTACAGAAACCATGATGACCGGAATTGACTGGGTTTCAGCGGATCCTTTCAGTTCATTGAGAACTTCCCAGCCGTCCATCCCTCCGGGCATCACAACATCAAGAGTGATCGCGTCAGGTAAATGCTCAGCTGCCATTTTCAGCCCCTCTCTGCCGTCTCTGGCCGCAATGACCTTGTAGCCTTTCGCAATGAGCATGCGACTGAGCATTTCACGAACTTTCTGATCGTCATCAATAATCAGGATGGTGGCGTCTTTTGTAATCGCTTGAGTTTGATCATCGAAAGTTGACGAGGGAAGCGCCACGGGAGGGCTGCTTGATGTCTCTCGAGGCTCGTAATGTTCCGACGTCGGAACACAGGGGAGAAAAACGCTGAAGTGGGTTCCCTTGCCTAGCTCACTGACAAATCCGATTTTGCCGCCCATCTGAGTCACCAGTTCCTTGCAGATAGACAGGCCCAATCCACTGCCGCCGGCATTGTCTTTCTTGTTAGAAACGAAAGGAACGAAAGCCTTGGCTTGCTCCTCCGGGCTCATGCCGCGCCCGGTGTCGGATATCGTGAATTCAATCCAGGGCTCCTCATTGATTTCGCGGGGACGGGCTTCCACCGCAATGGTCCCCTCCGTGGTGAACTTGCAGGAATTGCCGATCAGATTTCCGAGAACCTGTCGAACACGTCTCTCATCGGCCACGAGCGAGTCAGCCTCTTTATGGGAGAGATGAGTGAAAGTCAGCCCCTTGTCTTTCGCGCCAGGAGCGAAGGATTCTTCGAGATCTTGAAGAAGGGCAGGTACCTCAATGGTATCTTTGCTGAAGGTTTCGGCCCCCATGATGATTTTCTGGTATTCCAGAATGTCGTTCACTAGGTTTAGTTCCCGCGCGGCATGAGCCTGAATGCGATCAACATCTTTCACTTGCCCGTCATCGAGATTAGAGAGTCGCAGGGCCTCGACCTGTAGGAAAATAGCGTTGAGTGGCTGCCTTAGATCGTGGCTGACTTTTGCGACGAAAGCGTCTTTCTCGTGGCTCAGGCTCATGAGCTTCTCGTAGGCTTTCTCAAGCTCTGTGTTGGCTCGCCTCAGCTCCCGGGTCCGGTCATTGACCCGGTTTTCGAGCTCCTCCTGGAAAGAGATTAGTTCTTCAAAGAGGCGTTTCGAGGCCCGAGCGATATCGCCGACCTCATCCTGCCGTCTTGTGTCCAAATCACGGGCCAGATCGGCGACTTGCTGATGAAAGCCTTCGCGCTGAGATTCGGTGATCTTCTGGGCAGTTCGGGTCATCTTCCTGAGCGGTCGGATAAAGTGCATTGCGATAAGGAATCCGATAAAGCCAAAGCCAGCGGCCACGAATATAGCAATGGTCTGGAGCGACAGCATCTCGTAGGCAATTGATGATGCGAGCTCATCATCCAGCACAGCGTAGTGAAGGATATACTCGTCTGGAGCGGCAGCACTTCCGACAAGCAGTCTGACAGACCAGACATTGATCTGATCGCACTCCACCTGTCCCCGCCATACCAACCCGTCGTAGGTATCCTGATACCGATTTTCGAGGGCTGTGGAAACGGCGTCGCGAAGCTGAGCTAGGTTCTCTTCTGTTTGGACCAGAAAGCGGATCTCTCCTGCCTGGGTAGATAATCCTCCAAAGTTTCCAAGGTGACCATACTTCAGGCGGAGTTCCTCGATGAAGATTTCGAGGGCATCAGGGTCATCCGCCATGAGCGCTTTGGTGAACTCCTTGTCGGGAGTAGCTTCCTGAAAGAAATAGGATTCCGCCAGATCGACTTTTTCTTGTCGTGCCAGCCTGACGATTTTCGGCTCCTCCTCAACTTCCTCAGGATCACTGTTTCGATCCCGGCTTCTCTTGAGCGCTTTCTTCAGATCCTCGTTTTCATTTAAGGATTTGAACACTGCATCATTCTCCAGGGACTCCGCTGATTCATCGTATCGAACCAGAAAATTGGATGATGAATCCTGCAGCACAAAAAAGTGTCTGGGGGACCGGGTGTGTTTCAGTGTCATCATGATCCGAATGTATGAAGCACTCGGGCCTTCTAATCCCAATGGTGCCATGGCCCAAACGACTGGTTCCCACCCTTCGGAAGAGAGACCTTCCGGCAGGTCAGTTCGCTTTAGATACTGCCGTTGAACTTTTGAGAGCCTCGCTCGATCTCCGGCCTCCGGCCCCGGTAGCCAGGGAGTGCTCTTAGGCAGCTCCGCACTCGAGGCGAGGATGAGAGATTGGGGTTTGCCCTCTACGAAGGTGACCAGGTCTATCCTGACATGACTTTTCCAGTGCCGTTTACAGAGCCCTCTAGCCATGACTAAGAGCTCTTCTTTGGACATGCCTGCCTCAAAGTTTTTTCGAAAATTCTCATCATTGGCGACACTGAGGACGTCAGCACGCAGTCCCTCAATCTGGTCGATTAATTCCCAACCTCTGAGAGAGGCCTCATCTCCGAGATCGACAAGTTCATGATCCCGGAGGACAGCCTCCGCACGATGCGATAGCACTTTTGCGACCAATAGTGCTGATGCGGCCGTTGCCAGCATCACTAGCAAAGCAACTTTTCCTCGAATTCCAAAATACATGGTGCCTGTGAGTTCGACGAAGTGAGTGTTTCATTGATTCAAAAAAATCAAAAGCTCAATCCCAACGGATTGTGCACTCAGTTGCTTCGCCTAGTCGCTCCAGCCGAGGCTATTTCTTTCGGGTCTTCAGTCCTTTGATACCGAAGAAATCTTTGAATACTCGCCTGAAAACAGGGCGCTTAAATCCCGGAACCCAGGCCAGATTGAAATCTTCAGGATGGATCCACTGAAAGTCGCTGAACTCTCTAATGTGAGCGTCCAGATCGATGTTGTGTTTTTTCCCAAAGTAATCGCAAAGGAAGTAGGTCTGCGTTTGGCCACAGAAGAGGCCTTTCTTGAGGTGGCCTTTGGGGAACTTGTAGCGGTAGTCTGTTCGACAGGCGATGAGACGATAGAGATCAGGGCTCACTCCGATCTCCTCTGCGACCTCCCGGTAGAGGGCTCCGATGAGGTCTTCGCCTTTGTCGACACCTCCCTGTGGAAACTGCCAGCATCCGGGATGATCGGCCCTCTCGGCGATCAGGATTTTCCCATTCTTCGGTTTTCGAAGAATAGCAGCGACGTTAGGACGATACGTGGCCATAGGGCATTAAAGTGGTTTGGCCGACAATTCCGTTAGAATAGTTTACAGCGGCTCTCAATCTGTTGAAGATAGTGGACGTGAAGAAATCGCAACGCAATTTATTTCAAGGAACGACTCGATGGATTGTCATTGCGGTGATCGCCGGGTTGCTGTTTGTCACCTCGATAGTCGTTTGGCAGACTCGGCCTGCCCGAGTCATCGCAAAGCGCCAGGCAGAATTGATTTCGGGTATCGAACGTCGGAATCCTGCCCGGATTCGGCGTCTGGTCGCAGAGAGCTACGGAGACAAATGGGGTTTTTCCGGTGAGGATGCGGTAGTGGCATTGGTCGATGTGGGGAGTCAGTTCATGATCTTGGTTTTGAAAAGTGAGAAGCAAATGATTGAGATAGGGAATGCTGCAGCCACTGTTTCAGTGCATCTGACCGTTAGTGGAAAGCCTCTTGGCCCGGTAGCCAACGAGGTGACGCGGAGGGCCAATCGGTTGAAGGAGCCATTTGTCTTCACTTGGGAAAAGCAGAGTTTTCTACCATCCAGTTGGAGACTCGTCAGGATCGATCAGCCCGAGATGCCTGAGGAACTGTATGGCTATGAGCCCGGAGATATCCGGCGAGCTATGCAGGGCGAGTGATAATTCGCATTGTTTTTCGCGGACTGATTCGCTACGATGCAGGTATGACAATTGAGCTGTTTCGCGATTTTTTGGGCTGGTGCACCGTGATCAATTCAGGGCTTCTGATTCTTTCCTCCATCATGCTTATCGTGATGAAAGGGGCGGTTAGTTCGATGCATGCTAGGATGTTTGGTATCGACGAAGAATCGGTTAAGGCGGTCTATTTTAAGTATCTCGGCTATTATAAATTGCTGATACTGGTCTTTAATCTGGCGCCTTATCTCGCCTTAAGAATTGTGGCCTAGGTTTCGTGATCCCATTAAATATTACGATAGCGTTCGGTTGAGTCAGGTGGCCAATATGCTGGAGCCCGTTGAGGGAAATGGTTATCAGGCAGGGCATGCCGGCTTGATATTGGCAAGTTACTTTGCTCTTACTGGTCGATACCTGATCGACTCAGATGACAGCAAGGTCGAGTATGCGCGCCGTTTGTTTGAGGCACCGTTCTTTGTGGCTTCTCACGATGGTGGAGATGATCCGGTGCTGACCTACGGCAATCGAACTGCGCTCGAGCTGTTTGAAATGGGGTGGGGGGATTTTACAAAGACGCCCTCACGTTACACTGCGGAATCGCCTGAGCGCAGTGAGCGCGAGCGATTGCTCGAGGCTGTTTCCCGGCAGGGTTATATTGATGACTACTCAGGAATTCGAATATCCAAATCGGGTCGCCGCTTTTTGATTCGCAATGCAACGGTCTGGAACTTGATCGGCGCTGGTGGCAGGGAAGTTGGGCAGGCCGCCATGTTCTTGAAGTGGGAATACCTGGACGACTCAGAAAAGTGAGAAGGCTGAGTGTTCTAGCCCAGCAATTCGGTGATAACGCGTCGGTCCTCAACTCCAGTAAGCCTTGAGTCTAAACCCTGATGTTTCACGCTGAGTCGTTTGTGATCAATTCCAAGGTTGTTCAGAACGGTGGCGTTGAAATCGTTAATGTGGACAGGGTCAGCAACAATGTTCCAGGCGTAGTCGTCCGTTTCTCCATAGTCGATGCCGGGTTGAAAACCACCTCCTGCTACCCAGGTGGAGAAGCATCGCCCGTGGTGATCGCGCCCGTGGTTGTCCACTGTGAGCTTTCCTTGACTGTAGATGGTGCGCCCAAATTCGCCGCCAAAGATGACGGCAGTGTCTTCAAGCATGCCTCGGTTTTCAAGGTCCTTGACGAGAGCGGCAGCGGGTTGGTCGATGCTCTGGCAATTGTGAGCTAGATCCTTGGGAAGCTCTCTGTGTTGGTCCCAACCGCGGTGAAACAGCTGAATAAATCGGACCCCACGTTCGGCCATGCGACGGGCCAGAATGCAGTTGGCGGCGAAAGATCCCTTCTCTCTCGATTGAGGGCCGTACTGATCGTAGATGTAATCAGGTTCTTCTTTGGCATCCATGAGATCAGGCACGGAGGATTGCATACGGAATGCCATCTCATATTGGGAAATTCGGGCTTCGATCTCGGGATCTTGAACCGTCTGAAAGCGCTGTTGATTCAAGCTGGCGAGACCGTCCAGCATTTTTCGGCGCATAGAGCGGTCCATGCCGGCCGGGTCGTTGAGATAGAGGACGGGATCGTTTCCGCTACGAAACTGAACTCCTTGATATTGAGAGGGTAGAAAGCCACTTCCCCAAAGGCGGGCATAAAGTGCCTGTCCTGGCTTTTTGCCCACCGAAATCATAGTGACGTAGGCGGGTAGATTCTCGCTCAGAGAGCCGAGCCCATAGGCCAGCCACGCGCCCATGCTAGGGCGGCCGAACAACTGAGTGCCTGTATTAATGTAGGTGATCGCAGGGTCGTGATTAATCGCTTCCGTGTTCATCGAGCGAATGATGCCGATTTTGTCGGCGATGGCCGCGGTGTGGGGGAGGAGGTCGGTGTTCATCCATGTGCCTCTTTCTCCCACTCTCTCGAAATTGAACATTGGCGCCACACAGGGGAATGAACTCTGACCGCTTGTCATGCCTGTAATTCGCTGGTCACCCCGGATTGAGTCTGGGAGTTCGGTTCCATGCAATTCCCGCATCTTCGGCTTGTAGTCGAACATGTCGATATGGGAAGGGCCTCCCGCCATGAAGAGGTAGATCACACGCTTGGCTTTGGGGGCGAAATGCGGAAGTCCCGGAAGCCCATTGGGACCATTCGCTCCTGCCGCCGCCGCTTGACTAGGGAGTAGGCTGGAGAGGGCTGCTCCACCGAGCAGGCTGCATGATCTTCCGAGAAAGTTTCGACGGTCCTCTAATTGATGGGATTCTAGAATCGGATTCATCGTTAATTGCGTGTCAGGACTTCGTCGAGGTTCAAAATTAGGCTGGTGACTACGGTCCATGCAGCGTGCTCGCCAGCGTCGAGGTCGGTGTCACGGTCGGACTCTCCTGCGCTGAGGAGGGCCTTGCTGCTCTCGCTGTTCGATTCGTAAGTGCTCAACCCATGGCGATAGACATCAAGCAGAGTATCGAGTTCGCCGCTCTGAGGGATACGGGCGGTGGCTTCTTGAAAGGCCCAGGTGGCCTGTTCTTCAGGAGTGTTCCCCCCTTCCTTCATAAGCCGCTCCGCAAAATGGCGTGAAGCCTCCATCATCTGGAGGTCATTCATGGCCGCCAGTGCCTGCAATGGGGTATTCGTGCGGGGGCGCTGGATCACGCAAGTCTCCCGATTGGGGGCATCAAAAATGATCATTGCAGGCGGCGGTGAAGAACGCTTCCAATAGGTGTAGAGGGTACGGCGGTAAAGCTTGTCTCCGTGATCCTGGACGAACAGGGGCTTGCCGCCGAGTCCGACTTCGGCCCAGAGTCCGGGTGGTTGATAAGGCTTCACTCCAGGGCCACCGGATTGAAGGTCAAGCAGTCCGCTCAGGGAGAGTGCGTTGTCACGGATCATCTCGGCCTGAAGTCGGAAACGAGGAGCCCGGGCGAGGTAAATATTTTCTGAATCGCGTTCTGAATCTTCAGGGCCAAGATTCGACGATTGCCGGTAGGTCTGCGACATGACGATTTGCTTCACCAAGTTTTTAACATCCCATCCGCTTTCTTGAAAATCGACGGCGAGCCAGTCCAGTAGTTCTCGATGAGAGGGGAAGGCGCCCTGAGCTCCGAAATCGGCTGGAGTGCGTACGATGCCATTGCCGAAAAAGAGCTGCCAGATCTGATTGACGGCGACCCGGGCGGTGAGTGGATGACTGTCATCGAATAGCCATCTGGCCAGTCCCAGCCGATTGGCAGGAGCGTCTTTTGGGAGCGGCGGAAGGGCCGCCGGAGTTCCAGATTGGATGACTTCATCTTCGCGAGGCGAATCATAGGCGCCGCGGTCGAGTACGTAGGTCATTCGCGTTTTGTTGGGCGGATTGTCGGCCATGACCATTGAGGTTGTTTTGCCGCGGAGCAGTGCCTCACGAGAAATATGGGTACGTATTTCTTCGGCTCTCAGATCAGTGAATTTCGTCGATTGAATGAGTGAGTTTGCTGTGACAATTGCTTTCTGAGCCTTTGATCTCTTCTCCGGCACAGTGGTGAGGGCCTCTTTGAGGAGGTCTTGTTGAGCCCAACTGATTTCTGCCGGTTTCAGCGCTCGGTCGTAAATATGAATGTCATCGATCTCCCCCTCAAAAACTGACTCGTTGGATCGCCCGCCAATCCGAAAGGGAACGTCGTTCTTCATTGTTCCGGTCAGCTTTTTGGCCTCGGCGGTTTGGGCGACGGCCTTTCCGTCTATATAGATTTTGACGCTATCCGGGGTGCCTCCGCCGTTGTAAGTGATCGCAACGTGTTGCCATTTGCCCGGTATCAGGGCCTGTTCGGAGACAACTTTGAGCGCATTTTTAGGCCAAGAGTTGATCAAGTGAATCGCCGGTTTTCCCTTCTGTATCCAGAGATCGAAACCGCGATGATTGCTGGCTTCATCCATTTTGGCAAAAACGGCTCCGCGAGATATCTCCGGCGACTCGATACGAATCCAGGTGGAAAGGGTGAGCTGGCTTTTGACATCGAACTCACTGAAGTCGACTGCATCAAAGACGCGGCTTCCGGTGAGTTTTAGAATGGGATTGCCCGGTTCACGCTCAGAACAGAGGATTGCGGTGGCACCCACTAGATCGGCTGAACCGATGGCGTCGCTGATGAATCGTCCGCGGTTTTCATTGAGAGGGTAGAAGTGTTTTAAGTTCTTAAACCTCACGTCACGGTGTTTGTCAGGCTCGTTTGTCCCAGCCTCGATGGAATTGCCCAATGCCTCAGCTCGAGCGGGTTTGAGTGACTTTGAGATATCGGTTAGTTTTGAATCGAGCACTCGAAGTTTGTCTTCTTCGACATGAGTGACGACTTCAACGACGGGAGACTGATTGCCTCGCCGGGTTTGCATGCCGGGATCCTCAGTATTGTTGAAGTAGGCATAGAATTGATAGTATTCCTTCTGAGAAACAGGATCGTACTTGTGGTCGTGGCATTGAGCGCACTCCATTGACAGTCCCAACCAGACGTTGGCCGTTGTCATGACACGGTCGACGACATAGCTGACCCGGAGTTCTTCAGCAATGGCGCCGCCTTCGTCCGAACTGGGATGATTGCGGTTGAAGCCTGAAGCAATGAGTTGCGCATTGGTGGGGTTCGGGATCAGGTCTCCCGCAATTTGTTCGATGGAGAACTGGTCATACGGCTGATTACTGTTGTAGGCATCGACTACCCAGTCTCGCCACGCCCACATATCCCGGGGGCCGTCTGCGTGCATGACGGAGGTGTCCCCGTAGCGAGCAGCATCGAGCCACATTAGAGCCATGCGTTGCCCGTAGGCATCTGAAGCGAGGAGGCGGTCGACCAGGGATTCGTAGGCGTCGGCGGATTGATCCTTCACAAAGCGGTTCACTTCCTCCTGAGTGGGCGGCAGCCCGTTGAGGTCGAATGAGAGACGGCGAATCAGAATACGTCGGTCTGCTTCGGGGGCGGCCGTAAGTCCGGCATCTCCTAGCTGGGCGTTAATGAACTGATCGATCTCAGCGCGAGAATCCAACCCATCTGACGCGTTGGACGGGGCCACCTTCTGAGGTGGGATAAATGACCAGTGTTCCGTCCATTCCGCGCCTTCCTCAATCCATTGGCGGATCAATGATTTTTCTTTTTCCGTGAGCGACTTGTTGGCCTTTGGTGGCGGCATCAGGTCGTCTTCGTCATCCGTGATGATCCGTTGCCATGAGTCGCTCTTTTCAAGGTCGCCTGGATGAATCGGAGTGACTCCGTCTCTTTCGGAAAACGCACTTTCGCGGAGGTCGAGTCGCAACTCCGCTTTGCGATCCTCTTCGTCCGGGCCATGACAGAAGAAGCATTTGTCAGATAATATCGGGCGGATGTCTCTGGCGAAGTCAACCGCGCCTCCTGCTGCGTTGGAGCAGAGCGGTATTGCCAGAACTAGTGAAGTAAGTATGAGGTGCCTCATGAGACGTCCATGAAGCTATCTGAAGAAAGCGCGAAGTGCTCTTCTTTTGATGGTACGTATTTTTTTGAGAAAAAGAGCGTCATATCTTAGGCAAAGCCGCATAGCTCCCAATTCTGAGGTGCATTTCCGAATCCGGAGAGTTCTATTGATAGCGTATAGACAGCAATGTCAGATTGCGATAGCCTCACTCACCATGAAGATTTCAGCCTTCCTCACTGTCGTTTTGCTTAACGTTTCGGTAGCCTTTCCCCTCGTCGCTCAGGATGTTCAAGACGACGGAGCACAACCGGGGATCGCCGGTTTCTGGGAAGTGATCACCGCTAAAGGCCGGTTCGTAGCCCGTCTTGATCAGATCACCTCTGTGAGTCAGCACGAGTATCTGATCGATGGAGGAATTCGTGTGTTTGAGGTCACTGTGGATACAGACGGCGGGCAGACGGCTCGTTTTTACTACATCGAGTCGGTCAATGAATCTTCGTCGATCACCACTGGTAGCGCTACGTTCAACCGGATCAAAGATCTGGCAAATCAAGGCACCAATAAAGCCGGGATGGGCGACATCGACACGATGGTGACCAAGCATTATCCCGACACGACTCATGCCAAGACTTCGGAGTATCGGTTGCAGAATAAGCAGACGGTCGGTCAGATTTACAATCACGTGCATCGCGTATGGGCTGAGGAAAAGGGCCGGGGCGGCAAGAATCAGCTCGTGATTCGTAACGGCTAGCCTGCCCGACGGCCCTTCCTTCTTGTTTCCCTCCCATTCCTGTATGGAATACCGTGACATTCCGCACACCGATCTCCGGGTCAGCCTGATTGGTTTGGGCACGATGACCTGGGGTGAACAAAATACCGAGGTCGAAGCTCACGAGCAGATGGACTACGCCCTCGAACAGGGCGTGAACCTGTTCGACGTGGCCGAGATGTATCCAGTTCCTCCTGTTGCGGAGACCTGTCATGAGACGGAGCGGATTGTCGGGACCTGGTTCGCTGCGAACGGGCATCGAGGCAACGTGATTCTGGCGACCAAAGTAGTGGGGCCGGGGCCGCATGTGAGCCATATTCGCGATGGTGCCCGTCTCGATCGTGTGAATATCATGGAGGCCGTGGAGGGCAGTCTGAAGCGTTTGCAGACTGACTATATCGACCTTTATCAGCTTCACTGGCCTGACCGCCCCGTACCCTTGTTTGGCGCTAGGGACTATTCGCCACCCAAGCGGTCCGACTCGGTTCCGATAGAGGAAACACTGGCGGTGCTGGCCGATTTAGTCGAGCAGGGGAAAGTCAGACACATTGGGTTGTCTAATGAGACCCCCTGGGGGGCAATGAAGTTTCTGCAACTGGCCGAGAACCTTGGGTTGCCCAAGATCATCACAGTTCAGAATTCATACAATCTACTGAATCGCACTTTCGATGGCGGGCTCTCTGAGGTCTGTCACGAAGAGGGAATCCGCTCCTTGCCGTATTCCCCTCTGGCGTTTGGTCGTCTATCAGGCAAATACCGTGGAGGTGCGTGGCCCGACGGGGCCCGTCTCACCCTCTGGGAGCGATTTGCGCGCTACAACGGTCCGAATAGTGATGCCGCGATTGAGGCGTATGCGAAGATAGCAGATGAAGCCGGGCTCAGTCTGGCTCAGATGAGCCTGGCCTGGATCAACCAGAGACATCATGTGGCCAGTAATTTGATCGGTGCGACGACGATGGATCAACTTCGGGAAAATATCGCCAGTGTTGACGTAAAGCTTCCGGGGGAGGTCCGAAAAGCGATTGATACCGTTCATCATCGTTTCCCAAATCCGTGCCCATGAACCTTTTGATTGAGCCATACAATCGTAACGTGTATCTGGGTGGCCTCTCAGGCTGATCTGAGCTACCTTCCCCCATGTTTCGAGTCGGTGTCATCGTGTTGATTCTTTCGGCTGCTCTATCGCTTCATGCGCAGAGTGGGGGAGAATTGCATGTGTTCACCGATAAGGCAGGGAAAGAGATAACGGCTGTGTTGCTTGATCTGTCAGAGGACCGTCAACTCATGAATATCCAGTTTGAGGATGGCCGTGAGTTTGAATCGCCTATCATCCAGCTCAGCCTCGACGATCAGCAATATATCAAGGACTGGCTCAAGACTCGAGTGGTGGAGGTGAAGACGGACTATCGTCTTGAGATCGAAATCGATAAGAAGGCTCTGGAAACCGAGCGCCACGAAAATGACGACGGATACTATTCCTACGAGCAGCGCTTCACTGCCTATGAGGTGACCGCGCGAAATCTCTCTCGGGAGACTTTGGAGGCGGCCAAGCTTGAATACGTCGTTATTTGGGAAGAGGGGCTCCGAGTCTATCAGTCTAGTGACGGAGGTTGGTCATCCTCGTATTCCTCCAGCGAGGAGGATCGCCGGGTCAGGGTCTCAGGGGTGGGTAACTTGGGCGAAATGCCTTTTAATCGGGATGCTTTGGTCACGACTGACACCTTTGAAGTTAACCGGATGCTCAGCAGTGGGCAGGTTTACAAGGAAGACGAGCCCATTGGTATACTGGTCCGGGTAGTCAATCCTGACGGGGTGGTTCTGGCTGAGTCCCGGTCAGGGACCGGAAGCATCGATGCCATCCAGTGGGATGACGCGATCGCCCTCAAAGAGGCTCCGAAAGAAGAGTGATCGTTTTTTCGGCTTGCGGCGGGACCGATCCGGTCTTTTGTCTCAGCCATGAGCGAAGTTTACAAAATTGCCGTCCTGTCCGGAGACGGAATCGGTCCGGAAGTGATGAAAGAAGCCCGCAAGGTGCTTGATCGGATCGCAGAGCGCGATGGATTGACTTTCGAAATCGAAGAAAAACTGGTAGGTGGCGCAGCGATCGACGCGACCGGGTCACCACTGCCTGATGACACGGTTGCCGCATGTGCCGCCGCCGATGCGATTCTTTTTGGCTCTGTCGGAGGCCCTAAATGGGAGACCCTCCCGCCAGATCAGCAGCCGGAGCGGGGCGCACTGCTTCCGCTGCGCAAGCACTTTGGACTTTTTGCCAATCTTCGCCCTGCCGTGTGCTTTCCTGCATTGACCCATGCTTCTCCCGTCAAAGAAGACCGTATCGCTGGAGGATTCGATGTCCTCTGCGTCCGCGAGTTGACCGGTGGGATCTATTTTGGGCAGCCTAAGAGTATCGAAGAGCGGGACGGGGAAAAGGTCGCGATCGACACGATGATTTATCACAAGAGTGAGATTGCCCGCATTGCCCATGTCGCATTTTCCGCGGCTCAGAAGCGTGACAAGCGAATCACTTCAATCGATAAAGCCAACGTGCTTCAGAACGGAATTCTCTGGCGAGAGACCGTCGAGGAAGTGGCTAAAGACTACCCTGATGTGAAGCTCGATCACCTCTACGTCGATAATGCGGCGATGCAGTTGATCGCCCGTCCTCGCGAATTTGATGTGGTGCTCGCGCCGAATCTGTTCGGTGATATTCTCAGCGACGAAATGGCCATGATCGCCGGCTCGCTGGGTATGCTCTCCAGCGCCAGCCTCGGTGAAAGCAAAGGGGACGGCCTTTACTTCGGCATGTTTGAGCCGAGTGGTGGATCGGCTCCTGACATCGCCGGCCAGGGGATCGCAAACCCCATTGCACAGATTCTCTCTGCCTCCATGATGCTTCGCTTTTCATTCGGCCTCGGCGACACGGCTGATGCGATTGAGGCTGCCGTGAAAGCGGTGATCGACGATGGGCTTCGCACTGGCGACATCTACACCGGTGCCGATGACCAGAAAAAGGTCGGCACCGCTGAAATGGGTGATGCCATTGTGGCGAAGCTGTAGCAGGCGTTTTGCCGTAGTTGATGCTTACTTTTGAGTAGCTGGCCTCTGTGAGGTCAGGTTGGTGTGTGTTCATGAGTAGCTCGATGTTTGACCGGGGTCGAAGACCCCGGCGACAGGGCTGTTTTAGGCCAAACAGGGTTGACTGATGCACCTAACCCTGTTGAGTGCTGCACTGTCCTCGACCGATACCCATTGCCATTCATGACTTACGCCGAAACCTTGCGCCAACGAATTGCTGAGACCGGTAGTGCTCTGTGTGTGGGGCTGGATCCTCGCCCCGACCGTCATGATTCGGTGGAGGCGATCGAGTCGTTCTGCGAGCAAGTCATCGCTGAAACGGCGGAATTCGCGGCGGTATTCAAACCGAATATTGCGTATTTTGAAGCCCTGGGCGTGGCGGGTTACGCCATGATCGAGCGGCTGATTGGCAAGATGAAGGCGACGGGAGTGCCTATCGTTCTCGACGCCAAGCGTGGTGACATCGGGACTACCCAGGAGCACTACGCCAAGGGTTACTTCGAGAACTGGGATGTCGACGCAGTGACCTTGAGCCCCTACATGGGATTTGATTCAGTGGAGCCTTTTCTCCAGTATCCCGGAAAGGGAGTGTATTTGTTGGGCGTCACTTCCAACGCGGGCGCAGCCGATCTGGAAACTCATGACCTAGCGAGTGGTCGGAAGGTGTTCGAGCTCGTAGGCGACATGGCCGGACGCGCGGCGGACTTTCCTGCCGGCGAAGGCAGTATCGGGCTCGTGCTTGGACTGACCAACGCATCTGAGGAGGTGCTCGCCCGAATGCCGGATGTCCCGCTTCTGATCCCCGGCCTTGGGGCACAGGGTGGGGATCTCGATGCCTTGAGTGGCGCCGATCGCTCAGCTCCTTCTGTTATCAATGTGTCGCGTGGCATTCTCTACGCGGACGAACATTTATCATTCACAGAAAAAGCTAAAGATTATGCGGACCGAATTGCCAGCGTCACCGGATGAAACGATTGAATTGCTCAAGGATTACGGAGCAGTAGAGCAGGGACACTTTATCCTCGCGAGCGGGAAACATTCGGGTTTCTATGTTAAAAAGGGAAAGCTAGTCCAGCATCCCTGGGAGCTGCAGAAAATGATCGATCAGCGGGTCGAGGCGATGCAGGCACTCGGGCAGATCGATGTGGTTCTGAGCCCGGCCATGGGCGGGGTGCCTGTGGGGCAGCAGGTGGGGCTGGCGATGCATGCCCGGACCATTTACGCAGAGAGGAATCCGGAAAGCAACCAGCTCGAACTGAAGCGTGGATTTGAAATCAAGCCCGGCGAGCGCCTGCTTTTGGTCGAGGATGTGATCACGACCGGTGGAACTCTCCTGGAGTTGACGGATTTTATTGCCTCTCAGGGCGGCGAGGTCGCGGGAGTCTTTGTGATCGTGAATCGGTCAGGGAAGGACCATATCGGCGAATATCCGGTGGTTTCCTGCATGGAGATTCAGTTTCCTGTCTTTGAGCCTGACGAAGTGCCCGAGCGGCTCTCCGAAATTCCGGCAGTTCGGCCGGGGACGAAGCGGGTGGAGTAGGGGATTTTGGTCTCAAAATTTGTCTCTGGCTCTCACTTGGGGGCGGAATGGGGAGAGATGGGCTACTTTCGACTCCTAAATTGCTTCTTGAGCTAAACTTTCGCTTGATCGAGCGGCGGTTCCTCCTAAACATTATCTATGGGTGATCTTCCTCTTGGTCTCAGTTTTGACGACGTTCTTTTGGTGCCGCAGCGCAGCGCGGTGCTTCCCGCTGAAGTTGATGTTTCGACGCAGCTCACAGCCGGCATTCCTTTAAACATCCCGATTATTTCCTCGGCGATGGATACGGTGACCGAAGACGGTCTCGCGATCGCTCTGGCAAGGGAAGGCGGTATCGGGGTGATTCACCGCAATATGCCGATCGAAGATCAGGCCGACATGGTGGCCAAGGTGAAGCGATCCGAGAATACGGTGATCACCGACCCGTTCACTATCTCGGCAGATGTCAGCCTAGCTGAGCTTCAGCAAGTGATGCATGAGAAGGGGGTCAACGGATTCCCTGTGGTCGATGCCAACCAATTGTTGATCGGAATGGTGACCAGTCGCGATCTCTGGTATATCGAGAATCCCAGTGCCACGGTGGCGAGTGTGATGACCCCAAAAGACCGGCTCATCATGGCACCCCAATCGACGGGGCTCGAAGAAGCGCGTCGTATTCTCCAGCAGAACCGAATCGAGAAGCTGCCGTTGGTTGATGATCAGGGTAGGCTGGCTGGACTGATCACAGCCCAGGACATTGAAAAGCGGGACATGTATTTGAACTCCGCCAAGGACGATCTCGGAAGACTGCGTGTCGGCGCTGCCATCGGCGTGGGCGAAGATTATTTCGAGCGTGCGCAGGGAGTCATCGAGGCTGGAGCTGATGCTGTCTTTATCGATGCGGCAACGGGCCACACTGAGCGCGTGCTTTCCGTGATTGAGCATCTCAACAGTGAGTTCGGCAAGCCGGTCGTGGCCGGTAACGTCGTGACCGCGGATGGTGCGGCAGATTTGATCTCAGCGGGAGCGGCTGCCATTAAAGTGGGTGTGGGTCCAGGATCGATCTGCACGACTCGGGTGATTGCCGGAGTGGGAACGCCTCAGTTCACCGCGATCAAGAATGTGGCTCCGGTCTGTCGGGAGAAGGGAATCTCACTGATCGCTGACGGAGGCATTCGTTATTCAGGCGATGTGGTCAAGGCAATGGCTGCAGGCGCTGATCTCGTGATGCTGGGATCTTTGCTGGCTGGTTGCCGCGAGAGTCCGGGTGAAATGGTGAACCACCAGGGACGTGCCTGGAAGGAATACCGTGGCATGGGATCGCTCAAGGCAATGCGCAAAGGATCCGGTGATCGATACGGCCAGAATTCTTCAGGCAAGTTGGTGGCCGAGGGAGTCGAAGCTCGGGTTCCTTATCGCGGACCTTTGACCGACACGGTGTTTCAGCTTCTGGGCGGTCTCCGCAGTGGTATGGGTTACGTCGGAGCCGAGAGCCTTCAGTTTCTTCGGGAACGAGCCCAGTTTGTTCGCATCACTTCCGGTGGTCTCAAAGAGAGTCACGCTCACGACATCACGATCACCGAGGAACCGGTCAACTACCGTCCCAGCTAATTATTCGAGCTGCCCTTAGTGGGGCTGCAGCCTCATTTACTTCTTTGCTTTTCTGATATGGAACATCCCATTGCTGTTATCGATTATGGTTCGCAATACACGCAACTCATTGTGCGTCGTATTCGTGAACTGGGCTACTTCTCCCGACTCTATCAACCCTCTGAACTGCGTGAGACAGGCCAGCCTGCTGCCGTCATTCTATCGGGCGGTCCTCGCTCGACTCTGGAGGATGATGCTCCGGATATTGATTTTGATTACCTGGTAGAAATGGGCGTGCCAGTTCTTGGCGTTTGCTACGGCATGCAGCTTCTCAATACGAAGTTCGGTGGTTCGGTCGCTCCCGGGAATACTCGTGAGTATGGGCCCGCAACGTTGCTTGCTGAGGACGGTGTCGACGGTATCTTCGGTGAGTTGGAGGGACATTCTCAGATCTGGATGAGTCACTCCGACACGGTGAGTGAGCTGCCTGAGGGATGCGAGGTCATGGGGCGCAATTTAGATGGGATTCCTGTCGCTCTGCGATGGAATGAGCGTTTCTTCGGGATTCAGTTTCACCCCGAGGTGTCTCACACCACGGAAGGGACACAGATTCTGCGTAGCTTTCTCAATCGGGCGACTAATCTGCCTTCGTTCCAGATTGCTTCATTCAAAGACGAACTGGTGACGAAAGTCCAAGAGCAGGTGGCTGGCCGAAAAGTGGTTTGTGGTGTTTCAGGAGGCGTGGACTCGTCCGTGCTGGCTGCGCTGCTTCACGAAGCGAAAGTGGATACTCGGAATATCTTCGTCAACAATGGACTCCTGAGAAAAGGGGAGGCTGAAGAGGTGCTTTCACTTTTTGGTGATATTGGCATCGACATCGAAATGATTGATGCGACGGAGCTCTTCTTGACCGCTTTAGCTGGAGTGAGTGATCCAGAAGAGAAGCGTCGGATTATTGGCCGGCTTTTCGTAAAGGTGTTCTTTGATGCGGTGGGCTCTGATGTCGAGCTGCTGGCTCAGGGGACTCTCTATCCTGACGTGATTGAGAGCGCCACGAGTGGCTCTCTTGCCTCCACCATTAAGACCCACCACAATCGGGTGGATCGTATTATGGAGCTGAAAGCGGAAGGCCGGATCATTGAGCCGCTCGACGAGCTTTTCAAAGATGAGGTTCGTGAGTTGGGCCGTGTTCTGGGCCTGCCTGAGCGCGTCGTGGGACGTCATCCATTTCCCGGTCCCGGTTTGGCGGTTCGTTGTCCCGGTGAGGTGACAGAGGAGAAACTGAGTATCATTCGCGAAGCTGACGATATTTTCATCGGATTGCTGCGCGAGCGTCACTGGTATGATTCTGTGTGGCAGGCCTACGCGGCGCTGATTCCTACCAAGACGGTTGGGGTCAAGGGGGATGAGCGAAGTTACGAGTATGCTCTGAGCCTGCGTGCGGTGACGAGTGAGGACGCGATGACCGCTGAGTGGGTGCACTTGCCTTACGAGCTACTTGGCGAAATCTCCAATCGGATTCTCAACGAAGTGGCCGGTGTGAACCGGGTGCTTTACGACATCTCGACTAAGCCACCTGCGAGTATCGAGTGGGAATAGCGAGGCGGTATCGCTTTCGCTATTTTGAATAGCGCGCTAGCGGCATGCTGAGTATGTCGCTAGGCTAGTATGGCGCGGTTCTGTGCTGAGATCGCAAAAGGCCAAGTGTGATCACCTCTGGCGGGCGGGTAGGTCAGCGACTCCCTTTATTTTCGCGACCGTCTGCCACATTTCCTTGCTTCGCCACGCAGCGCCTTTCAGTTGAACATCCCAGATGGCCAGGCCAACTGATGCATCCTCGTAGATCCACGCAAGGTGTTCGCTGGCTGGCTTCTTCTGCCACACCCCAGCATTGCTCGCCACGCCCAGAAGCAGCTTAGATGAGTGGTCTCCTGCGGCAGCTTTGATGAAGTCGTAGGACCTCCAATCGGCGGCCCCAACTCCGGTTTCGGAATAGCCCATCACATGCAGGCCATCAATGTGGGGGAGAAGATCTGCCCACCATCTTTGATTCGGGGCATGCCACTTGTAGGCAAATGTATCAACTGTGAGTTCTTTGCCCTCTGCATGAAGGCGTTCTGACAGTTCCTTGATGAATTGGATGAAAGCCTCCCGATCCCCTTCAAGTTTTCCACTACCCTCGAAGTCGATATCGACCCCATCGAGCTTAAGTCGCACGGTCTCGAAAACCAGCGCTTCAACCAATCTCTCCCGATGGGTATCGAATGCGGTCTTCGCCAATTCCCAGTCCCAGCCTTCGGCGGTTCCGTTGTAAACACAGAGCATTGTCCGCACACCGTGGGCTTGCCCCCACCTCTGAAAATGAGAAATCGTGGATTCGGCGATTGGCTTAAATCCTTCGACCAGCTTGAGTCCGCCGTCCTTGGTGGGACGCCAGAACTGGAGGCCCAAGTGAGTCAGGCCGTCCTTCATGCCGACTCCATCGAACGATTGATCCAAGCGCTTCCTGCATGTGTCTACTGCGTAGGGAGGGACCCAAGTCATTACACGTGCCTCTTTTTTCAGTTCTTGGGCGGTGCCAGATCCAAGCTGACAAAAGCTGACAGCACAAAGGATGAAGGCGGTTCGGATGGATCGATTCATAGTTTTTATTCCAGGTTTCGTTGACGTTCTTTGCTTGAGCAGAGCGTATCAGAACACCGCTCCGACTGGCACAGGCGTGAGGCGTAGTTGAGGGGGATTGTGCAAAATTCCTGCCACGCCGAATTGGCTATTGCGCCGTTGTGCTGCTTCCTATTTATAGATCTGGCAGTGCCTCGAATTCTTTACTTCGCTCTTCCATCCACTTGTTCATAGTCTCCGGGGATTGCATCAACTCTTGCCTGTCATTCATTGCTTTCAGGTGTGCTTCATCATTCTTTTGAAACATCTCCATGCCGTGTTTCTTGCTCATTTCGGCGATCTCTTCGAATGAGTTTGCCTGAAACTCCAGGTCACAAGCTCCTCCTAATTGTCTGCATGTCATTTTCTTCATAAAGTGGCTCCACCATATTAATTGTTTTGTGGATAAAGGCAGTTCAATTTTGAGCTGAGTCACTGCCTGCCGGCAGCGCCTTCCGAGTTGAATCTTGGCGGTGCATTGTATTTGCGGTTTCGACTCGCGGCGGGTAGGCGAATTCTCAACGAAGCGGCCGGTGTGAACCGGGTGCTCTACGACATCTCGACAAAGGCGCCGGCTAGCATCGAGTGGGAATAGCGAATCGGTAGAGCTGTCG
>CAXBHX010000034.1:0-58204 GCA_963975655.1 uncultured Verrucomicrobiales bacterium
GCTCTCGTGATGAGCGGCCTTTCCGGGCCGCATTTTTCGGACAGTGGTAAATTGGCGATTCTGGGTGCCTGGGTTGTTCGACAGTTGATCGAGGAAATCGGTTTGCTGATGTGGGATATCAAATGGGAGTTCGCCAAAGATGGGGACGACATCGTCTTTGTCGACACGATCGATACTGATTCGTTTCGGGCCACCATGTTTATCGATGTGGACGGAGAGAGGTTCGTGAATCACTACAACAAGCAGGCGATGCGCGACTATTTCACGCTGCTGCACGGAGATTGGATCACTGGCATCAAAGCGGCGAAAGCTCGGGGGCAGGAAGAGGGCGTGGCATTTACGGAAATTCTAGCCGCCGGCCAAGATTCGGGCGACTATGCGAAAACCCCAGAAGTGTCCGCCGCGTTTCTTGGTATTCAGATCCAAAAAATGACGGCGATTCGTGAATACATGCTGGGTCAGACTGAGGCCGATGACGTGAAAGTAAGGCTGGAAGAAGCGGGCCGCAGTGAAATTGAATTTTATCGGGCCGAGGGCGTGTTGCACGGATTCCGCAAAATAAACGGTATCAGTTAAGGATGTGCGGTTGACTCATCACGAATACGGCCTACGAAAAGGAAGATTCGTCACGGAATACGTCAGAGACCAACTCTGTTTTCAACGATGCGGGAAACATTCGAAATCAGCGACCGGTATATTGATGCCGGTGATGCCAATGAACTGCTCTACGAGCCCCTGGACGGTGGGCTTACTTTCCGACGCACCCGTCGGTATGAGATCGAGTTCGAAGGGAAGAAGAAGAAGCTTGAGTCTTTTATGGAGAAGACTTTGCTCGATCCTATCAGTCAGGAACTTCATGAGGGTGAGGACCCGGCTCTGAGCGATTTCACCTTTGTGCTGGAATACGGCATGAAACCCGGTGCGCTTGATTTAGAGAAGGAAGCAATTCTCACCTACTACAAGGGAATCGAGGGCCCCGGATTTGAGTTGAAAGAACTGAATATCCGCCAGCGACTCTATCTGTTCGGTGGCGAAAAAGACGAATCGAAGCGCTTTATTCGAGATATTTGTAACTTTGCAATCCACAACTGGAGCGTTATCCAAGGAGGTCAGGAAAATGTCTAAGTCAGAGACCCAATCTTCCCCTGAATCGATTCTCGATCAGATTGCCGATGCCCCGGCGGACCACTATCGCATTCTCAAGATTTCGGATCTGGATGGGCCCAAGCTCTTTGAGCTGAGCAAGTTCATGAACCTGTCTCTCTCTGAAGAGGACATGTTGGCCGTTCAGGCGATCTACAAAGGATGGGAACGCGAGCCGACAGATGTCGAACTCGAAGTGATTGCCCAGACTTGGAGTGAGCACTGCAAGCACCGGATTTTCGGTGCGACGATCGAGCACGAGATCGATGGCAAAAAGGAAACCGTAGAGTCGCTTTTTAAGACCTATATTTACGACGTTTCCCATCGGATTTTTGACACCAAGCCAGGATTCGTGCTTTCCGCGTTTCATGACAATGCGGGATTCATCAAACTGGATGACGAGCAGGCAATTTGCCTCAAAGCGGAGACCCACAATCACCCAAGTGCGATCGAGCCCTATGCGGGTGCGAACACAGGTATTGGAGGGGTGGTTCGTGATATCTTGGGAGCGGGCAAAGGTGCCAAACCGATCGGCTCGCTCGATGTCTTTTGTTTCGGCTCGCCGGATACCACGATGGACAACATCAAGGCTGACGATGTGCTTCATCCCCTGGGTATCATGCGTGGCGTGGTCCGTGGGGTTCGTGACTACGGCAACCGCATGGGGATACCTACGGTCAGTGGAGCGATCCAGTTCGATAATTCATATATCTACAATCCACTCGTATATTGCGGAACGGCAGGTTCGATTCCAATCAAGTATATCGACAAAGAGGTCGACAAGGGGATGGTCGTGATCGCAGTGGGTGGCCGTACCGGTCGAGATGGTTTGCACGGAGCGACATTCTCCTCGGCCGCCCTCGATACGGAGAGCCATGAATCGGATCAGCAGGCTGTTCAGATAGGTAATCCAATTGAGGAGAAGAAAGCGGCTGACTTTGTTTTGGCGGCTCGCGATGCGGATCTCATTGAATTCATCACTGACTGCGGAGCGGGAGGATACTCCAGCGCTGCGGGTGAGATGCTGGAAGAGTGTGGCGGAACTATCAATCTCGACAATGTGAAGCTCAAGGAGCCCGGCCTGGTGAGCTGGGAGATCTTTATCAGCGAAAGCCAGGAGCGCATGGTGTTGGCCGTAAAGGAGGAATCCATGGAGGCTCTCCAAAAGCTGGCCGATCTTTACGAGACTGAGCTCATTGTTCTCGGTGATGCCGACGGCTCGGGTATTCTCAAGGTAACGCATCATGGTGAGACGGTCTGTCAGTTGGATTGTTCGAAGTTGCACACTGCGCCGACTCGTGAGCTCAGTTCTAAATGGCAGGTGAAGACCGAAGCCATCGAAGCGCCTGTTCTTCACAACGCGGGGGGTGACTTGCGCGAGTTGTTGTCTGATTTTGCGATTGTTTCCCGTGAGCCCATCATCCGTGAATACGATTACGAGGTGCAGGGCAATACGGTATTGAAGCCGTTGGGTGGTGCGAGTGGTGATGCGCCTCAAGACGCAGCGGTGCTTCGTATCAATGGCAGTGACCGGCTCATGTCGATGAGTGTGGCGATTCTTCCCGAGTGGGGTAAGACAGACCCCTACGCGATGGGCACGGCTTGCGTCGATGAATGCATACGTCAGATGGTGGCTTCGGGAGCTGATCCTGATCGCCTCGCCATTCTTGATAACTTCTGCGTGGGGAATCCTGATGCAGAAGAGGAGTTGGGAGCCCTCGTCGAAACCGTAAAAGGCATTGCTGAAGCGGCTGAGGTCTACGGTGCGCCGTTCGTTTCTGGAAAAGATTCGTTCTATAATTATTTTGAAACTGAAGAGGGGCCCGTTTCGATTCCGGTGACTATTCTCATCAGTGGCATGGGAGTGGTGGAAGATTCCTCACATGTGGTGGGTGCGTCGCTACGTCGGAAAGACAGTATTTTGGCGATTATCGGAAACACGAAGTCTCAGCTCGGTGGCTCTGTGTTTGCCCGTCAAAAAGGTCTCACCAATGCCACTGTGCCGGCGACGGATCTCGACGAGGCCATGTCCTCTTACCGCAAGTATTACGAGGCGATTAAGCAAGGGCTTATTCTTTCTGCTCACGATGTTAGTGAGGGAGGTCTTGCCGTGACTTTGGCTGAGGCTGCTTTCTCTGGTAAGGCTGGTCTAGAAATCGACCTTTGCTCGATCCCTATGGAGGATGATACCTCGATAGCGGCAATACTTTTTGGCGAATCGCCTTCACGTCTCGTGGTGGAGATCGCGCCGGACAATGTGGAGAAAGTGGCAGCTTTATTCAAAGGCCTGCCTTTTGCCTGTCTCGGACGTGCCACCGGGGAACACTCAAATCTGAAAATCAGTCAAGGAAACGAATCTTTGATCGACGAATCGCTCGACGAACTCAAATCGCTATGGAAGAACGGCCTCGCGCAGTACTACTAAAATTCCCCGGCACCAATTGCGACGAGGAAACTTCTCGTGCGCTGGAAGTGGTTGGTTTCAGTTCTGAAGTCGTGCCGATATCGGCTCTGACAAAGGACACCCTTGACGGTATTAGTCTGGTGGTTTTGTCAGGCGGATTCAGCTACGGTGACTACGTGATGTCCGGTCGGTTAGCCCGACTCGTTACCGAGCAGAAGATTGGCGATGCTTTGAAGAAGTTCAGGGATGACGGAGGTTACCTGCTCGGAATCTGCAATGGGTTTCAAATTTTAACGCAACTTGATCTCCTGCCGAAGGGGAGCCTTGTCGAGAACACTAGTGGTCGTTTTCAATGCCAGTGGGTGACTTTGCAGAACCACGCGCCCGAGAGCCCGTTTCTCTCTCAGCTTCCTGAGTCGTTTGAGTTTCCTGTGGCCCATGCTGAGGGGCGGTTCGTTACTATGGAGGCAAGCGAGGCCAAGGGGTATCGCGAAAGTGGTGCCGCTGCGCTGACTTATTCCACTGATGTGAACGGGAGTTTTGAACAAATTGCCGGCTTGCAGGACGAAAGTGGACGGGTGTTTGGGCTGATGCCTCACCCTGAACGATTTATTCATCGCGAAGATCACTACGATCCTGATTGGAAAAGCCAGTCTGGTGATGATGAAGAAAAGTGGGGGAGTGGTTATTATCTCTTCCGCTCGTTATACGAATCTGTTACATCCTCAAACTGAATGAGCGGCGAATTCACATACAAAGGAGCGGGAGTCGATATCGAAGAAGCGGCCGCATTGGTCGGGGATATCGGTGAACTCCGGCGTCAAACTGAAGCAAAACGTTCGCTGATGCAGTCCTTTGGGCTGTTTGCTGCGAGCTACGATCTCAGCGATTACAAGGAGCCGGTTATTGTGACTGGTTGCGATGGCGTGGGAACGAAGTTGGAGCTGTTGCTGGAGCACGATCAACTTGAGATCGCGGGGAAAGACCTCGTGGCCATGAGTGTGAACGATATTCTCACCACTGGTGGCGATCCTCTTCTCTTCCTCGACTACGTTGGAGTGGGTCGGATCGACAAGGTCAAGATCAAGCGCCTCATCAAGGGGATGGCTGATTATCTGGCTGATTGTGACTGCATTCTCGCCGGTGGAGAAACCGCAGAAATGCCGGGCATTGTGCCTGACGGTGTTATCGAATTGAGTGGCTTTTGTGTGGGCGCAGCTGAGAAGCCCGACTTGATCGATCCATCCGCTATTGCGGTGGGAGACAAGTTCGTTGGTTACCCTTCAGATGGATTTCACGCGAATGGCTGGAGTCTGATTCGTAAGATTCTTGCCGCCAATCCAGGCCTGATTGATGACGATGAGTGGGTCGACTTTCTCGCGCCAACCCGGCTTTACCACGACGTTGTCGCAGGTTTGCGCGAATTGTCGCTGGATGTGAAGGCGATGGCTCATAACACCGGTGGAGGCCTTCCTGAGAATTTGGCGCGTCTTCTCGGTGAGAAGGGTGCCAACATTTCAATTCCCCGTTGGGAACTCGGTGCAGTGGGTAAGGTTTTATCTTTCGTTGAAGACGCCGAAGCGGTGAAAACGTTCAACATGGGCTGGGGCTGGGTTGTGGTGGTCCCTGCTGATCAGGCGGAAGCTGCGGCGGGCGTCATGGAAGGCGCTCGCGTGATCGGTGAAGTCGATGATTCTGGGGCCGTCAAGGTCGAGGTCACTAACTGACTTTAATTAGACGGCAAAATGAGTGACCCAATTCATCACGAGTGTGGCTTGGCCTTCGTGAGGCTGAAGAAAGACCTTGCCTGGTATCACGATAAGTATGGCACCTGCTTGTGGGGTTTTCAGCGCCTCTATCTCCTCATGGAGAAACAGCACAACCGAGGTCAGGACGGCGTCGGGATCGGGTGCTGTAAGCTTGATGTGCCTTTGGGGCAGCCTTATCTCTTTCGTGATCGCAATGCTCAACGCGATTCTTTGATCAAATTGATGGAGGATCAGCTCAAAACACTGAGTAAGCTTGAGCGGAAGGGGCGAATGGATCCCGGCGACCCGGAGTCGTTTAAGAAGAATTTTGAGTTTGGTGGAGAGGTATTGCTAGGTCATTTGCGTTATGGCACTTCGGGAAGCTTTGGGACAGGCGGCTGCCACCCATACATTCGTCGAACGAATTATCCGACCAAGACGATGATGGTCCTGGGTAACTTTAATATGACGAATGCCCGTGACCTCAATCACCATTTGATTGATCGCGGACAGCATCCTGTGTTTGATACCGATACTCAGACTGTTCTTGAGGAGATCGGCTATCATTTGGATGAGGCCCACGATGCTATTTATCGCCGGGAGCGGGATAAAGGAACCGAAGGCAGGAAGATTCCGGGTATCATTTCTGAAGAGCTCGATATTTCCCGCATCCTGAGCAAATGCGCCGAGATTTGGGACGGCGGTTATTCCATTGCCGGTGCGGTTGGAAACGGAGATGGATTTGTGCTGCGCGATCCCAGTGGTATACGTCCGTGCTTCTACTATGAAGACGATGAAGTCATCGCATTTGCCAGTGAGCGAGTGCCCCTGATGACGGTCTTCAATGCTGCGACTAAGGATGTTCAGGAATTACCTCCCGGACACGTGGGCGTGATGAGCCATAAAGGTGGACTGGAGATTAAGCAATTTGCTGAACCGTTGGAGATGCGTCCCTGCTCTTTCGAGCGGATCTACTTTTCACGTGGAAACGACCCGGATATCTATCGGGAGCGCATGGCCCTGGGAGCAAATCTCGTTCCTAAAATCATCGAGAGTATCGACAACGATTTCGAGAAGACCATCTTCTCCTTCATTCCGAATACTGCGGAGGTTGCCTACCACGGCATGATGGATGGTCTGCGCAAGTTGCGTCGCGATCAAGTGAAGCGCGAAATCTTGGATGCGGCGAAGTCGGGAGAACTCGATGAAGAAACCATCGATAAGCTGATCTTGAATAACTGGCCTCGCGGCGAGAAGATCGCGCACAAGGATATCAAGCTTAGGACTTTCATTGCCCAGGAGAAAGGGCGCGATCAGATGGTCTCCCACGTCTACGACGTGACCTATGATCAAATCGGGCCGGACGAATCGCTTGTAATACTCGACGATTCGATTGTCAGGGGAACCACCCTGAAAGACTCTATTATAAAGATTCTGGGGCGCCTCAACCCGAAGAAGATTATTGTGGTATCGACGGCCCCTCAGATTCGCTACCCGGACTGCTACGGAATTGATATGTCCCATCTCGGGAAGTTTATCGTGTTTAAGGCAGCCGTGAATTTACTGGAACGTCGGGGTGATCATAATTTGCTGACTGATGTGTATTATCGTTGCAAGGAGGAGCTTAAGAAGCCGGTTGAGGAAATGATCAATCCGGTCAAAGCAATCTACGAGTCTTTCACTGACGAGGAAATATCGGCAGAGGTCAGTCGGATGGTGACGCCTGAGGAATCAGAATGGAAGGGTCAGGTTGAAGTGATCTATCAGTCCGTGGAAGCGATGCACGAAGCTATTCCATTGCACAATGGCGACTGGTATTTCACCGGGAACTATCCCACCGCGGGCGGATTCAAGGTCGTGAATCAGGCTTTTGTTGGATACATGGACAAGACGGGTGAACGTCCCTACGACATTTTGCTGTAGGGTTCGGCGGGAGTGGCTGAGTGAGAAGGATTTTGTTATGAAAGTGTTAGTCGTAGGAAAAGGTGGGCGTGAGCACGCCATTATCACCGCATTGCATGAGTCTCCCACTGAAACGGAGATATACTCGTTCCCGGGTTCGGATGCGATTTTTGAACTAGCCTCTCCGGTTGAGGCTGATGGTGTGGCCTCCCTCGTCTCTGCCATGCAGGATCTGGGGATTGATCTGTGTGTCGCCGGTGAAGAGAGTTATCTAGTGAAGGATGAAGGGCTCGCCAATGCCTGTGCGGTGGCCGGAATTCCCTGCTGGGGGCCTCCCAAAGAGGCGGCCCAGCTCGAAGCGAGCAAAGAGTTTGCTAAGGAGTTCATGGTTCGTCACCAGATTCCAACCGGCGGTTATGCGGCGGTGGAGAATATCGAGGACGCCCGTTCTGCGATCGGGGGTAATTACCCGACTGTTCTAAAATTCGACGGGCTTGCTGCCGGCAAGGGCGTCGCTGTTTGTTTTGAAGCATCTGATGCTGAAGCGTTTCTCGATGAAGTGCTGGTTCAGCGTAAGTTTGGTGAAGGGCGGTTGCTGGTAGAAGAATTTCTTGATGGTCCGGAAATTTCCATCTTCGCTTCAGTGGTGGGTGAGCAATATCAGATTCTTGCGCCGGCTCGTGATTACAAGCGGATTGGAGATGGCGATGAGGGACCGAATACAGGTGGCATGGGTGCCGTGAGTTCGCTCGAAATGTTGGACGATGAGCTTCGTGAAGTCATTGATCGTACCATTGTGCGCCCTACCGTAGAAGGGCTCGGTAGAGATGGGCTGCCCTATCGTGGATTTCTTTATTTTGGGATCATGTTGACTCAGGACGGTCCGAAGATTCTAGAATATAACTGCCGTTTTGGTGATCCGGAGGCTCAGGCCGTCTTGCCGATGATCGGAGGTGATTTCGCCGCCTATGTATTCGAGGGTGCCAAAGGCAACCTTCAGCCTGAATTGATCAGTTTTGCCGAGGGCTGGAGTATCTGCCTTGTTTCAGCTTCAGCGGGGTATCCCGTTTCCTCCCGCAGTGGTGACGTTATTTCCGGCCTTGGCGAGGTCGCTAATGCGAGAGTATTTCATGCGGGAACACGACGAAATGACAAAGGTGATTTCGAGACGTCAGGTGGCCGGGTGTTCGTCGTTGTCGCCCGGGGGGAGTCGCGTCAGGAGGCTGTGGCCAACGTCTACCGTGAGAGTGAGAAAGTCGTTTTTGACGGAATGCAGCGTCGCACCGACATCGGAACTCGAAATTTTTGATAGCACTTTGCCGATTTTTGTTTAGAGGTAGGGAGTGACGGTTGGGCCAATCTCCCATACCTCTCCAAAATGCCTTCGGCACATGCCACTTGAGTGATACCTCAGACATCACCACGGAAGAGATCCTGAGCCCGGAAGGGATTGAGGAGACTATCGCCATTCTCACCGGTGAAATTGAGGCCCGATGTAGTGGGCAGGAAGTTGCTTTTGTCGGTATTTATACGCGTGGAGTAACTCTGGCCAGACGAGTAGCCGGAATTCTGGCTGCTCGGGGCATCGTATATCCGGTGGGCACTCTCGATATTTCTCTCTATCGGGATGATTTTGACAACAGGGGTTCGGAGCTGCCAAAACTGGAAAGCTCCGATGTGCCGTTTACTCTCGATGGCACCCGGGTGATCTTGTTTGATGAAGTGATTTTTACAGGCCGGACGATCAGGGCTGCGCTGGATGCCTTGTCCGATTACGGGCGCCCATCGAAGATCGAGTTGGCGGTTTTGATGGATCGAGGGCACCGCGAGATCCCGGTTCAGCCAGACTACGTTGGAAAAACACTCAATACAGATCTGCATCAATACGTTAAAGTGAGATTTCGGGAGGACGACGATCACGAGGGCGTCTTTCTAGTGACTGAAAAATGAGTGAGCTGCAGCCGCGAAAAGACCTGCTCGATATCGAAAGCCTCTCTCTTGAGGAAATAGAGTATATTTTCGAAAACGCTGCCCCCTTTAAGCAGCTGTTCCAGCGTTCAGTTAAGAAGGTTCCGACACTGCGTGGTAAAACGGTTCTCAATCTCTTTTACGAGCCGTCGACTCGAACCAGTTCCTCTTTCGAAGTGGCTGCGAATCGAATGTCGGCCGATGTCACTAATTTTGCGGTGTCGAGCTCATCGGTGGTGAAAGGCGAGTCGCTTCTCGATACGATTGAGACCCTTCAGGCGATGCGAACGGATTACATTGTGATTCGGCATCAGGCCGCAGGTGTCCCGGAGATAGTTGCCAAACACACTCGGGCTTCAGTCATTAATGCAGGTGACGGGTATCACGCTCATCCGACACAGGCTTTACTCGACTCCATGACTTTTCGTGAAGTTTATCCAGAATATCAGGGGCGAAAAGTGGTGATTGTCGGTGATATTCTGCACTCACGTGTGGCTCGTTCGACCAGTACATTGTTCAACAAGCTAGGGATCGAAGTTGGGGTGTTAGGTCCTGGTTCATTGGTTCCTGCAGGTCGACACGACTTTATGAAGCGCCTCCACTCGTGGGACGAAGTTTTCGACTGGGGGCCGGATGCGGTTTATTTACTCCGCGTTCAAATGGAGCGGCAGGAAGGGCAGTTTTTCCCCAGCGTAGCTGAGTACCACAAGATGTATGGGATGAACGGTGATCGTCTCGTCAAGCTGAGGCAGTTGGGTGCCTACTTGATGCACCCCGGACCGGTTAATCGCGGGGTGGAGATTACTGATGAAGCGATGCGCTACGAGAAGAGCCTCATTAGCACTCAAGTGGAGAATGGTATCGCAGTGAGGATGGCAGTGCTGCACTGGCTTAAATCCGAGACTGACAAAGACTGAGATGAAGCGGCTTTTCAAAAATGGCAGCATTGCGACTGAATGTTCAGCCGAGTTTTCAAAGGGCGATGTATTAGTCGATGAGGATGGGATGATTACTCAGGTAGCAGCTCGGATAGATGCCTCTGCTGAAGTCGAGGTGACCGATTGCACCGGCTGTGTTTTGGTGCCGGGGATGTTTGACCTGCATGTTCATGCGAGGGAACCGGGTTTTGATCACAAGGAAACGTTGTCAAGTTGTGGCGATGCTGCCCTCCATGGCGGCGTGACGGGTTTGGTTTTGATGCCTGATACTTCACCGGTGATTGACAGTGGCAACTTAATGAAGAGCGTTCAAGATCTGGTCTCAGAAGTAAGCCCTATCCCGATGTATCTTGCCGGTTGCTTGAGTAAGGGACGCGAAGGCAAAGAGTTGGCAGGATTCTCCGGAATGGCTGCTCGCGGGGTGGTCATGCTGACAGATTCCGACCTGGGGATTTCATGCCCGGACCTGCTGCGCAGGTGCATGGAGTACGCGAAAGATTTCAATTTGCTGGTGACCTCTCATTGCGATATACCGGCTCTAACCAAAGCGGGTTCGATTAACGAGGGGCCGGTCTCCTATCGCCTGGGCCTGCCTGGCATTCCTGCTATCAGTCAGGAGATCGCAATCGACCGGGATATTCGTCTGGCGCAGCACACGGGCGCTCGACTGCATTTGCAGCAGTTATCGACGGCAAATGGAGTCAAGGCGGTAGCGAGTGCAAAAGAGAGTGGCACCGAAGTAACCTGTGAAGTGTCTCCCCATCACCTGATCTTGAGCGAGGAAGATATTGAGGACTACAACACTCACCTGAAGCTTGATCCGCCTTTGCGAAAAGAGAGTGATGTTGAAGCGATGTTGCAGGGATTGCTCGATGGTACAATCGATGTCATTGCTTCAGATCACGCTCCACACACTGAGTTTGAGAAATCGGCGGATTTTGGAAGTGCTCCATTCGGTGTCGCCGGACTGGAAACCACTGTGCTGGCTATCTACGATCGTTTTATTCGAACGGGTGTTTTCGGTTGGGATTTGCTGATCCGAAAGTATTCCAGTGCCCCTCGCCAGATTATCGGTGTTGCCCCGGTCGTGATCGAAGAGGGGCAGAGAGCGGAATTTTTTGTCTTCGATCCAGCTGCTGAGACGGTGATCACCAAAGATTACCTGAGAACTAAAAGCCCCGTGACTCCCTTCCTGGGAAAAACCTTCTCAGGTGCGATTCGCGAGACAGTGGTATAACTCCCCGGGTATTTTACTGGGCTGGACTTAGGTGTTCTCGAATGAATGCCAGAGATCGGTCGAAGGCATTTTCAATGTCTTCGCTATCACCTCCCCAGAGCCCGTGTCCTCCTCCCTCAACAGTGATGAGTTCAACGTCGTTGCCAATATCAAGGAGAGCCTTGTGCATCTCTAGTGATTGGGTCACGGGCACGTCAGGATCGTTGGTCCCGTGTAGAAGCAGGATGGGTGGAAAGTCTGGAGTCAGATTGCGAATCGGGCAAAATTGAATGAGTTCTTCGGGTGATTTCAACGGATCAATTCCACTGACGATTTCGGTCCACTTCCCGCGGCTCTTCATGTAGTGAAATAGTTTTCCTCGAGAAGCGTAGTCGGCGTCGGTCGTCTGAGTAATGGGGGTATCCTTGATGTCGGCGAAAGCTTCCTCCCGGGTGGGCGGTTCCTGTTTGCCTCCGAAACTGGAGTTGGGCTTAGTGCACCATTCGCCAAGAATATCGCCATATCCCCAGTAGGAAACGATGGCCAGAGGCGGCGCATCTTGGGCTATACCGCTCATTTGAGCCAGGTAGCCTCCGGCAGAAGCGCCCGCTACAACGAGGCGGGATGGGTCTGCCTTGAACAGTTCAGGACCGTCTTTTCGAATCCACGCTATGGCATCGTGAACGTCGCTGACAATCTCTGAGAGGTTTGTTTCCGGAGCGAGTCGGTAGTCGATCGAGACTAATACGTAGTTCTCTTTACGACACAGCATGAGAATCTGCGCCGGCAGCATTTTCCTGCTCCCGAGCATGAGGGCACCTCCATGAATCCAAAGGACAACAGGCCGTGAGGCTTCACCGCGCGCCGAATAGACGTCCGCCTCGATCGAAAGGTCGGCTACCGTTTTGTAGACAAAGGACTTGGCCTTCGCCTCCTCACTTGAATCCTCAGAATAGGCCGGTGAGAACCTCGTGAGAAGGATTACCAGTGCAAGTATGATCGGCCTGAAACAGATAGTCATAGTCAGATGTCGACTCTAACGGGATTCTCGACTTCTGAGCGAGGCAAAGTCTCCCTTATTGAGGTGCCGCGTAGCCAACACAAATCGGCGAAGGACAGTTCACGATGTTGCTACTGAATGACAGGCCTCCTGATTGCGGGTCGATTTCGAACACTGAAAGAGTATTCGAGTATCTACCGGCGGCAATAAGCCATTTACCTGAAGGGTCTATGTTGAAATTCCTTGGCCAGCTGCCGCGAATCGCCTCGCGCTCGATCAGCGTGAGTTCTCCGGACACTTTGTCGACGGAGAAGGCAGTGATGGAATCGTGGCCCCGGTTGGCGGCGTAGACAAACTTTCCGGAGGGGTGGACATGAATGTCGGATGCTTTGTTGGGAATCTCTTTGGCCTCTTCAGGAAGGTTTTCGATGGTTTGGGTCGCCACCATGGTGCCTTTTTTAGCATCGTATTCGAACACCGTGACGGAGAGGTGCATCTCGTTGAGTAGGTAGATTCTTGATCCATCAGGATTGAACTTCATGTGACGGGGGCCACCCCCGGGAACGCCCTGACCAAAGCCGTGGGGCTCGATCGTGCTGTCGTCATGATTGATGCGGTAGATGATGACCTTGTCGGTACCAAGATCGGGAACGAAGAGGAAGCGGTTGTCGGGGCTGATGCCGGTGAAGTGAGGGTGTGGTGCAGTTTGCCTGGCTTTGTCAGGGCCGGATCCGCTGTGTTCGATCAGTGAAGCCCGCGGTCCAATGGAACCATCTTCATTGACAGGAAAAGAGGCTGTAGACCCTCCACCATATTGCGCCGTAAAGAGGATACTGTCCGTCTGGTCGATACTGATGTGAGCCGCTCCGCCATCCCCAATGGGTTGGGAGTTGATCAGAGTGAGCGTCTTGTCATCGCCAATGGAATACGCAGCAACACAGGGCTCACCGATTTTGCATACCGCATAGAGCCGGTCTCCTTTGGCGTTGAGCGTTAGGAATCCTGGGCCGTCTACTTCGACCGCTAGAGTAGGCTCCGAGAGGGAGCCTTTCTCAGTATCCAGGTTAGTTTGATAGATGCCCCGGGCGTTGTTTCCGCCTGTGCCGATCCAGAGAGGGAGTGATTCGGCCTGGATGGCAAAGGCGAAAGAGAAGAGGAGCGTAGCGGTAAGAAGGACTTTCATGACGGTTGGGTAGTGGGGGCCTATTCGTAGTTCCATTTCATGATCCACGGGTCACCCATCTGTTTCTGGAACTGTTTCATCTTTTCCTGATAGCGTGTCAGAGCCTCGCGATGATCGGGGTCGTTGGCGAGATTGTGCGCCTCGTAGGGATCCTCATCGATTTTGAAAAACTCAAACTGGGGACGATGAATGTATTCGCCCACTGTCTTTTGGCCGTAGGGGGCATCGAGCGAATCTTGAAACTGGGCTTGAAAGCTGCTTGCCGCCCAGAGGTCGGAGGCGAAGGGGTAGGGGAGTGGATGGGCAATGTTCCAGATCAGTTTGTATTCTTTATCTCGAACCACTCGCATCGGATAATACATCTGGATTTCGTGGAAGGTGTGAGAGGCGAAGATCGTTTCCCAATGTTCCGCTTCGGGCTTGCCGAGAATCGGAATCCATGATTTGCCGTGGTAGGATGTCAGCGCTGGGCCCTGGCTGTCTTTTGCCACTTCGGGAAAGTCTTTCCAGAATTTTTTGGAATCGATCATCTCTTTCGGTCCATTTGTCTTGGAATCAAGACCGCCTGCGAAGTCGAGTAAACTGGGAGTGATGTCGATGTGGCTGATCATGCCCTCGTGCTCTATTCCGCGTTTCTTTTCGTAGGGGTTTCGCACGACGAAGGGGACTCTGAGGCCGCCTTCGTAGACAGTCGTTTTGCCTCCGGCAAATGCCATGCCGTGATCGGCCGTAAAGACAATGAGGGTTTTGTCGTAGAGGTTAGCTTCCTTCAGGATCTCTACGAGTCGGGCTACCCCTTGGTCAATGCGGCTGACGCTTTGATAGTATTGGGCGAGTTCTTCACGGGTCTCAGGTGTGTCAGAGAGAAAGTGGGGGATAGCAACTTCCTCGGTTTTGTAGAAGACTTCATCGACTCCTTCGTAGGATCCATCGTCCGGTTTGTTGCCGAAGAGATCAGGCTTGAGCTCTCGTTCGGAGTTCTGATCCTTTCCTCCTCCGCGGTGGGGGTCAGAGGTGGCGAAGTAGAGAAAGAAAGGCTTGTCGCTGTCTGCGGTAATGAATTCTTTCGCCGTTTCTGCCATTTCGACGGCATTACGGCTGTTGGCTTTGAGGTAAGTCTCGTAGCGGAAGACTTGCTCTGGAGCGACGTGGTATTTTCCAATCTGGCCGGTCCGATAGCCCGCGGTAGCCATGACGCGTGGAAGGGCGAGACTAACCACACTCGGATAGGATGAGAACTTGTGGTAGCTGTGCTGGTGGCCGTATTGCCCATTACGGTGGTTGTGCAGACCTGACATAACCACGGAACGGCTCGCTGAGCAGCTGGCGGTTGTGGCGAAGGCGTTCAGGAAGAGCGTGCCATCTGCCGCAATCGCATCAATCGCGGGTGTCTTGGCAATGGGATCGCCGTAACATCCCAGGCTGGGCGACTCGTCATCGGTGATGAAGAAGATGACGTTCTTTTCAGCTGCGCCGAGGGACGTTAAGCCCATGGCGAGAATCAGCGCAGGTAAGAGTATTTTCATGCGCGAAGCATGAAGGAGCCCTTCGAGGGGGTCAAGGTAAGGGATTACGTGGGGAAGTTGTCTGTCATACGCCCTACGTTCGTCGACCAAACTTCCTCTCCAGTTCTCCGAACGACATTTGGATCAAAGTCGGCCTTCCGTGAGGGCAGCAGTAGGGCATGTCGCAGACCAGTAAGTCTTCGAGTAGTTTTTGAAGCTCCCTGTCGTGCAACGGATCGTTCGCTTTGACGGCGTGGCGGCAGACGGTTGTAGCGATCATGTCTTCGCCGAGTCGGAAGTCAGACATCCGTTCGCTTGAGGTCCGAATCTCTTCGATGACATCCTGTAGGAAGCCCTCGGGGTCATCACTTTTTAGAAAAACGGGGAGAGAATCGATCTTCAAGGTTTGTCCTCCGAAGGGTTCGGCGGAGAGTCCCAGGCGTTCCAATGTGTCGAGATTCTTCCCGATTAGATCGAAATCACGGGGCGGAAGGTCGACCATGATGGGAGTGAGTAGTCGCTGTGACGGAACTCCCTCAGTCTCCATACGGCGCTTCATCTCTTCGAAAAGGACGCGCTCGTGGGCCGCGTGTTGATCCATAAGCACGAGGCCTTCTTTGGATTCGAGGAGGACATAAAGTTTTCCAAGAACACCGAGCAAACGGTAGTCTGAGGGCTTTGGTTTTTCATCCGTCTCTGAATCGATGCTCGTAGGAGATGATTCAGACAGGGATGGGTCGTTGACTGAACCCTGTTGAGGCTCGGCCATGGCGCGTTGGCGCTCGATGGCAGTGAAGAGCGGGGGGCTAGGCGTGGGTTCGAGAGTGGATTGCTCACCTGTTTGGCCAAGGTCGCCCCAATCTTTGCGGAGTGATCGCTGCTCCGCCTCGGGGATGAGGCTCTCCTGCACGACGATGGGCGTGGAGCTGGTGTCGGGTGCCTGGGCGCCGGTGAACCCTACTCCCGAGACGGGACGCGTCATGCGATCTCGCAGCGTGTGCTGGACCGCCTTGACGATCGCTTCCTGAACTCCAAAGCCATCGTGAAAACGGACTTCGCGTTTGGCCGGGTGGACGTTGACGTCGACTGCTGTTGGATCGGTCTCAAGAAAGAGGAAAGTGACCGGATACTGACCTTTCATGAGCACGGTGTGATAGCCCTCTCGCAAGGCTCGCGTGATGATGGCGGCTTCGACAGGGCGGCCGTTGAGAAAGCTGAGCTGCTGGCGGCGATCGCTACGGCCCATGCCGGGAGGGCCGATGAGTCCACGAACCGTGACGCCTTTGTGCTGAAATGGCTCAATTTCGAGCAGCTTGCTGGCAAGGTCATTTCCCACGAGACCGCCGATGCGTTCCCTTGGGCTTGAGGTGGCGGGCAGCTGGAATGCCAGTCGTTCGCCGCGCACTAGTGAGAAGCGAATATTCTCGTGGGCGATGGCCTGAGTTTTGACGACCTGTTCAAGATGAGAATACTCGGTGTTTTCGGTACGTAAGAATTTACGGCGAGCCGGAAGGTTGTAAAAAAGCGATCGAACTTCGATTTGAGTGCCGGCCTGTTCGCCGCAGTCTTTCACGCTGACTATTTTGCCTCCGTTGATAATGATTTCGGTGCCGGTCAGTGAATCGGGCTCCCGTGTCGTGAGTTTGAATTTGGAAACGCTGGCAATACTGGGGATTGCCTCACCGCGGAAACCGAGGGTGTGGATCGCAGCGAGGTCCTCTTTGGTGCGGATCTTGGAGGTCGCATTCCGCTCGAGGCACATGAGCGCATCATCCCGGTTCATCCCACTTCCGTCATCGGTGATGCGAATGAGGGCAATGCCACCCCGTTGGATTCGGATTTCGATATTCGAAGAGCCCGCGTCGATGCTGTTCTCCACGAGTTCTTTCACTACGGAGGCAGGGCGCTCAACGACCTCGCCAGCGGCGACCTGGCTGGCAAGGGATTCAGAGAGTAGTCGGATTTTTCCCATGGGTATGGTGCCCTCAACTGAGGACGGTCCGGGCCGGAACGCAACTCCGAAATGATTTGGGAATGCGGCCCCCCGACCTTATAGTGGCAAGGTAGATCCCTCCCACTATATGATTCAAGTTACCGACTCAGCTGCAGGCCATTTGCGCTCCCTCCTCGAAGAGAAAGATTTCTCGCCAAAGGAGAAAGGGCTCCGTCTTCTCGTCGAAAAAGGAGGCTGCGCTGGAATGTCCTACGCGATGCAGGTGGGGGCCCCGGAAGAGGGGGATGATGTCGTGGAGAAGAACGGGGTCATGGTCATGGTTGATCAGGAAAGCCTGGAATTTCTCGAGGGGTGCCAACTCGACTATGTTGAAGCGCTCAATGATTCCGGTTTTAAAATCGAGAATCCTAATGCAGCGCGGAGTTGTGGCTGCGGTACATCTTTTGAACCCGCTAAGTCGGAGAGCGAGCCGCAATACGATCCTGAAACGATGGATGGCGAAGTCTGCGGTGGTGGAAAGAGCTGAGGCGTTCGTCTTTGAGAAGCGATGGAAGCATTGTCTGAGAAGAGTTCGTTTTCACGTGAATCCGGTGGGCAGGACGAAGGGCGGTATGCGAGCGGGAACCTCATCCTCTGGATCGCGGCTATTGCGGTGTTGGTCGGATTAAACTTCGCTTCTTGGTCATTCTGCATGTGGGTTTTCGGGCAGCCGGAGCATCCCATGAACTATCGTCTTTTGACACGACTGGATAAACTGGATCCGATCAGGGGGTTTTCTCCGGTGTCTGCGCCCCGGGGGAAGTTTTACTCGGCAAAAGATCTTTATGCGCAGGTTTATCCCTTCAATGTGACGGAGTTGCGTGCCTACAACGGCATCTTGAAGCGGCACTATCTGAAAAACTACAAGGAGCGCGACGATGTTGTGTATCTGTCGGGAGAGTTCACGGTGGATTCAGTTGAGGCGATGGGCGAAGGGGATGTCTTTCAAAGCGGGTTGGTGATCAGGGGGCGTTCAACGACATTCCCCGATGTGGTATTGGATTTAGCCCTGCCGTCAGTTGACGTTCCTGAATTTTTCGAGTTAGGGGCGGGGGATACGATTCGGGTGGAAGAGTCGACGACCTGCGCCGCATTATTAAATGTGGAGCGCCTGCCAGACGAGTCGATGATCTTTACGGTGGTGCCATTGGTCACCATGAGTAACGCCACTCCTCCTGAGCCTAAGTCCTTTGAATTCGGAGAGAACTCACTCATTTCTGTTTCCACTCCACAGCGGATTCAACTCGAGCCTGAACTCTGGCCTATCAGTGATGGCGCGGAGCGGATTGAAAAAAAACCGGTGAATCTTTCAGAAGAGGATTCGGAAGGGACTGCTGCCGCCGAGCCCGATTCGCAACCGGAAGCAGCGGGCGGGGAGTAACCGGCGCAGACTCTCGTCCTTACCCTTAGCAATCGGCGTCGAAGCTTTCAGGCGCCTGATACTCGGGAAACTTGGAGCTGAGTTCCTGTTGCAATTGTTGCGCCTTCTCCCGGTTGCCGAGAGCCTGATAGGCTTTGATTGCTTTGCTCAAGGCCTTGGGGGTCACTTCACGGTCCGAGAAAATCTGGCTGACTACCAGATACTCGCGGGCGGCTTCTTCGAGGTTGCCACTGGTGGCAGCAATGTCACCGAGTAGAATTCGGGCCTCGGCGTTGGTGCGGCCCTCTTTCTGCGATCGTAAACTCTCCTGAGCGCTGTTCTTTGAAGCCTCATACTCATTCAAGCAAAACTGCGCTTTGCCCCGCATCAGGTAGGCTGAAGCCCGCTCGCTGGGGCGTTCTGTCTGGACTAGGAAATGGTCGTAGGCCGTAATGGCTTCACGGTGTTTTTTTACTTCAGAGCGACAGTCGGCAAGAAGTTTCCAGATAGAAGCAGAGGTGAGTGCCGGACTCTCCGGTTTACTCACGGCGGTTAGAAAGTATTCGGCTCCTTCAAAGTCCCGTGTTGCGGCCAGTTTTCTGCCGAGGTATTCGAGCACCTGAGGAGGAATAGTGGAGCGTTTGATCTGGGCTGCGCCTTCCTCTCGAACGGGGGCGTTGTCCAGGTAGCGTTTTGCGTTCTCAGCAAGAAGGTCGATATCTTCGAGCTGGTAGTGACAGATCACGAGGCGCAAAGTGGCTTTGTCATCGTATTTCAAGTCCATTTCTCTGGCCTTGGTCAATTCCGGAATCGCCTGCTGGTGCTGCTGTAGATCGAAGTAACCCACTCCAATCCAATAGTGTGCTTCTCCCGCACCATCGGTTTGAGGAAATCGTTCCAGCAGATTCTGGTAGGCGGTGATCATCTGAGGGATTTTTCTCTGATGGGCATAGATCAGAGCTACTTGCTGGAGGGCAAATTCGACTTCCGGCGCGTCGGGATAGCGTTTGGCGAGGTCTTCGTAATCGGCGAGAGCGAACTGGTGGTCTTCCTGCTTCTGGTAGGCCATGGCCCGCTTGGCGAGGGCTGACGAAGCGAGGCTGCTTTCACGGTGGCGCTGAATGAATCGGGATATGGTGAGGATACCGTTCTGGGTATCGCCTGATTCGATTTCGGACCAGGCGTGTTTGTAGAGACAAATTTCGCGGTACTTCTCATCGATCTTCTCCAGACGAACTTTGCCATAGGCGGCGGCGGCATCTGTGTAGTGTTTTTTGGCGTAGTCGGAACCGGGACCGCTGGCAGAATTTTCCGCTTGAGTGAAATGCCATTCAGCTTTCATCAGCCAGGCCATATCGATGAAGGCGTTTTCCCGGTCGATCGCCGACTGCCTTTTAGCGTAGCGATCGGCGACCTCTGGAAGTGAAGGGTCTGCGATTTGGTGAAGAATTTGAAGGTGACGGTAGCCCGCCTCGAAACCCTCCTCCTGTTTCGAGTATTTCATCTCGACCAGTGTGTAAAGTCGAATGGCCGATTCAAAATCATTCTTGAGGCGATAGGCGTGTCCCACGATCAGCAGCATCTTGGCTCGCGATTCGTCTGGTGGTGAGTAGGCGCCTACGTTGTAGAGACCAATGACCCGGTCATAGTCACCCCGGGAAAACGCGTTAAAAATTGCGCCCACTTGCGCGAGGGACTTCCATGGACTGGTGTCAGGAAACTTGAGTGCTCTGTTGAGTAACTCTTCGCTGAGATCAGGCTGGCCTGCTTCGGCCGCCAGTAGACCACCCCGGACCGTGGCTTCTTCCCTGAATTCTTTGGTGGTGGCCGTTTCAGAAAGTGTGGTGAACCGCTCAATCGCTTTATCCGTGTCACCGAGTTCAAAGAACAGTCGTGCCGATTCCATAAGCCCACGCTCGTAAAAGGGATTTCGCTGGGCGGGTGCCGCCTTGGTTACGGATTCAAACTGAGTGAGCGCCTCTTTTGGTTGCTGTGTTAGCTGAAGACACCTCGCGAAGTAGTACTGCGCCTGAAGTTTTGCCTCCGGGTTGGTGAGCTCGTCTTTCGCGATTTTGAAATAAGCGAGTGCGTTTCTGTATTCCTTCTTGTTGAGCCGAAGCACGGCAAGTCGGTAAGCAGCGGATCCGACGAATGGACCCTTTTTGTAATTCCTGATGAGGAAGTTGAAAGTTGTTTCTGAGTCGCTGACCTGATTCACTTTCAGGTAGCATTCTCCGAGCCGGAACCAGGCAATTTGAAGGTTGGGACTGTTGGGTTGTTCCTTGATGAACACTTGATACTGCTGGGCAGCGAGACCGAATTGTTCTTTGCTGAAGAGCAAGTCTGCGTAGGCGAGAATTTCCTCGACCTCTTCTTTTGCTACGGCGGGTGCGTCTTGTCCAGCTGCTGGAGGGGTATATAACAGAGCGGCACACGAGAGGCACACCACGGACATCACCCGTAGAGCACGGCCTGAAGTGAATGAAAGTATCAGCAGGGGCATGTCGTCAAAAACGTATCGGTAACCGGTTTCAATCCGGTTGGGGGGGCTACTCGGGTCGGGTAGTGGCGAATGCAACGTTCCAAATGCCCGCTTTTTTGATCTGGTCGAGCACATTGATGATCGCCTGGAAATCGGCCTCAGAGGCTCCTCTTAGAATGACGGCCTGATCGGGATAAGCCTCTGAAATAGATTGAAGCTTCGAAAGAAGTTCAGGCTCGGTGACCATCCTGCCATTGAGGATAACCGCTCCGTCTTTTTTTACATTAACGATAATTTCTCCGGTCTGGCGATCCTTATTCTCGGCTTCTTCTGCTGCGGGGACTGAAATATCCATATCGCGCTCGAAGCGCGCAAACTGCCAGGTGACGATGAAGAAGATCAGTAGAAGGAACACCACGTCGATCATAGGCGCGAGCTCGAGCTCGGCTCCCTGTTCTATGTTGGTTTCCCTGAATTTCATATTCTGGAGGAGTCGCAGCGCGATTGACTATTCACCGTCGCCTGAATCCCGGCGGTTGCTGGCTCGGTAGTTGGCTCTCTTATACTGAGCTGCGAGCAGTGCCATGATATGAGTCATAGCGGCTTCCAGTTCAGCGATAAGCTTTTGAACTTTGCCTCGAAAAATCGAGTAGAAGATCAGAGACGGGATGCTCACGACAAGGCCGGCAGCAGTAGTAACCAATGCTTGTGCGACACCGGGGGCAAGTTCCATGTGTTGAACTCCTGAGGACTTCCCGATGCTCTCGAAGGCCTTGATCATTCCGACCACTGTTCCAAAAAGCCCCACCATAGGAGCGACGCGGCTGATATCATTGAGATATCCGATTCGGTTGTTGAGGCTGCTGGCTTGCCGGGTGCCCTCGGCTTCGGTTACCTCTCTCACCTCGTCAAAGCTCGCCGTTGGGTTCTTGGTCGCGAAATCGAGTGTCTTGTAGACGATACGGGCGATGCATTCGTTCTCTCGGTTACAAACGGCGATGAGGCCGAGGTAGTCCTGTTTACGAATTAAGGCGTCAGCCGCGTTCATGAATTTGTCGCTCACCACGGTGTTCTGGCGAATGGTGAAAATATAAAAAATGATCAAAAGGACGGCGATAAACGAAAGCGCGGCCAGCGGGATCATTAACCACGGACCTCCTTCAATAAGGGAGTCGAGAAGAGACTTGGCGGTGCCCTGTGGCTCAACCGGGGGAGGAGTCCCGTTGTCCTGAGCGGATAATGTGCCGGTGAAAAGCAGCCAGAAGGCAAGGTGAAAAGCGCGGTGATTCATCCTGGTGATGTCAACAATGGGGGACCCTGAGCATTGGCTCTTGTCAGTTGCTTTTCGACGTTGGATCCTTCGACTTAATAAGAAGACATAGATATTACCCTTTCTGGAAAGGCTTGCAAACGTTCGGTCTGATTAACCCTTCTGTGGCTCGCTTGCTGCCTTTAATCTGCCTGAATTTAAGATTACTGAAAAATATGATAAATATGAAAATTAATAAATAATCTTGAATTTGTAGGGGGGTGGGGCTAATTTTATGAATTGTCATACCTTTTGACGCAAGGACTTACGAGCTTTTCTCAAGAAAGATAGGCAACAATCTTTCTTTGGCCCGCTTATGAGGCACCCATGAATCACTTTGGATCAGGAAAACCCCAGCCAGCAGCATCGGACGCGCTGTTCCCCGGATTCCCAACGCTGGATGTTGGGCGACTTTACACAGTCGTTAAGAAACGGCTGTGGCTCGCTGCACTGGTTGCCATGGTCTTCGTCGGTTTGGCGGTAGCCTATGTTTATCTGGCCCCGAAGGTCTATGAATCCAGTGCCGTTATCTATGTGGATCCGAATAATGAGGGCGCGGTCTTTGATGGCCTTCGAGGGGTGAAGCAGGCCAGTTGGGAGACTCTTGATGCTCTCAAGTCAATGGCTGATGGAATTCGTAACGGAACTGTGATTCTGCGTGTTGTCGATCGGCTTGAATTGCGAAATGATCCCACCTTTCTGAAGCCTCGTGAACTGGCCTATTCAGACTCTGAGATTGTCGAAATAGTCAGCCGGAATGTCGATGCGAGCTTGCGGAGGGGGACTCGGTTAATCGACGTCTCTGTGCGGGATAAGTCACCTGAGCGTTCTAGAGATATGGCAGCGGCCTTTATCGATGAGTTTCAGGGGTTGGTCCGGGAGCAAAATGGGTTGTCAGCCGAAAGCTCGAGGATTCGTCTTGAGGAGGAGGCGGCCAATCAGCTGAAGCGTGTTCTAGCGGCAGAAGACAAGCGGCAGCAGTTTCGCCTGGCTCACGCTGAAATCCCCCTTGATGAAGACAACGACTTTGTAAGTTCGAAGCTGGCTGACTTGGATAAGGCTCTGGGCAACGCTGAGAGCGAGGCCATCATGCGCCGAGCTGAGTATGAGCAATACCAGGAAATCAAGGATTCAAGTATTGAGCGGGCATTCGAAATCAGTGAGTTGGGCGAGCAGGATCACATCCAGAAACTCCTCTTGGCTCGCAATCAGAAAAAGGCTGAGTTTTTTGGAGTGAAGAAAATGTATCAGCCAACTCACCCTACCTATATGTCCTTTGAGCTTGATTTGGAAGGACTGGATGAACAGGTCAAGGTAGTAGCTGAGGGAGTCGGGGAGTCGATCGAAAAAGCCTACCTGAGGGCTAAGAATCTTGAGTCCCAGCTTCTATTGACGATTCAGGAGCAGAAGAAAAAGCTAATCGAGGTCGATGGGGTTCGAAAAGAGTTTAGGACATTAACCCAATCGGTTAACTCCGCTTCAGCCACTTATGAGAGTCTCCTTGATCGAGTTAATGATTCCGATGTTGCAAAGGGTGTCGATGAAACTGTGGTCAGGACGTTTTCAGCTCCCTTGGTACCAGCTAAGCCAATCGCTCCCAAGAAGACCCTAACGGTAGGAATAGCGGGAGTTTTCGGATCTATGTGTGGCTTGGCTCTGGTGGTGGGAATCGGATTAATTGACCGAACATTGAACAGTCGTAAGCAAGTGGAGTCTACATTGGGGATGACAGTTTTAGCAGAAGTGCCGAAGGCGTTTGGCCACGAGTGGGATCTTCGAGAATCACTCTTTGTGAACCGGGACCCAAATTCGATGGTGAGTGAGAGCTTTCGCTCTTTGCGGACCTCTCTGTCTGCCTATCGGGCTAAAAGCGTCATGATTACGAGCGCTTCTCCTGGCGAAGGAAAGAGTTTCTGCGCCGCGAATTTGGCCTTGTTGCAGGCAAGCATGGGATACCGGACGTTATTGGTTGACGCTGATTTTTGTAAGCCTCGAATGGCCGAGCTTTTCGTTGATCCGATGAAGGATTCACCGGGTGACGGAGAAATTACCACTCAGAATTTGTGTCAGGAGACTACCTTCAAGAACTTGTATCTGATCTCCTGCGGCCGATTCACCTCCAACACTGGAGAGCCTATGAGTGAAGAGGTTTTCTCACGGATGCTGCAGGAGGCCAATTCGTCCTTTGACTGTATCATTATTGATACTTCGCCTCTGAACGCAGTGAGTGATGCATTGACCTACGCGCCTCATGTTGAAGCCACTGTGATGGTGGTAAAAGCGGGAGAGACTGATGTGGAGCCGGCTCGAAGAGCGATTCATGATTTGCAGCGAATGCGAGCACGCTTGGCCGGGTGCATTTTGAACTGCAGCTCAGTCACCAATTCCGCCCAGGTTGCTTATGTCGAAGGCACTGTTCGCTCACTGCCCACCCAAAGCCCTAGTCTCAGTCAACTGGGCGTCTAATTGAGTGAAATGCGTTGAACCCAAAACGAGATCTCAAATACCTACCCTATAATTTCCATATTACCCATATCTAATGAGTCAACACCCTCCTGATTTGAAAGGGCTTTCCCCTCTGCCGCTAAAACAACCGGCAACGACTTCAAAGGCCCAGTATCATCGACTGGTCGTGGGATCCTTCGTTGCGGATATTCTGGCTGTTGTCTCATCCCTTCTTATCGCTCATTGGATTCGGTTTAGCACCGCTCTATCTGAAATAGGTGTGCCATCTGCGTCTCCGATTCAATTGTCTGACTACTCTGGTCTCATCGTGCTCGGAACTGGATTGATGATGGGGTCGCTCATCAATTTCAGGCTCTATGCGAGGGAGAACCTTCTTTCTTTTACTAACACCTTAAGAATCATTTTTAAGGCATCGTTCTTCTGGATTCTGGCCTACTTGAGTTTGAGCCTTCTGCTGAAGTTTGATCCACCAATTTCTCGGATATTCTGCGCCATTGGGTTAGTCATGATGTTGACGATCCTCCCGATTTGGCGTGTTATCCTCTGGCGAGTATTAAGTCGTGAGGTGGCTTCGCAAAGCCTTCGGCAGCGGGCTCTTGTTGTCGGTTGGAGCGACGATTTCGCGCTAGCGGTGGAAACCTTCGGTGCTGCGCATGATCGACCATTTGATATTGTTGGCGTGATCTCTCCTCCTGAAGGGGAATTCCAAACTGAGGTTCCTGCGCATATGCCTGTGATGGGCAGCTACGAGAGTCTGAGCGCGCTTCTCCAGTTGGGGGTATGCCAGATGGTCATTGTTGCTGATGATGCATTGAAATCCGGCCGAATTATGGAGATTGCGGCGAGGTGTGAGAAAGAGATGGTGGAGTTCAAGCTGGTGCCGACTTGCTTCCAGGTATTGCTCAGTGGATTGCATTTGGAATCAGTGGGAGGCATTCCGATTCTTGGTATCTCGAAGCTGCCGCTGCACTCAACGGTGAACCAGTTTTTGAAGAGATCGGTCGACCTCGCAGGCGGATTGTTTGGCCTGCTTTGTGCCGCTCCAATTATTGCGATATTCGGCGTGCTGATCTATCGCGAAAGCCCCGGTTCAATCTTCTATCGTCAGCGCCGTCTCGGTGCCGGTGGAAAGATTTTCGACATGATTAAACTGCGAAGCATGCGTCTTGATGCAGAGCAAACTGGTGTGGGATGGACGGTGAAAGACGATCCTCGTTGCCTGAAGATCGGAGCTTTCATGAGAAAATGGAATATCGATGAACTACCTCAGTTCTGGAATGTTCTAACGGGAGATATGAGCCTAGTTGGGCCTAGGCCAGAGCGCCCGGAGTTGATTGAGCAGTTCAAAGAGGATATTCCTCACTACAACGCGCGCCACAATATCAAGCCGGGGATTACGGGGTGGGCTCAAGTTAACGGGCTGCGAGGTGATACAGATCTTTCAGAGCGGGTTCGCTTTGACCTTCATTACATTGAGAACTGGAATGTAATCTTTGACTTCCAGATCATGGTTCTAACTTTATTCAAGAGGGAAGGCGCGTGTTAAGTTCATGAGTTTGATGCAACGAATTACCGCCAACGAACAGGCGGAAGTCGATGCTCCCCAAACTGGGGCGCTCAAGTTCTATCGTGTCCTTTTTGTTCTTTTTCTCTTCTCATTCGTTTTTGACTATAGGGCTCTGGATATTGGGTTTGGTGCGGAACGGACGGGTGGTTCAGCTTTTCAGTATATCTTCTTGGGAATCGCTCTGCTATCCGGGTGTGCCGCCTCGGTCGTAGGAGTTAGGCATCTATTCATCCGTCCCGGTGTCTTCATCGTAATGCTTTGGTGGGGCTACGTGATTTTCAGTTTTGTGGTCGCATTCTATTGGGGGAATGATCCCAGTCGTATCATGAGGCTGGCCATTCCCCGATTGCTCGTTGGATTAGGTCTCAACCTGACTCTGATTGCCGCGGCAAATGGCATGCGTCCCGGAGAGGCTGTGAAGTGGTTTCTCTTCGCGTGTTTAACCAATGTTGGGTGGCGATTCTTGTATGGTGTGACTGCATCTGACGCGCCTCTCTCGGAGATCAGAATGGAGATTCTGAGCCCTGCCATGCGCTTTCTATTTGCTTGGGCTGGCTGTGCTTTTCTCCTTCGTCACAAATTCACTTGGTGGAGCCTTGTAATTTTTGGTGTTCCTCTGGCGGTGGCCGCCATTTCAGTGACTCGAAGCATGATCCTGCCGATTGGAGTATCGTTCATCGTTGCCTCTTTCTGCCTGCTGTTGGCGATGTTGTGGAAGATGTATGATCGAAGCTTTCCCTTGAAGAAACTGGGCCCGATTTTGGTGATGGGTGCTGTCTTTGTATTTGTGGTTATGGGGACCATGATGGCCGTGCCGAATTTGGCAGATCGGTGGTATCAGCGTGTATTTGATAATCGAGGTGAAAGCGGAGCTTTATCGGAGGATCTTTCCACTTTGATGCGTAAGGCCGAAGCCAAATCGATGTGGGATATTTTGGAGAAAGATCCTCACAGTTTTATATTTGGTCGAGGAATAGGAGCCTCATACTATTGGGATGAGTCATATTATCCGGAGTTGTTTCTAGTATATCCAGATGATCGCCATCAATTCCCTCATGAAATTTATACCGCGGGACACAGTATCTGGACTTACACTTTGTTCTCGAGCGGGTTCATCGGAGTAGGAGTCGTTCTTCTCGCCTTTTTTATTCCGATGTGGATGAGTTTGCGATCCGCGTTTCTGACTTCTCGTACGGTGATGGGGCCGCGAGCATGGGATTCCTTCCTCGTCTTCCTCCCCTTCGTCGCGATGTGGGCCATCTTGAGCGAAAGTATCACAAGGAACCCGTTCGATGAACGCTTCACCGGTGTGTTGTTTGGATTTATGATGGCGCTTCCACAGTTCTTCTATAATCGGGCCTGGTACCTAGGCTATCGAGAAGATCAGGGGCAAAATGCGACTCAACTGATCCTCAATGAAGATGACATTGAAGGGATAGAAGAGGAGTTGTTTGAGGACCTTCCTAGCCAGGGAGGGACAGGCGGACATCATCTCGTTGGCTCGAAATTCGAATATCAGTCGCAATCTGAAAAAGAGGTCAGTTAATATGCTCGAAAAACTTTACATTATTTTGTCAGTGGTTTTCTGGGCTGCCTCATTGCTCATCGTCCACACTTACGTGGTTTACCCCCTATTGATTTCACTCTTGGCAAAGGGGCGTCGCCTGCCGTCGGATAATTTTGAAAACGACACGGAGTTTCCTGAGGTTGTAACCTTGATGGCCGTTCACAATGAGGAGGCCGTGTTGGAGGCGACACTCACCAGCATTTTTGCCTCTGACTATCCTGCCGGAAAGCTCAGGGTACTGATTGGATCAGATGGATCGACCGATCAGAGCCATGCCATCATCAAGAAATTTCAGCAAAGTCACCCCGAGTTGGAGTTGATTATATTTTCAGGGCGAAACGGGAAAATTCCGATCGTCAATCAATTGGCGATTGAAGCTTCCAAGAGATTGGAGAATCCCGAATCAGCTGCCTTCGTTCTCTGTGATGCCAACGTCACCTGGACGACTGACATGCTGAGAAATTCGGTGAGGCATTTTAAGCGAAAGGATGTTGGTCTGGTTGGCGCTAGCGTGGTGGACATCAGAGGGGGCCTCGAAGGAATTCGGGTCGAAGAAGATAGCTATATCCTTCGTGAGAATCTGATCAAGTATCGAGAGAGTGTTCTGTGGGGTAGTGCTATGGGTGCTTTCGGCGCATGTTATGTCGTGCGTGCCGAACTATTTCGGCGCGTTCCGAGTAACTATTTCAATGATGACTTCTTTCAGACAATGAGCTGTCTGGAGCAGGGGTACAAGGCCATCGTCGATATTGATGCGATTTGTAACGAAGCGGTGTCTGAGGATATCCAACAGGAATTCAGCCGTAAGCGTCGAATCGCTATTGGGAACTTCCAGAATTTGGAATCATTTAGAGACTTTTTGAGCCCCTGGGTTGGAGGATGGCGAACTTGGTTTAGTTTCTGGTCCCACAAAGGTTTGCGTTGGATCGGTCCGTTGCTTCTGGTTAGTGCGTTTTTGTCCTGTTTCTGCTTGGGGCTGATTTCTCCAATATATTGGGTTCCTTTCTCTGTCCTGATAGCGACCTTGGTGATGTCAGGAATTGATTTGCTTCAAAGCCGATACAGTTTTGGAAAGTCCGTTTCGATTTTTCGATTTGTCCGATATTTCTACTGGATGAATAGTGCTGTAGTTCTCGGTTTTCTTTCTTTCAGTGGAGGCGTCAAGGACAGTATATGGGAGCCTACTCACCGAGTTGGTTCGGAGAGATCCGCTGCGGGGAGGAAAGGGGGGAACGTCCGGGCTACTGCAAAGATATGAAATTGAAATCGATCCTTATTGCCCATCCATGGATGGGCAGGGGAGGGTCAGAAGCGACTGCGATGTGGCTACTGCAGGCGCTTCAGGATGACTTTAATGTCTCCTTTGTTACCGCTGGACCGATTGATTGGGCCGAGTTGAACGGTGCCTATGGAACGTCCGTGGACTCGAGAAAGATCAGTGTGATCCGTGCGCCCAGGATCCCTACTGTCGATGGGCCAGCGAAACTTGTGCAACTGCAGTTGAGATACTTCGAGCGATTTTGCCATCGGATTTCCGAGGGTTTTGACATTTGCGCGAGTGCCTATAACCCGATCGATTTTGGAAGGCCTGCGATTCAGCTCATGGGTGATTTCAGTTTCAGTGAAGAGATGCGGAAGCGACTCTATATTCACGGTGAGGGGCAATTCCGTCATCGTGAGTCGTTTTTTCGGGCCATCTATCTCAAACTCAGTGAATGGCTCGGGGTTCGAGTGACTCCGTTGCGTGACCGGGATGACCTAATATTGGCCAATTCCGAATGGTGCGCTGAGCAACTGAGCCAGCACTTCTCTATTAGCGATGCACCCGTCCTCTACCCTCCTGTCATGTTGCCGACAGTTGTACGGAATTCCCACCGAGATCCACTTGGATTTGTCTGTCTTGGCAGAGTTGTGCCAGAGAAGGAGATTGAACGGATTATTTCAATTTTGAAGTCTGTGAGAGAATTGGGATATCCGGTGACTCTTCGTCTTTTAGGCGCTCTCGACGATTCCGACTACAGCTCGCGAGTTGCTGCGTTAGTGGCAGAGGAGAGCTGGATTCAGCCTGAGGGGTTCTTACAGTTGAACGAAAAGCAGGATGTCCTGTCCTCGATGAGCTTTGCTCTGCATGCTTGTCGCATTGAAGCGTTTGGAATAGCTGTGGCCGAGATGGCATCAATGGGATGCATTCCGTTTGTACCTGACACTGGAGGAGCAGGAGAGATTGTGTCGCTTCCAGAATTGCAGTTCGGCTGTGACGATGAGGCCGTTGAAAAGATTGTAGCGTTGCTTGAAAATCCCGAACGAACAGGGGAAATTCGAAATCTGCTGCCTCAGGAAATGAATCGATTTGGTCCCGATGTCTTCATGCGTGAAATTCGCAATTATGTGCTAGATTTTTCGGGTCGTAGAAATCGCTCCGTTGATGCAACTATTGAACAAAATCCTGCAAAGGTCAGCTGACCCGGTTTTCTATAGGAAGTCGTGTCGCATTGTTCTCCGTCGATTTCGGTCTTTTTCGGATACTCCTCGATTTTCCTCTATCGGCGATTTGGGTTCAATCCGGAGAGCGGTGATTGTTATCGCTCATCCTGATGATGAAACCTTCACGGGCGGATTGATATGCGAGTTAGTGTCTCTTGGGTGTGAGGTCGAGGTGGTTTGTCTTACCCGTGGCGAGGGTGGGCCAACCGGGCAGTGGACGCGCGGTGAATTGGGGGTAGTGCGCACGGGGGAGATGGAGAAGGCTTGCAACGTGTTAGGAGTAAAGACACTTACTTTTCTCGATCACATCGATCCAGTAGGAGGGCAGTATCGTGTTTTTGCTCCCGATGTTTCGACTAAGGCTTTAGTTCGACAGATTCTTCCTTTGATTGAGGGGGCTGATTTGGTGGTTTCCCACGGGAGTTGCGGCGAATATTGGCATTCGGCGCATCTACTCGTGTATTCTGCGGTCAAGGCCAGCTTGGCTCAATGTCAGGAGTCGGTTCCAGGGTGGATGACTTTCATGGCGAGGCAGCCTGGTCACAGAATGAAGCGACTGATTAACTGGGATGATGAGGCTGACGTGGAGATTGATGTTTCGTCGCATGCGTCGAAGCGACTCGAGGCTCTCAAATGTCATCAGTCTCAGTCTGGACTATTCTGTCGTTTTGCTGAAGGAACGCAGGAAGACTATATCGAAAAGACTTCGATCGAGACATTGGCCCTACGCCGTCCAGTTGCCTAGATGTCTCGGAACCGGCTGATATAGGCGAATGTTAGAGGGACCATGCTGCCGACGCTTGCTGCAAAAATTCCGAGAGATACTCGCAGTGGCACCAGAGCCGAGGACGTCACTAGAGTGATGCAGGTGAGCGCGACCGATCCAAGAATAAAGACTCCGAGTGGGGAGATTCTCAGGTGGATGCCCGAAGTTTCCATCTCGGAACGAAGCGGGTCGAAAAAGCGGTAGGCAATCAATGCCATCAGAATGGGACTGAGAACTGAGTATTTTTCCAAGGTCGGCATTGAAATGACAGCATCGTAGATGCCGTGTGCCAACACGACAGCGATGAATGTAGCGAGAAATTCCTCCCATCCGTGAAATCGGCGCATCAACATTTTACTGAAATAGTATCCGAGGATACCGGTGAGCGAGATGTGAAGCGCATTGGCGGTGAGAAATCGGCCCCAGGCATTGTATGAGGTGACGTCGGCCTGATAGCTGAAGCAGTTTTCTGCAAAGCCAAAGCCGAGTCCTACGAGGCCGGCGAGAACGAGTGCTTCGACTCTGCTCTGTCGCCGGGCTGCCCATATTCCAAAAGGAATGAAGCAGATCAGTTTCAATGTTTCCTCACGGAGGCCTACTCCCGCGACCCAGAACACAAACTGAGCGATGGGCGTGTTGTTGGGGTGGTCGGTGAATCCGTAGATTCGCTCCTGCACCATAACGACATAAAGCGTCAGGACCGCACTGATAATTCCGGCGAACAATGCGCCGATTGATACAGCGATTCGAGTCGTGCTGATCTTCCAGAACGGCATGAGTATGAAAAACCAGATGGTCGCGGATAGCAGAAAGGGAATTGTTGTCGCTGGCGATCCGAGGGATTTTGCGGACACGGAAAGGATGTTCACTGCCAACCCGCGGTAGTCCCGGGCGTCTGCCAGGATATTGAGAAGCTCCGCCTCATGGAAGCATTGACGGATTTCGGGATCGGAAAGGAGCACCCGGATCTCGGGTGGGCTCTGATTTCGCCAGGCCGAGATCACCGCACTGCGTCGGGAGTAGATTGAATTTGGGAATCGTTCCGCCTCATCAAGGTAGGCCTTTTGAGCAGAGGTGTAATTGTTTTGGACAAAGTAAAGGTCACCGAGAAATTCGCTGCGATATCGTGTGTCCCTCGGTAGGGCGAGCAGTGCTTCGGCGGCGGCATTGAACTCTCCCCTGCGCAATCCAAGGCGAAGCGGTTCCAGTGCTGGAGTGGTATCAGTTGCCAATTTCCAATCCTCCGGTGGGGCCTTTTCGGTTGAGGCGGGAGTGAGTGCTTCGACGATGATGCGACAATCAGAAGTGACGGGATTGATGGGAAAGAGCGATCCGGTTCGGATCATCAGAATCCACTCTTCGCTGGTTTCCGGTGTGCCATGTCCGAGATGCCGAAGGAGTTCTTCGGGGGAAAGTTCGGTTGATGGCTCGTGCTTTGATCCGATCAACAGCGATGTGATGATGGCAAGGACAACTGACATTGCGACAACGCCCAGCGATGTTCGGATTAGAAACGTTCGATCCCTTGAAAGTTGGGCGATGTGTTGCTTGGAGGCGGGCAGCATGGAACGGGAAAGTCGGGTTGAGCCTATGGCATTTTTGCGATGGGAACAAGAGTTGCCTTGAGCCGAAGGCTTTCGTAGTTTCATTGCCATGATCCGCGTTTTGTCATTACTGTTCCTATTGTCTGTCGCTCCCACTTTCGCGGCGGATGCGCCCCGGGTGAAGCTGCAACCCGTCTACCAGAATCTTGAAATTGAACGGCCGATTTCAATTCAGATTCCGGATGACGGAACCAATCGGCGTTTTCTCGTTGAGCAGACGGGAAAGATTCGATTGCTTCCTGAAGACGAGTCCAGCGCCGAGGCGAAGATCTTTTTTGATTTCACCGATATGATGGGGGTGGCAAAGGATTTTGAAGAGGGGTTACTGGGGTTGGCCTTTCACCCTGATTTTAAGTCGAACGGACGGTTCTATCTTTCCTTTTCCCGACAAGGGCCCAAGCGGTTGTGTCTCGCAGAGTATACCGTGTCGAGTGAGGACCCGGATCGGGCGGATCCCGACAGCGAGCGAGTTCTGCTTGAAGTGCAGCAACCCGACTGGAATCACAATTCAGGGAATCTCTTTTTTGGTCCGAAAGACGGATTGCTTTATCTGTGCGTAGGAGACGGAGGATTGAAGAATGGAGTTTTTCTGCTCGCCCAGAATCTGGGTCGCTGGAACGGAAAGGTGCTTCGCATCGATGTCGACAGTCGAACGAATGGACTGGAATACGGAATCCCCTCTGATAATCCCTATATTGATGATCCCATTGCCTGCCCTGAGATCTGGGCGTGGGGGTTGCGCAACCCGTGGGGCGCCGCCATTGATCCCGAGAACGGCCTCTTCTATCTCGCTGATGTGGGACAGGATCTATGGGAGGAAATCAACCTCATCGAAAAAGGCGGCAATTACGGTTGGGACTACCGCGAAGCGAGCCACCGGTTTGCCACTCGTGACGCCTTTATGACTCTGATCGGGCGCAAGACCGAGGAGCCCAAGAGCCTGAAGTTTGTTGAGCCTATTTTCGAATATGGTCGGGCTGAAGGGCTCAGCATCACTGGAGGCTATGTCTACCGTGGTGAGGCTATCCCGGCGCTGAAAGGGCATTTCCTCTACGGCGACTGGCGATTCGGCCATATATGGGCTCTGTACTATGATCCGGCGTCGGGATCAGTCACTGCTAATCATGTGATTGAAAAAACCGCGGATCTCAAGAATCCCACCGTGCAGCCGGCAGGTTTCTATCCTGATGAAAATGGCGAGCCTCTCGTGCTCGGCTGGAAAGGTTCGATTTTTCGAATTGTCGCAGGGGAATAGAAGGCGCTCCCAACAGGGTTGGGAGTGCGACCTAACCCTGTTCACCCTGCATCTGTGGCGTTTTTCAGCCGGCGTTGCTGGAGCATGAGGTACCCTACCCCGACCAGAGCAATCAGGGCGCCGAAGAACTCGCGTGACAATTCAACGCGGGGGTCGCTGGCGGACATGCTGACCTGAGTCATGTTGAATTCGGCGTCACCGAAGAAATTCTCGATGAGGCCGGGGCCTGTCGCGATCATTTCCGCTAGGCAGGCCAAAGCTGAGAGAATCAGCAGCCAGTTAGGGAGCCCTCGAAACAGAGTGACGAGGAAGAGGCCTGCGATCAGGAGGTAGAACAGAAACCAGATCAGCGCGTCAAGACTGGAAGGTTTGTAGTAGACTGCCGGATCGATGTCATTGCGCTGAAACCAGGCAAAAACGGCGAAGAGAAAGGCTGCGAGGACATTGAAAACTGCCTGAATGGGAGGAATTCTCATAGCGGGGGCGTCTTTTCTAGAGGTGAAATGGTGACAGGCTGTAGTCGTGAATACAGACAATAGAAGCAGAGGTGATCACCTTTGCAAATTTCCCTTGTCAAATGGCCGAAGCTGCGCAAATTAGGGCTCGCTTCGCCCGAAAGGGGAAGCTGTCTCGGCAAAGCACCCGTAGCTCAACTGGATAGAGCGCTTGACTACGGATCAGGAGGTTTGGGGTTCGAATCCCTACGGGTGTGCCACTCTTATATTCAAGGGGTTACGAGAGTCTTACGGCGAGTCGATGTCTCAACTCAGATCATTCGAGATTCTTTTGTGATTGGTTGGGTGGTATAAAATTCGATTATCCGGCTCCGGATTCTTACTTGGCGAGGAATTGTTTCAGGGAAGCCTAGATATTCAATTGAATGCATCTGGAGCATTCTAGTAGCGTTTACCGAACAGCTTTTGGTAAGAAGGCTGAAGACGTTGAGTTCGTTTGGTATCATTTGCTCGTTGAGTTTGGCGCGGCTCATTCCAGTCAGGGGCTGCTCTCCTTTGGCCCCGGTAGTCGGATGTAGAGGGGCTTACTTGGCATCGAGGGGTTTGATTCCTTTCATCGAATTTGTGCGGATCAAGATACCAGTGCGATTCCCGGCATTTTTTTAGTCTATGCCCCGAGTCTGTCGAAGAAGCGAAGTCTATGAGGACTGTGGGAGGTCTCGCCAAGTTCATTGAACTCGACGAAACTCTAGACGAGGTTCGGAGGCCCTTGAAATCCTGATGACTTTGTCACCCATTTCTGCGATTAGCGCCTTGATATTAGTTGGAGCGCTCTATTCCTGCCACGCTCAGGAATTAGAGCCGCGTCGCTGGGATCACTTGCCGACGGGAGTGAATTTTGGTGGCACTGGTTACGCCTACACGAAGGGAGATATCCTCTTCAATCCAGTTTTGTTGATCGAAGATGCAGAACTCGAGATGCACACTGTGGTGATCAAATACGTTCACACGTTCGAAATGTTCGACAAGCTGGCTCGTGTTGATTTTGTTCAGGGCTATCGGAGTGCCCTGTGGCGTGGCATTTTGGATGGAAAACAGGCGTCGGCCAATCGCGTTGGCTGGTCAGACACTGTGCTTCGATTCTCAATGAATCTGATCGGGTCGCCACCTCTCGACGCTAAAGAATTTGCCGAGTATCGAAAGACTGTCGGTGAACACGAGACCATCGTAGGTGCAGGGATTGCGGTGCATATACCCACGGGGCACTACCTAGATGACAAACTGCTGAATATAGGCACTAATCGCTACACCATTCGACCGCAGATTGGTGTGGTGAAAACGTGGAATAACTGGTCGTTAGATGTGACTGGTTCGACCTGGATCTTCACCGACAATGATGAGTTCTGGAACGGCAATACTCTGGAGCAAGACCCACTATTTTCTGTGCAGGGACACCTTGTCTATACCTTCCGGCCAGGGCTTTGGATTTCGACTGGCGCAGCCTGGGCTCGAGGCGCTCAGTCGAAGGTCAACGGGATGGAGAAGAATGACAGGAAAACCAATGTTGGGTGGGGAGTCTCTGGAGGATATTCCTTCACTCCTCAAGCAGGTATCAAGGTGGGATATATCAATTACCGGGCCCGGGAACGGGTGGGTGCAGACCTGGATAATTTCGTATTCGGGATGTCATACGTCTGGTGATGCTCAGTCGATTTGAATCCATTTGCCCCTTCATTTTGACTGGATTCACCCCTCCCTCAACTTCTTCAAGAGGTCCTCGCTAGTTCGGGCGGAGGGCTTTTCGAGCATCAGCCGCTGCCAGTGAGTTGGCATACTGTTAAAACGTATGCGCGCGAGCTACTGGGAAGCCGTCCAAAATCATACCGTCGGGATGACCACTTCGTAGAAGCTCTCGCGAATGAACTTCCGGTTACTCGGCTGATTTTTTCCTTTTTGTCACTCCTTTTACCACGGTGGAGAAGAGCGGGGCCAAAATGGAAGGAAGGAATGCGTCAAATGGATTCCTGACAAAGCGGCGTGCTTCATCTCTGAGGACTACGATTTCACCCTGGGCTCTGGAGACTTCCTCCTCGATCTCCGTGATCGCCATATCACGAACTTCTTTTACCATTTCAATTTCTTCGCCCGGGCTGAGCGATTTGGCGCTGGCGATTAGAATAAGGGCGAGAAGCAGATTGGCTCCCCCAACGGCCAAGGCGGAAAGGGATGATCCCCAATAAGGTTGCAGAGCAAAAACGGCAGCGACGTCGAGCAAAGCTAACCCGAAGACAGCGATGAGTCCGGCCAGAGCGACCAGCTGGAAACGGTCGAAAGCCAATTTGAGTTCCCGCGCAATGAGCACTCTCTCAGATTTCAGAAGGATTTTGAGACTTCGAATCATGCGTTCCATGGTTTTACTTTCGGGAGAGGAGATTGCTGAGGGCGATGCCGCCTACGAGGGCGACAGTCAGGGCCAGTAGCGGATGTTTTCGAGTGGACTCTTCCACAATCTTCACGGCTGATTCGGCGTGAGGTTCCAGTTCCCTCGCCATTCGCTGCAGTTCGCTGGCCCAGTCATGGGTGCCGTCGTCGCCAATGGCACTTTCATCGGAGGGAACCCCTGATGGGCATGAGTCGGCGTTGGCTGAACCGTCACTTGATGCATTCAGCTCTTCCCTTTCGGCTCGCAGCAAGGCCACTTCTTCCCTCAATTTTTTTAGCTCGTCTTCGCTGGTTTTTGGAGTGGCCATTGTGATGATTGTTGAGTCCTTTTTCGGATAGGAGAGAGAATATTGAAGCTATCACAGTTCGTTCCCAGGAGTGAAGTGAATACTACTGTTTTGTCCGGAATGGGGCGTCGCCTGAGCCTGGGTAATTGAAAGTTTGGAGAGAACTTAATGCGAGAGTTAGACCCTATTTGAGATTGTGGGACTGGACGTGCGAGGTCTTTTAGTCCTACATTGTGAGGGTCCGAAAATAAACTATGATTTCAGAACAGTCAGGTAATGTGCGGTTTCGAGGTGCTTTTGTTATTCTTTTGACCATTGCTATTTCAGGCGCTTTTTTCACGATGATTCAGCCATTCATCATGGCGCTGCTTCTTGCTGCTATTGGGGCGGGGATGCTCCAGCCGGTTTTTGGCTGGCTTTGCAGACTGTGCAGGGGCCGCGAGGTTCCTGCGGCGGTTTTGACGGTCGTCCTTCTATTCCTTCTCATCGTTGGTCCGGTGACTGCTTTTTTGGGAGTGGTGGTCAGTCAGGCCATCGAGGTCTCTCAAAGCGCAATTCCCTGGGTAAAACAGTATGTCAGCGGGGAAGGGAATCTGATGTCTGCAGAAGCGTGGGTGGTAGAGCAATTTCCGTCTTTTAAGGACTACATTCCGACGCGAAGTCAGTTTCTCGAGGGGGTGGGAAACGCGGCCGAGAAGACGGGGAACTTTCTCGTTTTTTCGGTCTCGAAAATGACTGCGGGAACGGCAGCGTTCTTCATGAACTTGTTCGTGATGCTCTACGCTCTGTTCTTTTTTCTGATCAAGGGAGACGCCATCCTGGGCAAGATATTTTACTATTCCCCTCTTTCTCAGGATGAGGAGGAGTTGCTGTCCGACAGGTTTTTGTCTGTCACTCGCGCTACGATAAAGGGGTCGCTGGTGATTGGGATTGTGCAAGGTGGGCTCTGTGGCATTGCCTTTGCCTTTGCTGGGATTACGGGGGCGGCCTTCTGGGGGACCGTTATGGCAGTACTGTCAGTGATTCCCGGAGTCGGGGTGACTCTGATATGGATTCCTGCCGCGATCTATTTGGCTGCGAGTGGGCATATGACGAATGCCATTCTCCTCGCTGTTTGGTGCGGCGCATTTGTAGGGAATCTCGATAATGTTCTGCGTCCCCGCCTCGTCGGTCAGGATGCGAAGATGCCCGACCTCTTGATTTTACTGGGTACTCTCGGCGGCCTCTTTATGTTCGGTGCTGTTGGTATTATTATTGGTCCGATCATCTGCAGCCTCTTTCTGGCTATCTGGGAGATTTACGGGGAGACCTTTAAATCCTACTTGCCTCCCGTCTCGATGAATCAAAAGGTTGATGAGGAAGAATCGGGCATGGATACTGACCCATCGAATGAGCCTGATACTGAGCCACTGGACGAAGATGAGACGGATTCGTAGGACTGCTCTGAGATTGAGCGGCGGGACTTCTAGTGGTTGCCGGCGCAAATGCCGCTTGGTTTCCGACAAATGATGCATCGACGCCTCGGTGGCTTCGTGTCATGCTGTAGTGTGCTTATGAGAGGATCTATTCTTACTTTTCTAGGGCTTGGCATTTTGGCTACAGCGATCGGGTTGGGGAGTCTTATGGGGCAGGAATCGCAGAAGGCGGGGTTTGTGCTCCCAGGCGGAGAGGCTGAAGCGGGGCAGATTGCGTTTGTGTCTCTCAATTGTGTCCAATGCCACACCGTCGCGGGGCTGGATTTCGAGGAGCCCAAGGGAAAGCGACGCCTTGATCTTGAATTGGCTGCTGAGGTCAGATTCGTAAAGCGCTATGAGGATTTGATCGTTGCAATTATGAATCCCCAACACGTTGTCACGAGCCAATACAAGTCCGTCTTGAGCAAGGCTCAAAGAGATGGTGAGATCAAATCGTTCATGCCGGATCTCACGAATGATATGAGTGCGAGGCAATTGATGGATTTAGTGTCGTTTCTCGACCAGATTTACTCAGCGCAACTGGATGGATACCAGAGTTCAAAATAGAGTTTATGAAAAAAGAGATTGAAGAAATTCGCGAGGCCCTGATTGCCCTCGATGCGTATGATAATGACGCCCGGGAGGCATTGGAGTCTCTCGAAGGCTCAATTGAAGAGATCGATCGTCATCCTGCGCTGGAGCGGTTGCGACTCGTTATCTCGGAGACGGCCGCCGACGTTAAGGGTTCCAGCACCGATGGAAATTTGAGTGAAGTTTCAGGGAAGTGGAAGGCCTTGAAAGAGCATCTCGACGAGTGGGAGAATCACCACCCCAAGGTCGTGCTTTCCGTGGGAAAAATGGCCGAGGCGTTGGCTGTTGTGGGCCTATAAGGAGGGGGCATCCGAAGTATCAGTGGGATAGGAATAAGGCAGTATCGCCTCGCTCGATCAGTTCCAGGGTGAAGCTTCCTACGAAGAAGTCGCGTACCCGGCTGCGGGAGTGAATCCCGGCAACAATGAGGTCGGACTCCTCGATGAGGTCTTCGGAGATGGCTCTATCAATTGATCCCTTGTAGCTCGAAGTCTCTACCTGTGTGAACCCGTGGGCGGCGAGAAGCTCCCCGGCGCTCTTGAGTAGGAAATCGGCCTCCGATTGTTCAAGTCCGGCGGTGACAATCGTGATGGCCGGATTGTAAGGCTGTGCGAGGACCATGAAATCGCGCAGTGCTCTTGAAGAGCTGAAGCTTCCGTCAAAGGCGACCGCTACTTTCTCCAGGGATTTTAGCCCAATTGGTGGCACGGCAAGTACAGGGGTGGCGGTGTGATTGAGTAACTTATCGAGAGTGTCTCCGCGCCCGGTTCGAGTTTCAAAGTGAAAAGCCGTCTCCAGGCCGATGACGACAAGATCAAAAAAGATCGAGGACTCGAGCAGTTTCTGGACAGGGATGCCCTCATATTCGGACTCAATGTGAGGGACATTGGCTTCATCACACTGACTGGCGAATCGCTCAAGGCACTCCGCCAGTACTTTGTCAGCATGATGAATCTTCGTCTGAACGGCATCCAGCATCATGGGATAGTAGGGGCCAATTGCCGGTACGATGCTGGATCGTATCTCAGGTGAATCAAGGACGGCAATGCCGGCGACTTCCGCTTGGTGAGACTGGGCAATCCTGCAGGCGGTTTCCGCGGCACCATTGGAAAAGGCGGAAGAATCGATGGGGACTAGAATTCGCTTAACGGCCATAGCCTAAACTAGATCATAATTTCGAAAGAAACTCACTATCTCTTGCGTTTATTTCGGCATCTTTTGTTATGTTCTTGCTACCGGTCCTGAAGTGGTGACAGATGGAGCACGGTGATCCATGGATCAATCCGATGGAGGCGATGGAGCTGAAGATATAGATCCCTGAATGGATTCGAATGATGAAATAGCGCCTCTTATAGAGCGCATTGCCGAGTTGGAGAAGCAGCTCAGGCAAGCCCCCGGAAATGAGCGATTTCGATTGGTGGTGGAGTCGTCTCCCAACGGAATTATCGTTGCTGACACCTCGGGCGCTATCGTGATGGTGAATCGCAAGTCGGAGGAAATGTTTGGGTATTTGAGAGACGAGTTTATGGAACTGTCAATCGACTCACTGGTTCCCGCTCGATACCGTAAAAATCACGGAAGTCTGCGAAACAAGTTTCATCAGGACTCCTGCCCTAGGTCGATGGGGGCGGGACGCGATTTGCAGGCCCTGCGGAAAGATGGATCTGAGTTCGCCGTGGAGATCGCGTTGACTCCGTTGCCGCGCGAAGACGGAATGTGGATTCTTAGCTCCATTATTGATATTTCGGAGAGAAAGATGGCTGACGCTCAGTTGAGCTTTCAGGCTGAGATTCTCAGGAATGTCCACGATGCCGTTTTCTACGTGGGCCGTGACGGGATTGTCAGGGATTGGAACGAAGGAGCCAGCCGGATTTTCGGGGTGCCGATAGAGGATGCGGTCGGGCATCCGGTCGATGCGCTTTGCGACCGAAACGGGGCACGTTTGATTCCGCCTCACATTCTTGATGAAGTGGAGCATCGGGGCGTTGCTGAGGAAGTGATCCGGTATCAGCCCCATTCAGGGGATGCCATTTGTGTTCGAGCTAAATTTACTCTGATGTCAGACGGAGGCTCTGAGGGCCTGGTTGTTTGTGCCAGTGATATTACGCGTGAGTCGAGACTGGAAGCAGAGATTGTGCACGTCAGCGAAAATGAGCAAAGGCGAATTGGTGAGGACATCCATGATGACCTTTGTTCTCAGCTTTCAGGTATCGGGTGTTTGACCAAAGTGCTGGAGAAGCAAGTCGAAGCGCGATCGCCGGATCAAGCTGAGCTGGCTTCCAAGATTTCGGAGATGATTTCGAATGCAGGCATGAAGGCCAGAGAGATTGCTAAGGGGTTGGTTCCTACCGCACTGGAGACGCAGGGATTGGCCGGGGCGATTCAGGTGCTGGGCTCGAGGAGTCAGGAGATGTTTGGCGTCCCGTGCCGGGTGATTATTGAAAATGAAGAGGTGATTGACCGGTTGGAGCGTGAGAAATCAGTGCAACTTTATCGGATCACACAAGAGGCGGTGAATAACGCCGTTAAACACAGCGATGCGGATTCGATTACTGTGATTGTTCGGGGACTATCGAATCGTCTCGAGCTCATCATCAAGGATGACGGAAAGGGGATGCTGACGGATGTTGTTTCCTCCGGGCTGGGGCTGATGACGATGCAGCATCGGGCCGAGATTATTAGAGCTGACCTGGATGTGATAGCGTCGCCGGGGGAGGGGACTTCGATTCAGTGTATACTGCCGATTTATGAGTCATGAGTGAAACTAATCCAGCTAAGATCGTTATTATTGATGATCATCCGGTGATGAGGATGGGATTGTCTCAACTGATTCAGTCGGGCGGCGACAATATTGTGGTAGGAGAAGCGGGCAGTGCGACAGAGGCGCTGCATCTGATGGAGTCTCTTGATCAGGTTGATCTAGCTGTCGTTGATGTTTCTCTGCCTGATCGAAGCGGTCTGGAGTTGATCAAGGACCTGAGAATTCTCAATGAGAATTTGAAATGTCTCGTCATTTCGTCTCATGACGAGAGCGTTTATGCTGAGCGGGTCCTCCGTGCCGGAGGAAGGGGATACATGATGAAAGATCGGGCTCCAGACCAGCTACTTGAAGCCGTGAAGACTGTATTGAAAGGCGGGATATTTCTCAGTGATGAAATGACCGCGAAAATGATGGAGGTGATTGCCGGTGGAGGCGGCGGATCGCCTGTATCTGTTCTCAGCGACCGGGAGCTGGAGGTCTTTCGCGCGATTGGCGAGGGAGTAAGTTCCCGCGAGATTGCCGGGTTGCTTGGAATCAGTATTCGGACGGTGGATGCCCACCGGACTCATATCAAAGAGAAAATGGGGATCAGGGATGCTTCAGAATTGAGTTATGAGGCGATCCGGTGGGTCGCTGCGCAGTTTTGAACCGTGGGCCTATGGCTATAGGCTGGTACGAAAGTTTCGTAGGGGCAGTAAGCGGGCTCCGTAAGGAAGATTGAGAAACGCTGTCAATTTAAAGGTGATGACTTGGCGTCTATCCTCAATGCACAACCGAATTGAGCAGCCATGATAGATCGCAATATTACCCCAAAAGAAGATTCCGAATTTCGAATGTATCGAAAACTGGCCGAATCTCCGTTTTTCCAAACATACAGGAAAGCGTTTCTCGCCGCTACAGGGCTGGATCCCGTCCTCGTGCCTGCTGATGTCGAAGAGAGTGAAATGCCAAAGATCGATCGCTATCAGAATGCGTTTTGTGCTCGATTGAATGAGGGGGAGCGGTCGTGCTTGGAGTGCGCAGTAGCCCACCGGGCGCTTTATGATTCGGCGAGTGACAGGAGCGAAACAAGCACGTGTTTTGCGGGAATGCGGGAGACGGCTATACCAATCAAGTCAGGAGACCGAACTCTGGCGTTGCTGACGGTTGGTCAGGTGTTTACCGGCTCACCGGGGGCCAAGGCTCCTTCTGCTGTGGATCAGTTGTTGAAGTTTTCAGGCTACAGCGCGGCAGACAAAAAATCCCTCATGAAAGAGTGGCAAAACGGTTCGGTGATGACGCTGGATCAGTATCAGGGTGCCGTCACATTGCTCGCGGCCTTCGGCCTTCAATTGTCAGACCTGATGAATCGGATGATGATCGAAGAAGCGAATGCGGAACCTGAAGTTATTGTAAAGGCCAAGCGCTTTGTGAACGCCCATCTTGAGGGAAAATTATCACTGGAAGCTGTTGCGCACCACGTTGGCGTAAGCCCCTACTACTTTTGCAAAATATTCAAGCAGTCGACAGGAATGACGTTGACTGAGTATGTGAACCGTCGCCGCGTCGAATGGGCGAAACGGAAATTGCTGAATCCCCGGGTTCGAGTCACCGAAGTGGCATTTGATGTGGGTTTTCAGTCGATCTCGCAATTCAATCGCAGCTTTCTGAAGTACGTCGGTGAGTCGCCCACCCGGTATCGTGAAAAAATCGACGGCGATGCTGGATTGAAGGCGGCAGCGGCCTGATGAGCTTTATTCTCCAGGGCGAAAGGTTGGCTTGATCCATCCTCGAAATCCCCGGGGCCAGTCGGCGCCTTGTTGGATCCATTGGCGAATCAGCTGAATTTGATCAGTGGTCGGTTTTTGCCCGGTTTGGGGCATCGATCTTTCATGGGATCTCGATGATTCCAGGGCAATTACGATGATGCTTTTGTCGGGATCTCCCGGGACGATAACAGATTGTCCCGATTGATTTTTCGCGAATGCCTTTTTTGCGGACTCGAAGCTGACTCGACCGGGTAAAGTTTTCTGATTGTGGCAGTGCACGCATTTCTCACGAAGAATCGGTTTGATATCCCTGCTGAACGAAACGGGTTGCTCCTCGGCCCGGGCGAGCTGGATGAGAGCAATTGCAGCAATCGTGATACGGATCAGAAGCATGTCTTTCGTGGGGATGGAGGAGAGCAACGACAAAATACTGTCACTAGCCCTCAATGTGTTCCTGCAATTTAAGCTCCCTCTCGTTTGCCCATTCCAGAAGCGAGTCGGCGAGAATTCGAATAATGCCGTTGTCGCTTATGTCATCGGTGTTGATAACGAGGTGGTAGGCAGTCGGTTCATTGATATCCGAGTGGGCGTAGCGCTTCACAAAACGCGCCCGTGCCCGGTCCGTCTCGGTGACTAGTTTCTCGGCCTCGGGCAGAGTGATGGAGTGGCGGGATCTTACGTGGTGGAGCCGGGATCTCTCGGATCCAACAAGGCGCACATGAAAAGTATTGGGAAGATCGGAGGTCACGAAATTGCCGGCGCGCCCGACGATGATGGAATTGCCCATTCGGCAAAGATTTCGAATGGTTCCGGCTGAATAGTTGAACATGGTCCAGTCGGATGGATGGAGATTCAGCATTTCTTCAAGCGCTTCGACCATAGGGAACTTTGCATTCTCCGAGAGGTATGGCTCGACGGAATCAGGGAGCTGATAATCTTCGATGATCTTTCCAATGAGGGATTGGTCGAAGAGGGCCCATCCTTGAGTTGCCGTTTCATCCAGTTCGTCAAGATACTCGACGAGTCGCTGTCCGATTTGATCGATCCCCGCTCCGCACTGCCGGGAAATAGTGAGGGAAGATCGAAAAACGTCACTACGGCGGTGCGATTCCTCTGCGAGACGACCCCGCAGAAATGAGTGCATGCGATTGAGATGAAAGTCTCTTTGATTCATAGTGCAACACGGAATGCTTTGTGGATTCTAACAGCGGCGGGGGAAGGTGCTCCGCACGATTTGCTAAACGGGGCGCATAAATTGAAGGCACGGTTCGTGCGCACGCCCTCCGGGAAATGGCGAACCAATCACCACACGTCGGGTATTGAAATTGCGCCTGAATTCAGCGTCTGATGGAACGACCCAGGCTCACTGATCCAGCTGAATCAAATTGATTTGGGTCGCGAGGTCTCCGGTGGCTTTGATCACCACGACGATGCCAGGTGAATCGGGTGCTTCGGGAAAAGAGCGTGTGATGGTGTAGATATCGGCGAGTTGGACATCCAGGTCTTCGATAGAGACATCAATTCCTTCCGGCAGATTAGCAGATTTGATCGCTTTTTGAACCTCCTCGTCGAGCTCCTCTTTGTAGTCGGCCAAGCTGATGCGAAGCTGGCTCTCTAATGCCTTGATCAGAATCTCTTCAAGAAGCCAGGCAGCGACGGAGGTGAGTTTGCTGCGGGTTTCGACGGTGAAGTCGATGTCGGCGAATCCGAGTAACTGTTTCTCAAGGTCGATGATGGGACGGCCTTGAATCCAGATTTCCCCTTCGATCCCGCGTTCAAAACTGCTTTGCTCTGCCTTGAGGTTAAGCTTGAGGTTGAGTAGCCCCTGTTGACCGACCTTTGCTTCAACTTCAGATATTTTGATTTGGGTGCCGACACCGCTATCAATCTCAAAAGATTGATCATGAAGGACGTCATTCAATTCCGTTATGCTGACGATAACCGGTAGATTCAAGTCCGTTGCGACGGGCGCACTCAGGGGGACGAGGTCAGGCAGAGGTGCTGGAACTGGAGCGCCCGGGTCGAGATTAGTTAGAAACGTCTCTGACTGAATGGCGACAGTGACGGAGACCTGTTCAGGAGCGGAATAGTCGATCGGGGCCAGTTGAATTTGGGTGGGTTTTACACTGAGCCAGATAGAGGGATTGTCATTCACTTGCTCGCTCAGGTAGGCCTGCTGCCATAGTTGGTCTACCTGAGCGCGAAGGTCGAGACTCTTGTTGAGTTCCGGAGCGAGCTTCTGTGCTTCTTTCTGGACGAGTTGCCCGACGCTTCCACTGAGGATATCACTGATGTCGATTTTGCCGATACTACCTAGCGAGAGGGATGCCTGAGACAAATTGAGGGCCGGGACAAGGTTGGGATTGATACTCCAGTTTGGCTGGATCTCCGGGGAGAGTGTGCCGCCGGCAGTTCCTGCGATATCGGCCGTGCCGTTCAGCGGTATTTGTATGATCTTGGCATCGAGGTTCCCTTGAAATTGAGCCGCTCCCTGGATAGCTGCAGCAAAAGCGAGGCTGGTTCCAGTATTCTGAAATACGATCGGGCCCCGAGCGGCTTTCCACGCATAGCCTCCGCTCTTGATGTTCTTGTGAAAGTCTTTCTGCTCACTCCCCTCGAATTCCTCAGGAACACGCGTATTGGCCAGTTCATTCAGCATGCTGAGAGGAACTCCGATCGATACGGCCAACAGCGACGTTTCCGGACGGGGGATGTCGAACTCCCCAATAGGTTTGCCGGTGGGAGCACCCACGGCGATGAAACGAGGGCCTAGAATCCGGGTCGACACAGGGATGCCCACGAGAATCAGGACAATTACTGTGGCCACGATGACGAGAACTTTTTTCATGGAGGGGCAGTTCGGAAATTAGTCGGCTTGAAAATCGAGAGGAGAATTTTTCCAAGAAACACTAGTCAAGGAATAGCGGAACATGCCGGCGAATTCAAAGCCTTCCGTGCAAATTGTTCCCCGACGCTAAGAGATGACAATTTCTTGTCTCCTGTTAGAGTGAGTCGCGATGAGTCAAACGACCGCTTTGGACCCCTCTCCGGTACGACGTGCCATTTTTGGGGGCTCGTTCGACCCTGTTCATCGAGGGCACTTGGAGATGGCGACGACCGCCAGGAAAGCACTCGACCTGGATGAAGTGATTTTCGTTCCATGTTATGTTTCACCGTTCAAAAGCGGCACCGTGGCGTCAGGGCGTCAGCGGTTCGAAATGTTAGCGCTATCGGTTGATGAGGCGGGACTGGATTGGGCAAACGTCTCCGAGTTCGAGATTGAGAAGAAGGGGCCGAGTTATTCATGGGAGACCGCTTGTTACTTTTTAGAGCGTGACCCGGAGGCGGATTGGTATTGGATTCTGGGGACGGATCAGTGGGATTCGATTCTTGACTGGGCAAATCCAGAATGCCTTCGAGAGCACCTGAAGTTCATCGTTCTGACCCGGGATGGCCAGCTAGTGAAGGAGAGGGAAGGATGGCAGTCAACGGCGGTGCCTTTTTCACATGCCGCTTCTTCAACCGCGATTCGTGGAGATCTCAATAAACACCACGGCTGGGTCACCGGGGAAACTATACAATACTGTCGAGAGCACGGATTGTATGGCGAGGATCCATAGCGTGTCTATTTTTGGAATTTTGCTAGCGAGGCGCTTCAGTAGGAGGCAAGCTTCGGCTCATGAAAGAGCGAAGCATTCTTTGCGAGACGCACGAGGAAGAACTGGCCAATACGATCAGCCACGGGGTTGGGGCTGTGCTCAGTGCCGCGGGATTAGCCGTGATGGTTTGGCTTGCTGCGCCGCAATCTGCCTGGCATGTCGTGGGGGTCTCAATTTTCGGAGGTAGCCTCGTATTGCTCTATCTCTTTTCAGCGCTCTACCATGCGGTGACCTCAGAAAAGAAGAAGCGGCTATTCCAGATTCTGGATCACTCCCTGATTTTTATTCTTATCGCGGGGAGTTATACGCCCTGGCTTCTGGTTAATCTTCGTGGGGCTTGGGGATGGTCCTTGTTTGGGGTGGTATGGGGCCTGGCCTTGTCAGGAGTCGTTCTCAAAGCCTTTCTCCTGCCTAGATTTGCCCGGGCGGGAACTGTGCTATACGTGGCGATGGGGTGGCTGATCTGCATAGCCATCCGGCCGCTGCTGAACAGCGTCGATCTTATAGGGATCGTCTGGCTGGTAGCCGGAGGACTTTGCTACACAGGAGGAGTGGTGTTTTTCCTGATGAAAAATGTGAAATACGCCCATTTCACGTGGCACCTGTTCGTGATGGCGGGCAGCCTTTGCCACGTTGTGGCGGTAATTTTCGGGGTGCTGAATGCCGCCGAATGATGCTTTACTGGTAGTCGAGCATCGGGTCAGGCTGTTCTGACTGGGCTGGTTGCGCTGCCGCTTCAAGGTACTCGAAAGTCTTCCCTTCAAAGTTTCGAATCAACACTCTATCTGCGCTTCTCTGCAGAATATAATCGGGGTTGATAGGTACCTTTCCTCCGCCTCCGGGAGCATCGATGACATACTGGGGAATGCCGTAGCCAGTGGTGTGACCGCGAAGACCCTGAATGATTTCAATCCCCTTCGCAACGGGGACCTGGAGGTGGGATGACCCTTGAATGGGGTCCAGTTGGTAGAGGTAGTAGGGGCGCACGCGACTCATCAATAATTTGTGCATGAGAGTCTTCATGATCTCGAGGTCGTCGTTGACTCCTCGAAGGAGGACAGCCTGATTTCCAAGCGGAATTCCATGATCTGCGAGTCGTTCCAAGCCTTCTTTCACTTCACTTGTCAGTTCACGAGGGTGATTGATGTGAACGCTCACGAATAAAGGATGATATTTCTGCAGCATTTCGCATAATTGCGGAGTGATGCGCTGAGGTAGAAAGATAGGAACGCGGGATCCAATTCTGAGAAACTCAATATGCTTAATTTGGCTGAGCCGCTTGAGGATTTTTTCCAGCTTGGCATCTGAAAAGAGAAGGGGATCACCACCTGATAAGAGGACATCCCGAATTTCAGTGTGCTCTTCCAGATATTGAAATGCCGCTTCAAAGTCAGTTTCAAGTTCCTGTTCTCCGGCTCCGCTCACCACCCGGCTGCGAGTACAATAGCGGCAATAGGAGGCGCAACGGTCTGTCACGAGGAACAGAACGCGATCGGGATAGCGATGGACCAGACCCGGAACGGGCATGTTGGAATCTTCCCCACAAGGATCCGCCATCTCATGCGGTGATACCCAGGTTTCCTCTACTCGGGGAATGACCTGGCGGCGGATCGGGCACTCGGGATCGTCCCGATCGATCAAGTTGAAGAAGTGTGGCGTGATTGCCATCGCCAGCTTTGTTCCGGAGAGAATCACTCCGTTTCGTTCGTCTTCGCTCAGATTTAGATGCTCGTCCAGTTGACTGAGAGAGGTGATTCGGTTCTTCAATTGCCAGATATGGCTGTTCCAGTTCTCGTCGGAAACACCCTGATCAGCCCAGTAACCGGGGGCATGGGAACGAAACGATTTTTCTAAATCGAGCTTAGGATCGTGGTACATGGGTGGTTGGCTGATGAATCGAAAGGGGGCCGAGGCAAGGGACTGACGTTGGTGGGTTTGAAAGTCTTACTGTCCTGCAGAGAATAGGGTTGCGGGGAATTTAGTCAAATACGGCACTTTTTTCACCTTTCGTATGATTATTTAGCGGCATTTGTTGAAATGAGCTGTTACAAAGCTGAAGACCGTTTATATCTAAAGAGCGGATCTACCCGCTCTAACCTTGTTTGAAATCAGACTGTTGTGACGCCGTGACCAAGTATCTTAAGATCCTCAGGAATTTCTCAAAACCACATTGGTTCGACATTCTTCATTTGGTGAAGTGTTCTCAGGGAATGTCAGTGGGAGAGCTATCAGAAGCTCTAGGCATGAGCTATATGGGAGTTAAAAAGCATTGCCTCTCCATGCAGAAACTCGGTTACCTCGATACGTGGAGGCGACCCAAAGACGTAGGGCGTCCCGAGAAACTGTACCGGATAACGGAGAAGTTGGCTCCTCTCTTTCCTTCGATCGGTGACGATGTCAGTCTGGCGATTATCGAGGCCGCAACTCAGTTGGATCCGAATGCCGCTGAAAAACTGCTTTTTTCATTTTTCCGGGCCCAGACGGAGCGCCTCAGCGCTGTCGTGACCGGAGACTCTGTCCAGGAGCGAGCCGAGCGTCTGGCCGATTCGAGAGATAAAAGTGGGTATTTTTCACGGTGTGTATACAGCGAAGAAGAAGGATTGAGGGTAGACGAATTTCACAATCCTTTGGAGACTCTTTTCAATCGATATCCGACTTTGGAGAGAATGGAGATCAAAATGTTTGAGACCCTTTTGGGTGCGCGGGTCGATCGCACGGTGTCCACGTCATCGGGACTGACTCGATACCGGTTTGACTTATCGCCGCGCTAGTGTCATTTGCTCCACTTTGAGATGTCAATATGAGCAAATACGCTGACGAAAATGTGCTGGTCGTTTCTCGCGAGTTATTCGACCAACTGGGGGCCTTTGAGGGGATTTCACTGAATCCAGACCAATATCTTCCCTCCCTGTTGGATCCCGCGAATAATTACTTTCTTGCTCGCGATCAGGCGGAAGATGATCCGTCCCATAAGCAGATTATTCCCTACGCCATTTTTCGTCACGGTGACAAATTTCTTCACTACGTCCGCGGTGGAGGTTCCGGTGAAAAGCGGTTGGCTTCAAAAGGTTCAATCGGCATCGGAGGTCACATCAATGATGTCGACTTTGCAGCCTCTTCTCTTGATAAAGATACCTACACCATTGGGGTAGAACGTGAGATCGACGAAGAATTAAATCTCGTCGGGGGCCACACCCAGAAGATCCTCGGATTGATTAACGATGATTCAAATGACGTAGGTAAAGTCCATCTGGGTGTCGTTCATTTGTTCACGCTCGAAAGTGATCAGGTCACCGCGGGAGAGGACAATATTGTCGACCTTCAGTTTCTGTCGCTGGATGAGTTGGAGGATCGACGAGATGATCTGGAAACTTGGTCCCAGATCTGTGTTGACGGGTTGCGTCAGCTTTGGCGCGACAAGTAGAGGAACCGGTTGATGCCGATTCCCAGGCCCAGTCCGTAAAAAACGCCCCAGGCGAGACGGGCTGTCAGACGGATTGTCGCGGGAGCGCCTTCCAGCGTGATCCCGGCGGGGCCTTTTCCCTGCAGACTGGAATAGGCAAATTCGCCGGTATAGTAGCCGAGAGAGTGCCAAAGGAAAATAACGGCAACTCCAGTCATCAGGCGGATTTTGAATTTTAGGGCCGCCTTCATAGCTGCCGTGAAGGCCAATAATCCAAGGCTGGAGCCCAATATCTCGCCGAATGTATTAGGTAGCGAGAACCAGGCTACGGACCAGATCACGGCGTAAATAGTAAATGCACCTGCAAATGTGAGGCAGAACTTGAGCCGCCCTGCTCGTGCTGTATTGGTGCTTGGAAGCAGTGCTGCTCCACCTAGGCCCAAAAAGACGCTGGCGCACGCCGAATACATAGCGGGTTCAGAGGTGAACCATTGCCCCCCCCATGCCCACACAGAGAAAGAACCGAGTGCGACAGAAGTAAATAGCAAGATAGATAATATTGAACGGAACTTCATGGGTAGAGACTAAGATAAATAGGTAATTGCTAACTCAGTGATTTGGGGCGCGCTGCAACAAGAGTCTTTGTCTAAGTCCTATTTACATTGTTGAAATAACGGCTACCATTTGCCCCCCCTGAATTAGGGGGGGCACCCCTAGGGACGATACACCCCTAGGGACGATACACCCTCCAACCAAAATAATATGATGGCTACAAGATACGATCAAAAGACAAAAGACCAGGTGGTGGCCTTTATTAAGGCCTACAACGACGAGAACGGCCGCGGTGGCCAGTCTGCTGCGGCTAAGAAGTGGAAGCTGAATCCTATCACAGTAAAAGCCTGGATGGGGAAAGCGGGCCTTGTCTCTCCAGGGAAATCGGCAAAGAAGAAGAGTAGCGGTGGCCGCAAGCCTCAGGCGGCGACTCGTCAAACCTCCAAGGCAAAAACAGGATCTCTTTCCGGTGTATTGACCCGTATGGCCGGTATTCAGGATCAAATTGCGAGTCTTCAGGTGGAATATGATAGCCTGAAGTCAAAGCTTTGATCTGCTCTATTTAGAACTGAAGAAGAATCATGAGTGGCTGTGGCAGGTAATCTTGCCGCGGTTTTATTGTGTAGTAAGGTTGCTCAATGCAGTGGGTTCCGATTCGATTCACAACAGCGCTGATTGCTTTCGCCATTTTGATTGAAGGAGAGCGTGTTTCTGTTGCCGCAGAGAGTCACATTGTCGTTGATGCCGAAACGGGATATGTGTTGCTGTCAAAGAATGCAGTGACGCCCCGTCAGGTCGCCAGTTTGACCAAAGTGGCAACAGTTTTGCTGGCTCTGAGGTGGATGGATGGCGAGGAAGTCGAGTCGACAGAGTTGATGCCTGTCACTTCGGATGCGGTCTCAGCCGGTGTAAACCCTCTGCATCTATTGCCGGGCGATATGATTTCAATCGAATCAGCCTTGTGGGCGTCGATGATGGCATCTGACAATACTTCGGCCTACGTCCTTGCGGAATATATCGGTAGCCATATCGATTCAGATAAATCGGGAGAAGAGGCCGTGGCGGTTTTTGTGGGTCAGATGAATAAGTTGGCTGAAGCCAGTGGGATGGAGGACACCCACTTCATCAATCCGCACGGGCTGGATGAGGCAGAGGCTCAAGGAGTGTCCACCGCTGCTGATATGGCCCGGTTGACCATCTTTGCCTACCGGCAACCGAAGTTCTTTCAGTATAGTGCGGAGAAAGAGAAGGATGTCGTTTTTTACCGGGAGGGAAGCCCCGTTGTGCTTCGGTTGACCAATACGAATGAACTGGTGGGTTCACGTGGGTTCGATGGCGGCAAAACAGGAACGACCAGACGGGCAGGAGCCTGCCTGATGGCTTCCGCTACTGAGAGTGGTGAGAACGCATCCGCTCGGCTCATCTCTGTGGTCTTGGACGCGGAGGACAGGTTTCGAGAATCAGTTATTCTCATGAATGAAGCGTGGATTGTTTACGAGAAGTGGGTCGCCGGAGGTCAACAAATTGGACTGAACGAGAGCTTGATATCCGGGTCTAAATAGGTCTCTGTTTTGAGCCATGAGGATTGGATTGCTGAATGGAGGCGGAGATTGCCCCGGATTAAACGCTGTCACACACGGTGTGGTTGGTGCGGCGACAGGTCTCGGATGGGAAGTCGTGGGTTTCAAGCAGGGCTACGAAGGCCTGCTCTCCCCGGGAGAATATAAGATCCTGAAGGTAGAGAAGACGGAAGGAATTTTGAAACTGGGCGGTACGATTCTCGGGTCCAGTAACCGGGGAAGTTTTGCTTCCAAGGTGGGAGCGGGCGGAATTCGACAGATTCCAGAGGAGGTGATGGCGGACGCTATCTCGACTCTGAAGTCTCTGGATGTCGAAGCCTTGATTTGTGTGGGTGGTGACGGGACTCTTTCGACGTCGTTGCAATTCCACGATCAGGGGTTTCCGATTGTGGGTGTCCCCAAGACGATCGACAACGATCTTGGGGCGACGGCGATGACCTTTGGCTTTGATTCCGCGACTCAGACGGTGGTGGATGCCTTGGACCGTCTCCATACGACGGCTGAAAGTCACAAGCGAATCATGGTCGTTGAGGTAATGGGACGACATGCCGGGTGGATTGCCCTGTATGGGGGAATGGGAGGCGGTGCGAGCGCTATCTTGATTCCGGAGATTCCCTACAACCTCGAAGCCGTGGCTGAAGCAATCAAGCGGAGGGATGACTATGGCTTTCACAGTGCATTGGTTGTCGTCGCGGAAGGGGCTTCACCTCAAGGAGGCGAGCCGACCATTGCGGAAAACGGTGAAGATGGTGAGCATCGTCTTGGGGGGATTGGCGACCGGGTCGCCCGGCAATTGGCGGATCTGACCGGCAAAGAGTCCCGCTGCACCACTCTGGGCCACCTGCAGCGTGGGGGAACTCCGACTTCCTTTGATCGTGTGCTTGGGACCCGGTTCGGGGTGAAAGCCGTGAAACTGATAGAAGAAAAACGATTTGGACGTATGGTCAGCTACCAGCAATATCATGTCGGTTCTGTCCCTATTAGGGATGCCGTGCGTGATTTGAATCTGGTTGATCCCGAAGGGGAGGTTGTCGAAACTGCAAAAGCGGTCGGCATCTGCTTCGGCGATTAACTGACTGCTAAACAAATCTTCCAGTAAGTGGAGCGATAGTGGGCAGATCGGAACGAAACCCAATGGATATCATGAATGCTTTGTTAGAATTATTGCAAAAGGATGCGCGTCTTTCCACGTCTCAAATGGCGGATCGGCTGGGGCGAAGTGAAGCTGATGTTGCCGCAATGCTGGATTCATTACTGAACGATGGTGCCATTCTGGGATTTCACGCAGTCGTCGATCAGGAGAAAGTGGGAAATCATCGTGTTTCCGCTATCATCGAAGTCAAGCTGACTCCGGAGAGAGAGGGCGGGTTCGACCGATTGGCTCGTCGTATCGCCAAGTTCGATCAGGTGTCGAATTGTTACCTGATGAGTGGTGGCTACGACTTGTCGGTAATTGTTGAGGGCGACGATTTGCGCGAGGTGGCTCGCTTTGTCAGTGAGAAACTCAGCACGCTCGGAGGGGTGTTGTCCACCGCGACTCACTTTCAACTTAAGGTGTACAAGCAGAACGGATTTGAGGCTTCCGATCCTCATCAAGACGAACGCCTTCCAGTGACGCCCTAGTATCTGGAAGTGACTAGTCGAATATCGAGCGACAGAAAAAGATGAAGCCCCTTGAAGATCGCATTGCGACACAGGTGAAGAATCTCCCCAGATCTGGGATACGTGATTTCTTCGAATTAGTCCTCGGCCGGGACGATGTTATTTCTCTCGGTGTCGGCGAGCCCGATTTCCCGGCGCCGTGGCATATTCGCGAAGCGGCCATTTTCTCCCTCGAGAAAGGGCAAACCAGCTACACCTCGAATCTCGGATTGTTGTCTCTTCGTGAAGAGATCTCCAAATATGTAGTCGAGCAGTTTGACGTGACCTATGATCCAAAGTCGGAGATTTTGATCACGGTTGGAGTCTCTGAGGCGCTTGATTTGGCCTGTAGGGCCTTACTCAATCCAGGGGATGAAGTGATCTATCACGAGCCGTGTTACGTCAGTTACAATCCGAGTATTGCTCTTGCCTATGGTGTTGCTGTGCCGGTTGAGACAAAGGTGGAGGACAAGTTCATTCTAAAGGCTGAAGATGTGGCGGCCAAGATCACGGACAAGACCCGACTGCTGCTCATAAATTTCCCCACCAATCCGACGGGGGCTGTGGAGCCATTGGACGAACTTGAAAAAATCGCCCAACTTGCGATAGAGCACGATCTCATCGTCATCAGTGACGAGATCTACAGCGAGCTTCTCTACGGTGAAGATTCCGGGATGGAGCGAGGAGAGCACACCTCGATCGCGAGCCTCCCCGGGATGAAAGAACGGACAATCCTCCTGCATGGATTCTCCAAAGCCTTCGCCATGACGGGGTTTCGACTGGGGTATTCCTGTGCCCCTCCAGTTTTAACTGAGGCGATGATGAAGATTCATCAGTATTCCATGTTGTGCGCTCCGATTATGAGCCAGAATGCGGGATTGGAAGCGTTGAAGAACGGCGCGGATGAAGTTGAGAAAATGCGACGAGCCTACGCCGTACGTCGAAATTTGATGCTGAAGCGCTTTGAGGAAATGGGCGTTCCCTGTTTTGCCCCCGGCGGCGCGTTCTACATGTTTCCGGATATTCGAAAGTTCGGCCTGAGCAGTAAAGACTTCGCCTTCCGACTGCTGGAGGAGGAGAACGTTGCCGTCGTTCCCGGAACTGCTTTTGGTGATGCAGGAGAGGGGAGCGTCAGAGCTTGTTACGCCACGGCGTATGACCAACTCGAGATTGCACTCGACCGGATTGAGGCTTTTGTGGGTCGTCTTTAATTTTGAACCTCTTGACTAACCTATGAGCAACCTGAAGAAAGCTGTGATTCTTGCTGCCGGTCGTGGTACCCGCATGGGTGGACTGACGGAAGATTTGCCTAAGCCAATGATGACGGTGAAGGGCACCCCGATTTTGGAGTCGATTGTAAAGGGGCTCGTCGCCAATGGCATCTCCGAAGTTCTGGTTATCGTGGGCTATCGCAAAGAGGTGATCATCGACTATTTTGGTGAAGGGGCCGATTTTGGCTGCCTCATCAGCTATGTGGAACAGGTCGTTCAGGACGGAACCGGGAAAGTGGTCGAATTGGCCAAGGGCTTCTCTGGTGATGACCCATTTATTTTGAGTTATGGCGATATTCTAGTCCCTGCAGAATCCTATGCCCCGCTCATCGATTTTACCGATGTGGATGGAAAGCTCACAGTGAAAATCGATGAAGATGTGCGCAAAGGAGGAGCGGTCTTCATCGAGGACGGATTTGTAACTGATCTCATTGAAAAGCCTGAGGAAGGTCAGCCGACGAGTCCCTACTACAACGCTGGGATTTATGTATTTTCGCCGTCGATTTTTGACTACACTGCCAGGTTGGAGTTGTCGCCTCGCGGGGAGTACGAGCTGACCGATGCGATCAAAGCGCAGGTTGATGACGGATTGAAGTTGGCAGCAGTAGAGCTCGCTGGGGCGTGGGCCGACGTTAGAGATCCCGATGTTTTGGAGGAGCTGAACTCCTAGGCCAAGTCATGCATCACGGACGTCCCTGGTTACTATAGAGGCCGTGCGGTAGCGCTACAGAAAAGCACTGTGGCGAGACTCCAAGGGAGACGTTCAAGCGACGGGGCGCTGAAACGAATAATTGGAATTGGCCCTCTCGTCACGGCGATCACGGTTTTGGGGGGGCCTGTTGAGTGACACATCCAACAGGGTTTGGTCTCAGCGACTTCTAGTTCTGGCCTTCAGTCCTGAGCTTTTTGCTCCAACCCCAGCATTAGCAGGGCCATTACCGACACACTGTCAGTGATTGCTCCGTTTTTTGCCATCTCGATGGCCTCCGTAAGAGGGAGTCGGCGAACTTTGAGCTCTTCAGTTTCTTCAGGTGATGCTTCTTTTTGGGTCAGCCCCCTGGCCACAAAGATGGTGGCACGTTCGTCTGATACTGAATTCGAAAGGGCGATATTGTCGAGGAGCACTTCGTAGCTTTCTGCGATTAATCCCGTTTCTTCGGAGAGTTCGCGGGCAGCTGCCTCGATGGGTTCCTCCGTTGTGGGGCATCCGCCTTCGGGTATTTCCCATTCGTAGGAATCGAGAGGGTAGCGGTACTGGCCGACTAGCCAGGTGTATCCGTCCTCATCGATCGGGACGACGCCGATAGCCCTGTTTTTGAAATGAACGACTCCGTAGATGCTTTCACCCCCGGAGGGATTGGTGACTTCACTTTCAGTCACTCGAATCCAGGGGTTGTTGTAGGTCTCGTGGGTTCGGTGGATGATCCAGGGAGAGGAATCGGAGGGGTTTTTCATCGTTTCAGGACAGAATAGTAGGAAATCAGTCAAGCTTTGCCCTGATTTCCGCTTGCCTCAGCGGCATTTCACCTCTTAATTTGCGCCCCTCGCAAAAATGCGAGTGTTTTACTATGGGCAAGCAGCACAACAAAGTCGAAAAGCGTAAGCGCCGCAGCAACTATCTGAAGCGGAAAGAGGAGTCGTTGAAGGCCGAGCTTGCATTGAGCAAGAAGTCAGGCAAGAAAAAGGCTCCCGCGAAAGCGAAGAAGGCTGATTCCGTCGAGGACGAGGTGAAGGAGGCTGCACCAGCTAAGAAGGCAGCCGCCAAAAAAGCGCCAGCTAAGAAGGCCGCCGCCAAGAAAGCGCCAGCTAAGAAGGCCGCCGCCAAAAAGGCGCCAGCTAAGAAGGCAGCCGCTAAGAAGACCGCCAAGAAAAAGGTCGCTCCAAAAGAGGAGAGTGCCGAAGGTGGCGAGAGCTAATTATCCTCTCATCGGGATTTACTGATCCCTTCAATTTTATCAGAAATGGCGGCCCGCGATGAGTAAATCACGGCCGTCATTTTTGTTGGTCGACGGGAATAATATCATTCACGCCTGGCCCGAGTTACTGCAACGGCATCGTCTTCGTCCTGGAAGTGCTCACTCGGAACTGATCCAGCATCTCAGTGACTATCGCGATTGGTCGGAAGATCGCGTCGTGGTGGTGTTCGACGGGCGGGGGAACACAGTTGATGAAGAGAGGCATTCGGCGGGGTTACAGGTGTTTTATACGAGTGGAAGCCAAACCGCAGATGATGTAATCGAGCGCCTCGCGATCAAATACGCCGACCTCTACAACATCACTGTAGCGACGGATGATCGGGCCGAGCAGGACATCGTAGTCGGTGCCGGAGGGGAAGCCTTGTCGTCTTTCGGGCTTAAAGACCGAATCGATGCTTCGCGGCGCAATAGGGATGGCTGGCTTGATCGTCATCGTCGTCGCAACTAGTGTTTCGCCAAGGCTAAACTGTCGGATGTGACGGGTAGAATCCGGGAAGTCTGATTCCTGTGTCTGCGATTCATGC
>CAXBHX010000035.1:0-57316 GCA_963975655.1 uncultured Verrucomicrobiales bacterium
TGGGACGGAGGCATGCAGCTAGTGCCCTATCGCAATCGCAAAAACGAAGAGTACGGAGTCGATACTTTTCATGCCGACAAGTATGCGCCGGCGATGTGGGGCTTGGTGTTGAGCCTACCGAAGAAACGACTCTTTATGCTATCAAAGGTGGCGGATCCAGGGGAGGAAGTGAAGCCCCCCTCTTCCTCCACCCATCCGATCGATGATTCGATCAGTGCGCGACAGCTGACTGCAGGAGACGGCAAACTGTACTGCGCGGCCCCCGAAGGCCTGGCGCACTGGGGTATCTACCAGCACGATTTTGAAACTGGGCGGTCCCGGCTGCTGAAGGGTGCATTCGAAGCGCGGCCTCACGAACTGTTCTACTGGAATGGCAAACTGCTCTTTTCCACAAGCGACTCGTCCCTTTGGATCTGGGATGGAAACGAAGTCGAACAACTGCAATCGATCAAGAAACGGGGAGGCAAGGCGGCAGCGCAGTTCACCGCGTTTGAAGATGAGGTTTACTTTGTGTCACCACCCAGTCGTAAACCGGCGATGGGAGGAGAACTCTGGAAGACGGATGGGACACTTGAAGGGACAGTGAAGGTTAAGGACGGTCTCTGGATGCTGTTAGGAGGCAGCAAAAGCTGGCAGAGCAATGTAGGGCACGCGCGATCCCTCCAGGTCGCGATGGGGAAATTGTTTTTTGCCACCTGTGAAACTGATCCGAGCGGAAAGCCCTTGTCACGTCAGTTCGGATTGTGGACGAGCAATGGAACGACCGAGAGCACAGTCCGATTGTTAGAAGCGCCCCTGACGGTGGTGGCGACGGATCATCACAATTCACTGTATGGGAGCTATATTGGCATTGAATATGACGAGCGCCTCTATTTCTCAGCGGGCGGCTACCTATGGGAGTCGGACGGTACGCCGGACGGCACAGTGAAGAGCCCATTGAAAATTCGCTCCCCGAATCACTTTGCGATCAGTCAGGATCGCCTGGTTTTCAACGGGCGCAGCATGAGTTCTCCAAGGCGGGCCAGCGGAGCGGAACTAATAATCTACCGAGGAGTGGGAAGTGAATCCAATCGCTTTCCAACGGGAGCCAAACGGCTTCGTCAACTCACTGCGGTTGCTGGCAGTGAAAGTTTCTACTTCGCGGGTGATGACGGGCAGCATGGGGAAGAGTTGTGGGTCAGTGATGGCAGCCCGAACGGGACACGAATGGTCAAGGATCTGAATCCTGGTTCCTATGGCGCGATGATCGACAACCTCGTCGCTCTGGATGGCCATCTCTACTTTTCAGCAACCGACCGTCAGTCCGGCAACGAATTGTGGCGAACCGGAAAAGTTAAAGGGGAGCCGGAGGTGGCTGACCTGATCCCAGGATCGAATGGAAGTTTTCCAAGCCAGTTCACCACTGACGATGGGCGCCTCTTTTTCTACACCACAGGGAGAGCTCAAAATCGTCAGCTGTGGCAATATGAACCGGGTGGCGCCTCGGCAGCGCCTATATTCGGCACCAATTGACAGCAAGTGAAGTGGAAGAAATCCATCCTTGGAATAGGCTGTGGAATAGTGAATCTATTGACTGATGAATTCTCTTAAACTTTCGCTTTGTGTCCTGTTTGGCTTTCTTTTGGCGGTATCGGTCAATGTGTTGGCAGACGAACGCCCCGACATCGTTTTTGTCATGCTCGACGATTCGGGCTACTCCGACTTCGGCTGCTATGGCAGCGCGGTTGATACGCCGAACATTGATGCCTTCGCCAAGGAAGGAATCCGTTTTACCGACTGTCATGCGGCAGCCCCGAACTGTTCGCCGTCGCGGGCCGGAATGCTGACGGGGAGGATTCCATCGCGAGTGGGCATCTACAGCTACATTCCTCCGAAGCACCCCATGCACTTGTTGGACGAAGAGGTGACGGTAGCTGAAATCCTTAAAGGAGAAGGCTATGCAACCGGACACTTCGGCAAATGGCACTTATCGAACCTGGAGAATCCCAATCAGACCGGACCGAATGATCAGGGGTTTGACCATTCACTGGGCACTTCCAACAACGCGATGCCGAGTCACAAGAACCCGGTGAATTTTGTTCGCAATGGGGAGGCGATTGGAAAGGTGGAGGGCTTTTCCTGCCAGATCGTGGTCGATGAAACGATTGGGTGGCTGGACACGGTTCCGGAGGATCAGCGTCTCTTTGCCTGCGTCTGGTTTCATGAGCCTCACTCCAAGATTGCGTCACCCGAAGAGCTGATCGCCAAGTATGAAGCTCGTGGCATGAACAAGAAGGCGGCGATCTATCATGCCAACATCGAAAATGTGGACATCGCTTTCGGCAGACTCATGGAAAAGCTGGAGCAACTGAAACGGAAAGAAAATACTCTAGTCTTTCTCACTTCGGACAACGGCGGATTGAATGCCTTTTCGACCCAGGGGCTTCGCGGCAAAAAGTCTTTCGTTTACGAAGGTGGGCAACGGGAAGCCGGGATCCTGCGCTGGCCAACTAAAGTGAAGCCCGGGCAGACCAGCGACGAGACGATCAGCCATCTCGACCTGCTTCCCACGGTTTGTGACGTCACTGGAGCGACCCGACCCGAGGGAGTAAAACTCGACGGTACAAGCTGGATGCCCCTGCTGAACGGCAAGCCATTGAAACGTCCACAGCCTTTGTTCTGGTTTTTCTATCGCGTAGAACCGGCAGCGGCACTGCGGGTTGGCGACTACATCCTGATGGGCTATCTGGAGAAGCCTGAAAAGAAATACAGCCACGGATTGTCTCCGGTGGATATGCCGTGGATCAAGAAAGCAAAGTTGACCTCGTTCGAGCTCTACAATCTTAGCGAGGATCTCGCTCAGGAAAATGATCTGTCAGCATCGCACCCGGAGAAGCTGGAGGAGATGCGCAAACTCATGATCGAGCGGCACGCCGATGTTGTGGCGGATGGGCCGAACTGGGAGTGGTGAGTCACTGGGCATTCTCCAAAAAAGATGAGATTTTTTGAAGGAACGCAAGAATTCATCTACTAAGTAGATCGAGACTCTCGCTATGAAATCTATCTGCCACTTCTCTCTCCTTATCATCGGGTTCCTATTCTGGACTGGACTGCCCAACGCTGCAGCGACCGAAACGCCCAATTTCGTAGTCATCATGTGTGACGACCTCGGATGGGGGGACGTTGGCTTTAACGGCGGCACTCATATCCGGACGCCGAATCTGGACGAGATGGCGGCGAACGGGCTGAAGCTGACACGATTTTATGCGCAGGCGCCGGTGTGCTCTCCGACACGGGCTTCAGTGGTGACTGGGCGTCATCACGATCGAACTGGTATCTACACCGCGAACAAAGGGCACCTGCGGGACGGCGAGTTCACGATCTACGAAGCGCTCGCAACCAAGGGGTATGCGACGGGGCATTTTGGGAAATGGCACATGGGCACGTTGACCACGAAAGTGAAGGATGCGAATCGAGGCGGGAAAGGGGAGGAGAATTTCTCACCACCCTGGAATCATGAAGTCGATGTGACCTTTGCCACCGAATCCAAGACGCCCACCTATGACCCAATGTGGAAGCCGGTCGGCGGCTCAAGTGAAGACTTCACCAAAGCGACGTCCAAGGGGTGGCATGTGATTCCCGAGGGAGAGGAGAAGGGACTCTACGGCACGCATTACTGGACCGAGCTCGACACCATGATTGATCCGAATTCGGATGAGTTACTCGGAGATGATTCAAATCTCATCATGGACCACGCGCTGGACTTTATTGATGAGAACAAGGAAAAGCCCTTTCTCGCGGTGGTCTGGTTTCATGCGCCGCACCTGCCCGTCGTGGCGAGCGAAGAAGATGCCAAAAGCTACGCCAATGGCGAGACAACCGGCTTCCAGCAGAACTACTACGGCTGCGTGACGGCCCTCGACCGGGCCGTGGGCCGCTTGAGAGCCCAGTTGCGAGAGCAGGGCATTGCGGAGAATACCGTCATCACCTTTTGTTCCGATAACGGCCCTGAAGGAAAAGACGGGGATCCCGGGCTACAGGCCGACTTTCGCGGGCGCAAACGCAGCCTCTACGAAGGTGGGGTCCGAGTGCCTAGTTTGATCGAATGGCCTGCGAAAATTAAGCCAGGCTCGGTCAGCCACGCGGCAACCTGCACGGTGGACTATTTCCCCACCATCCTCGAAATCGCCGGCGTGAAAATGCCGGACGATCGCCCGCTCGACGGGATCAGCCTAATGCCGCTCATTGCCGGCGAAATGAAAGAACGCTCCAAGCCGCTGGGATTTCACATTCAAGGGAAAGCGGCTTGGCACGAGGGCCCTCTCAAAGCTCATCGCGCCAAGAAGGGCAGCGACTGGGAACTCTACGACCTGGCTGCGGATCCGAGTGAGACCTCAGACATCGCGGAGAAAAATCCCGAGCGCTTGAAGAGCCTGGTCGAGGCATGGACGAGATGGAAAGCCTCCGTGGACGCCAGCGATAGTGGTTCGGACTACTAGGGACTGAGACTAGCTCGCGAGCCCCCTACTGCGCCACTCGCGATTGTCGGCGGAGCTCATCTGTTAGGCAGACGACTGTCCAAACCGCCTGGTCATCGTAGGCGGTGATGTCGACGCTTTAGTGCCAGTCGAAATCACCCCACCTTCCTTGTAGCGTCCACAAACGGGCCAAAATTGCCGGCAAATACACGGATATTTGCTTAATAAGACACAATACATAAAAATCATTAGGTGCAAAATTGAGAGTTCAAATTCCCGAGACCAGTTACACATTCGGTCGATACTAGAGTCATAACTAATTGATTTCTAACATATTAAATTGATTTATTTTTTTAAACCCAAAGTGTTTATGCGCCAAATTTGATTTCACCTTCTACTCTAAGTGCTACATTAGATACAAATTAAGCATATCTCTAGATGGTGACTTTATAGAATGAGGTGAAGGTGGGGCGTCGATTAACCCACTACCGATCTAGAACCATGCCAGTAGCCACACCACATCAGTACCGCGCCATGCTTGATGCCGCACGAAAGGGCGGATACGCCCTCCCGGCGATCAACGTTTCCACCGTCACGGCGATCAATGGAGCATTAAAAGGTCTTTCGGAGGCGGGGTCTGACGGCATCCTGCAAATCCTTCCCTGCGCCGCGGAGTTCGCTTCGGGCGATTCATCGACTCCAGCCGAAGGAGCGATTGTTCTGGCCGAAGCCACGCATCGCCTGGCCCGGCAATATGATGTGCTGGTGGGCCTTCACACCGATCACTGTTTGCCAGAGCAACTGGATACGTTTCTCATCCCGTTAATCGAGGAGTCGGAGCGCCGGCAAAGCATTGGTGTCTCCAATTTGTTTAACTCCCATATGTTTGACGGGTCGCGGATGCCACTGTCTGAAAACCTGAAACAGGCAAAGCACCTTTTGAGACGTTGTGCTCAGCTGGAAATCATTCTCGAGGTGGAAGCCGGAGTCGTTGGAGGCAACGAGATTGAAGGCGATCCTGAATCTGCAGAAGGAGTTACAACTCCGGAAGAAATGATCGCGGTCTACAAAAATCTCGAAGGAGAAGGCCGCTATTTGTTTGCGGCTGCATTTGGCAATCTTCACGGCAGTTACAAAGCAGGAGATCTGAAGATTTGTCCGGAAGTCATGCGTCGCGGCCAGAAAGCTGTGCAGAAGAAATTCGGAAAAGGGGCCGGGTTCGATTTCGTTTTTCACGGAGGATCCAGCTCACCTACCTCAGTGATCCGCGAGGCGATTAGCTACGGTGTCGTAAAAATGAATCTCGACAGCGACACTCTCTACGCCTTCACCCGGCCGCTGGCCATGCACCTTTTTAAGCATTTTGATGAGGCCCTGCGCCTTGATGGTGAGATGGGTCGGAAGTCGGCCTATGACCCCCAGGTCTATCTTCGAAAATCTCTGGATGGACTGGCTGCTCGAGTGACGGAAGCCTGCGACGATTTGATGTGCGCCGGACGCAGCCTACTGCGCGAGCAGCGTTCTCCTGCGGATGAACCGGAGCTTGTGGCTGCGAATTGAAGAGACCTTCCTGATTTTTTCCAATCCTGAACTCAAGAACTCCCCATGATGACAACCCTAAATACCGAACTCACTTCGTCACAGGTCCGCGCCATGCTTTTGCAGGTAGCAGACAAAATTATTGAAGCCGAACCCGAATTGTCGGAAGCAGATCGCCGACTCGGAGATGGTGATCACGGCATCGGCATGCAACGAGGCATGGAAGCGACGAAAGTGGCGTTGGCAGAATTACCCGAGAATTCGCCGGTCGGAGAAATCTTCAGTTCGATGGGAATGGCGATGATGAGCTCAATGGGAGGCGCCTCCGGCGTTATATTTGGCTCGCTCTTTCGCGTTGGGAAAAAGGCACTTTCGGAATCGCCTGATGCCTTTACGAGTCAGGGATTGGCCACCCTGCTTGGAGCCGCTGCCGAATCCATCATGAAACGCGGAGGTGCCAAGCCCGGAGACAAAACGATGTTGGATGCACTGGTCCCGGCCGCGGAAAGGGCTGCTGAGTTGATGGCTAACCCTTTGTCAGAAGCTCTAATACTTGTCGCAGAATCGGCGGAGCAGGGAAGGGACGACTCTTCCGCCTTGATAGCGACCATGGGGCGGGCCAAGACCCTGGGCGAGCGCTCGATCGGTCATCCTGATGCGGGAGCCTGTTCAGTGGCCATTATTATGCGCACCATGTCTGACTTTGCGGCGGCGGAATCTAAGGGCTGACCAACAGCCCTGCCGTCTGAACCTCCTCGAACAGTGAATCGCAGAAGAAAGGTTACTCTCTCTTCAATTTCTTCGCGCTCGGGAGGTGCTGCGTCTGAGGGATTTTTACCACTTCGTACTGGGATATGAGACGACCTAGCTCCTCCTTCAGTTCTACTGATCTGAGCTGATTACTCGAAATTTCCGTGCTGACTGGTCATCTCTGAAGGGACCAAAGAGCCCCCACTCCTTCACCGAAGGGGTCTGTCGACGGGCACGCCCCTACTCTGACTTCAAGCCCGCGTGCAGATAGAGAATCCGACGGACCTCATTGATGGCTTCTTCGTTTTTGCAGATGGGGATATGCTTGGCATCGACGACAACTTCCGAAACGGCGTAGTCGAGATGGGAGCTCCAGTAGGGGACTACGGTATCGGAACTGTCCTCGAGCGACGGCGCCATTTTGTGATTGCCGATGATTGAGTGAATCGTGACACCGTCTCTAATAGGCTGCTCCAGGATGGCCATCAATCCGGGAGAGTTAGGGGATAGAGCTTCGATACTGTCAGGGCGGCTCAATACAATTTCCTTGCCGAGAGGTGTCAGTCCTTCAATCTCGGGATCAGGCACGTAGGATAGCGCCCGCTGTGGAATATTGATCAATTTGTGTCCAAGCTTGCCGATGCCCCCAGTCGCCAGCTCGCTGCCTCGATGAGGGGACGCCAGAAAGATGACTCGCGAAATGTCAGGATTGGGCTTGTAGAGGAGAAGATCTTTGAAGGTCTTCTTCTGGCTTTCCGACAATCCATCCAGTTCATCGATGGGCCTTGTGAAAATGAGCTTGGTGAAAGTATCACCACTGGTTCGAATCTGTGCGTTAGTCAGCTGCCCTCCCATGCTGTGTCCGATCATAACCATCTTATGCATGTAGGCATTAGAGTCATGTGGGTCATAGGTCTCACGATACTCCTTCAAGCGTGAGCGGAGCGAGTGGGCATTGTAAGCGATGGGAAATCCAGTGGGGTAGTAGAACGCCAAGACTTGGTATTTTTCCCGGAGGACAGGGTCTTCACGAAGTTGATTCAGTGCTTCGAACCAGATCGCGGGACTGGACACTAGACCATGGACGAACACGACCGGAATCTGGTTGGGGCGGTGAGGCTCGAGTTGAAACAGCCCCATGTTATCCTCATACCTATCCGGATGTACCAAGCCTTCCCAGGCGACATTCATGGCAGGGACATTACTAAGCAGAACTGCAACGGGGGCGGATAAATCGCCGCTGAGAGTTCGTGTACTCCCACCGATGGATGCTTCGGTCACGAGGTGCAGATCTCGGCAGGACAGGACAGCCTTTCCACTTTCGGTAAACTCGAAACATACATTCACTGGAAGCATCAGGCCCTGCTGACCCAGGAAGGGATTAGCTCGATGGCGTTCATCGGTGCGGGCATAGTGAGCCACCATGGCAGCGCCGACCCCTCGTGTAATAAGCCGTTCCACATCGATGTTTCGAAACTCAAGATTGGATGCAGGGACGAGTTGGTCAAAGGTTCGAATATCTAAAAGCTCTTCTCCGCTGGTTCGTTGTCGAATTTGATAGCTTTTGATAGGACCGGAAACTGAACCGGAATCAAAGGGATCCCCAATGCTTGCCAGAGCCTCTGCAGCAACGCCGCAACTTTCATTGTAGAGCGCAAGCAAATGAGCTTTGTCTGCGCGGCTTCCCTGACCGTCGGACAGCCCCTCGAATGCTAATTCGGCGGCAGTGATGAAGTACCCAGCCGCTTGCCCGGCACTAGACTGCCTAGTTCCGACTTGAAGGCAGGTCTCGATGGCGGCGGAGCGCACTTTTAATGACTCGCCGCTTCCAATAGCTGAATGCAGTGCACGGATGGTTTCATCCGGTTGAGAGCGATAGGAGAAGTGGAGCTTCTTCTGACGCAGAATTGACTGAGTAGCCTTGGACAGAGACCGTCTTGGAAGAATGGTGTTTTCATTGTGACTCTCTACAATCGGTGTGCTGTAGGGAGGCATGGATTTTTGAATGACTTTTACCCTGGCATAAACTGTGGCGACAGGAGCCAAAGCGAAAACAGTCAGTACAATCAGGAGACGACAGTAAGGCCGATTTGGAGCGGAAAGAAATGAATGCATAGGTCTGTTTCGTGTGTGCAAAAGTAGAGCCGAATGCTCCAGCTGCAAGGATGGCATCTTTGAATGAGCGAATAAGCAGGAAGACTAGCCTGCCATACGCGAAGTAGTCCCTCGCGTTAGTTGGCGGACAAGGGTAATAAGTCCCCATGACTTTCGGAATCTATCTTCGTCAATTCGTCGCATTGGCGATACTGATTGCGGCAACGGCGCGTGCCGACGACCGACCCAATATCGTGCTCATCATAGGTGATGACATTGGGTTCTCCGATATCGGCTGCTTCGGCGCTGAAATCGATACACCAAATCTCGACAAGCTCGCCGCGAACGGAATGCGATTTTCGCAGGGCTACAATATGGCCAAGTGCAATCCGACGCGTTCCGCTATGTTGACTGGAACTCTGCTGGGCGGGCCTGAATGCCAGTCCATGGGAGGCTTGTTAGGCAAGGCTGGGTACACGACCCTCTATGCGGGGAAGGAGCACTTTGATTCATGGGTGCCGCTGGAGCGACTCACCGCGATGAACAGTTTCGACAAGTCATTCTGCCACTACGGCGGCTGCGGAAATTTCTTCTCCTACCAGCCGGTGGAGATCCATCTGAACGAGAAGCTGCTGACGCAGGAGGAAGTCGAAGCATCCACCACGAAGCCCTACTACAAAACCAACGCCTACACCGATGCGGCTCTGCGTTTTCTCGACGAAACCAAAGACGACGGGAAACCTTTCTTTCTCTACATGCCTTACGAGTCCGCGCACTACCCGTTGCAAGCGTTGCCAGAGGACTACGAGAAATTCGAGGAGCGGTATAAGGTAGGTTGGGATGTGATTCGAGATCAGCGTTTCGCCAAGCAGAAGGAAATGGGGTTGATCGCCGAGGATACGAAGTTGTCTCCTTTCGAGGGGGAGACTAAAACTCCTTACGTGCCTTGGAATGAGCTCTCCGCAGAAAACCAGCAGCGCCGCATTGAAGAAGCCGCTGGCTATGCGGCGATGGTGCATGCGCTGGATCGCAGTATCGGTCGCATTGTGGATAAGATCGAGTCACGCGGTGAACTCGACAACACGTTGATACTCTTTCTCTCCGACAACGGCGGTTGCGGTATTCCCGGCAAAACGAAGAACTGGCTGCATCCGACCGATCCAGAATCATGGAGAAGTCCGCACGCGGTGTGGGGTGAGGTCAGCGGCACGCCCTTTCGCAAGTTCAAGCAAGCCGGAAATGAAGGCGGTGCCCGCACTCACCTGATGGCGCACTGGCCAGCAAAGATTGCCCCTAACCAGATTTGTCACGAGGTGGCACACCTGGTCGACTTCATGCCAACCTTCCTCGAGGTGGCGAAAGCGAAATACCCAAAGAAGCAGGACGGAAAGCCAACACCGAAGCTTGATGGTCTGAGCCTGATGCCCTTATTTGAGGGTAAGGATCGTCCGGATCATGAACTGCTCATCACAGGTTGGACCGAGAGCAAGCGCGCCATTCGACAAGGGGACTGGAAGCTGGTGAATGAAGGCAAAAATTGGAAACTCTTCAATATGGCAAGTGATCCAACAGAGTTAAACGACCTTGCAAAGCAAATGCCAGAGAAGGCGGAAAGCCTGCACAAAGCTTACGCCGACTGGAGAGCTGCGCGCCCCTACTTGCCTGAAAAGCAGCAGACGCAAAAGCCCTATGTGGGCTCGGATGGCGTGTGACAAAGCTGGGAAGGCTGCTCGCGCGCATTTTGGCGGCGCTATGTGCGGGGTGACATCAACAGTGACGGCAGGCTTCATTGTTCGTGTAAACTGAAGTTTTCAGCTGACTGAGGAATTCATTCTTTTGGCGGAGCTTGCTCAATAGTGGGTCATCACGACCAAGTGTCTGGAGAAGGCTGCCCCCTGTCGCTTTCATACAAAAACAAGGGCGTCCGAACCAAAGTAGCGAGCAAAAGGCGTGAAGAAGCCAACTGCGATCTTCGCAGCATCGTGTCTATTTATTCAAATCAATCACCTCAATGAAATCGAAATTCCCCCGGATTCTCTTCGGCATCTTCGCCGTGTTCAGTGTGCCTCTCTCCCTCGGAGCTGCCGAAAAACCCAATATGATCTTCATCATCGCGGATGACTGCACCTACCGCGACATCGGCTGCTACGGCGGTCAGGCCAAGACCCCTAATATTGATAAGCTGGCAACGGAGGGGATGCTTTTTGAGCGATGCTTTCAGGCGGCACCCATGTGTTCGCCGACCCGTCACAATATCTACACGGGCATCTACCCGGTGAAGAGTGGGGCCTACCCGAATCACACCAACGCCTATCCCGAGGTGAAGAGCATTGTACATCAGTTGGAGCCGCTCGGCTATCGGGTGGCCCAGACGGGCAAAACACACATCGGTCCGGCTACCGTATTCCCGTTTGAGAGGCTCGGTACCAGCAAAGCCCTCGATATCGAAGGCATCGACAAAATGATGGCTGAGACTGTATCGGGCGGAAAACCCTTCTGCCTCTTTGCCTGCTCCAACGAACCGCACAGCCCATGGAACAAGGGTGATGCATCGGTCTATCCTCCGGAGGAAATCAAGCTGCCGCCTTATCTGGTCGACACTCCGGAAGTTCGCGATGCCTTCAGTCGTTACCTGGCTGAGATCAGCTACTACGATGGTCAGGTGGGAGAAGTTCTCGCAACGCTTGAGAAAAATGGACTCACTGACAACACTCTCGTCATGGTGGTTTCAGAACAGGGCAATGCTTTTCCCTTTGCCAAGTGGACCTGCTACGACAATGGGCTTCAATCAGCCATGATTGTGCGCTGGCCGGGTCAGGTCGAGGCGGGTTCCATGGCAAAAGCCATGGTCGAATATGTCGACGTGACGCCGACCTTCATCGATGTGGCAGGAGGCAAGCCGATTGCTCCTGTCGACGGAAAAAGTTTTGTCGGCATTCTCAAAGGCGAAACGGATCACCACAAGGATCACGTCTACGGCATCATGACGACACGGGGAATCATCAACGGTTCCGAGGCCTATGGGATCCGCTCGGTGCGGGGCGAACAATACAAACTCATCGTAAATTTGAATCACGAGAGTCAGTTCACCAATGCCTGCACCAAGTCACCTGAATTCAAATCGATGGAGGCGAAGGCTGCCGCCGGAGACAAAAAGGCCAAGCGATTGGTCGATGCCTATTTCTATCGCCCTGCGCTTGAGCTCTATGACATTCAGGCCGATCCGCTGGAGCAGAAGAATCTCGCCGAGAATCCCGAGTATGCTTCCGTCATTGAAGGGCTGCAGGCGAAACTCGATGAGTGGATGACCGATCAGGGCGACGAAGGCGTCGAAACGGAACTGCGTGCTCACGAGCGCCAGGGTAAGAATTTGAAGAGCGGCACCCCGGCGAAACCGAAGGGTAAGAAGAAAGGAAAGGGCAAGCAGAAGGCGAGCGCGTAAGCGCTACTGAAAGGAACGAATCTCTTGCCTCATTCAGGTCAATCCCCGAGAAACCTATCGCTTGAGCGTCTCTGAAGGAAGTTCTCCGAACTCCTTTCGGTAGGCTGCCGAGAAACGACCCAGCTGGCTGAATCCAAAGTTGAATGCTACCTCAGTCACATTCGTTTCTCCCGGTTCCGCGGCGAGCAGCGCCCGGTTTGCCGACTTCAGCCGGTGCTCGTTGAGAAACTCCTTAATGGTCACGCCCCGATGATGCCGAAATCCCCGTGACAGGTTTCGAGCGCTCATTCCGGCTACGACGGCCACATCAGCGATGGAGATTGGGTTGGCAAGATTCGCCATCAGGTATTCCTCGGCACGACGGATGCCCGCTGGATTGGAACTCAGGTGGGGTTTTTTAAAACCTTCTGTGCCTATCTCGGCGGCAGAAATCAGCAGCATTTTCAGTAAGTGGACACTTTCCCGGGCGACCATGGGTGTCGTGAGGATCGGGCTGCCCCGTTGGATTTCGCTCCAGAAAAAGGTCGCATGACGAGCAAAACTTTGGGCCGCCGGCTTTGCCATATCCAATGTCGGCATCAGAGAAACCTCTCTATCTTCCGATCCCAGCAGCCGCTTGGCGAATGAGTCCAGAGCAGCTTGGTCAAAACACAACTGAAGGCTCACAATCGGGGCTTCGCCCATCTTCCCTTCGAACGGTTCATCGGGGAGTTGTAGATGACCCCGCGCTGAGTGATAATTTTCAAAGGCCCCATCGACCAGAAACTCGCTATGGCCCGCCAGTGGAATTGTCACGCCATAGAAGGGGCGAATTTCAGAGCGGACCCGGAAATTTTGCAGGGTTGAAGTGAAGATCCCTATGTCAGGCAGCCTGGCCGCGCAGATTTCCATCTTCGAGCTACGAGGCCGCAACGGATTGCACCTCAAGCCGGGCGCAATTCCTGAGATTTTATCGACGAACTCATCCGGATCATGGGTGGTAAACCGGAGCAGAGAGTCGGTTGGACTGTTCGCAGGAAGATTCATGGCTGGGTACTACTTGGCAAATTATGAACAAAACTCGGCGCAAAGTGAATAGCAAAGGCTCTTCCAAAAATGCTACATTCCCGAACAGCCATGAACAAACTAGCCATCCCCCAGATCTGCCTCTCCTTGTTTTACGTTTTTGCCACCAATACGGGTGCCGCCGACACCCAACCGATTCAGCACGATGCCGAACACTATATACTGCTGGAGCAGCATGGTGAGAGATGGGCGCAGGAAGACAAGGCAATTGCCGCGAAGTTGGAGAAAATTCGCGAGGCCAACGGTGGGAGGCGTCCCAATATTCTCTTTGTGCTGATCGACGACGTGGGTTTCGGCGAGATGGGTGACCCCGTGCTGAACCATGTGCGTGGCTATACCACCCCGAACATCAATGCCTTCGCCCGCGAGAGCCTCACGTTCTCGCGGATGTACTCGGAACCCACTTGCACGCCCACTCGCACTGCCATCCTGACGGGTCGCCTACCCGTGCGCAGCCATATGCTGGAGCCCAAGATCGTGCCGCCTGAGGGCACGGGCCTCAACAAGGATGAGGTGACTTTAGCCGAAGTTCTAAAGGAGGCTGGCTACAACACGGCCCACATTGGCAAGTGGCACCAGGGCGACATCAAGCAGGCGATGCCCACGGAGCAGGGATTTGATACCGCCAGCTACCCGCTCCATAACCAGGCGACATTCAATTTCATGACCCCCGAGTCGGAAGAGGATCGTCTTTCAGATAACGTGATGGTGCGCAAAACCATCCCTGACTACCGCATGGACAAAAACTTCCGGCCTGCCGGCTGGGTATTGGGTGTTGATGCCGTTGCCGGCGAGGACGCCCGCGAATGGGGCGCGGAGGCTGGGAAACCTCTGGACTACGCCTACTACGACGCGTTGAACGAGCGCTACAAAGTGCAAGTGATCGACCGCTTGAACGAATTGGCGGCTGAGGATGAGCCTTTCTTTCTCAACTACTGGCCACAGATCCCCGTCAACTTTACTCGCAGAAACCGGGAGTTCGTCACAGCGAATGGCGGCACCTGGGTCGAGAGCATGAAAGATCTCGATAACCACTTGGGAGATCTGTTTGAAACTCTGGAAAAAACCGGTGAAGCCGACAACACTGTGGTCGTCGTCATGAGTGACAATGGACCCATGATGCAAGCCATGCCTGAATCCGGATACTCCCAGTTGGTCTTCCGCGGTTTCAAAGGAGATACGCTGGAAGGGGGCATCAGAGTGAACGCTTACGTCCGTTGGCCGAATGTCATTCAGGCTGATACCTTCGCTGGGGATATAATCGCGGCCTATGACATGCACACCACGCTGGCCACAATTGCGCAGGCGGATCAGTACATTCCCCGAGACCGAGTGGTTGACGGCATCAATCAGACATCGCTATTTTTCAATGGCGATGGCTACGGCCGTCGCGATTATCTCTTCGCCTACGAGGGCGCCCATCTGCAGGCCACGATCAAGGAGCAGTTCAAGGCGCACTGGCCAGCGCCCGGATCGCCCGGTTTTGCGCTGCCGGTGTATGACCTTTACAGGGACGTTAAGGAAACCAAACCTCTGTTGGCCACAGGTATGTGGACCGTCGCCTATTTCCCCGACATGCTCGAGCGTCACATGGCCTTGAAGAAGAAATTCCCGGACCGTGAGGAAACGAGTGCCCAACCCTATGAAGGCATTGCCGATCTCCGCCCGGAGACGAAGGCTCTGCTGAAATATTACGACACGGCACGAAAGGCTGCCGAGTAGGTAGCAGCAATAGCGGCCGAACGTAAAAACTGACGTGAGATTGCTCGGTTGGGAAAAGACAGAAAAGCCGAATTACCTATGAACTATCGATTACTACCAAACCTCATCACCGCCGTTTTATTGATTAGTGGTGTGGCATGCAATGGTGAAGAACAAAGTGAGCCTAAGCCTGAAACTATAACATCCTTGTCCATAAACATTGCAGGATACGATTACGATAGAGTTAGTGCGATTCGAGATGGAAAAGCTAAAGTTGAAGGCGCGGAAATTAACTTTGAGGTCAGCAATATTTATGCACTAAACAAAAGTGTATTTGGGCCTGAACAAAAATTTGAAGTATCTGAAATAGGCTTAATTCCGTATATCTCGAGATACATCAATGAGGGCTTCAGGGATTACACCTTAATTCCAGTATTCATCTCTAGAACTTTCCGTCATCGGAATATCTATGTTCACACTGATTCGGGAATTGAAAAGCCTGAAGATTTGAAAGGGAAACGAGTAGGAACTCCTGGCTACGGCATGAGCGCAAATACTTGGATTCGCGGGATGCTGAAAGATGAATATGGCGTGGAAGCAAATGATTTTCAATGGATCGAATCTGATAAAAGCTCAGATGGAGCTGAACTAAACTCAGGTTTTGCTAAGTATTACTTTGGAGACGACTTTCCATTGATCAAAGGACCTGATGGTGTTGATGAATCGGAATTGTTACTCAGCGGTCAATGTGATGCTTTAATTACTGCGATTACGCCAAAAGCTTACTTGGAACGAAATCCAAAAATTCGGCAACTATTTCCGAAAGCGAGAGAACCTGAGATTGCCTACTTTAAGAAGACAGGAATGTTTCCAATCATGCATGTGGTTGCCATTAAAACAGAAGTCTTAGAGAAAGAGCCTTGGCTGGCCAAAGCAGTATTTGAAATGTACTCTGAAGCCAAGACTATGGCGTATGCAAACTTGGAGTCCACTACGGTTGTAAGAACTTCTTTGCCTTGGGCTAAAGACGAATATGAAAGTACTGTTGAAATTATGGGGGATAATTATTGGAAGTACGGCATAGAAGCCAACAGGAAAGAGTTGGAGGCGATAATGCGTTATGTATTCGAACAAGGGTTGGTGAAAAAGCAGATTTCTTTTGAAGAACTATTTGCTCCATCAACACTTACTCTTGAAGAGTAATTTACGATACCGTCCGCAAGGCTGGGGGTAGTTCAAACGATCTAGTCAAAAGATGAAATATCCTTCCAATCCCTCTCGCCTCGCCGGGCTCTTTAGGGCGGCTGTAAGTTCTTTCGCGCAGGTCTTCACCGCTGCCTGTGTCGTCACGATTTGCATTCCGCAAGACGCCTATTCTCAGACTAAGAAACGTCCCAACGTGCTGCTGATCGTCGCCGACGACATGGGATACTCTGACATCGGCAGCTTTGGCAGTGAGATCAAGACACCGGCACTTGATGCCCTGGCGAAAGAGGGACTACAGGCGACGAACTTTCACGTACTTCCCACCTGCTCGCCCAGTCGATCAGTCCTTCTCTCCGGAATGGATAATCACCGGGCTGGCCTCGGGACGATGGGGGAAATGGTCACTCCAGAAATGGAAGGCGTATCGGGGTATGAAGGGTATTTAAATTTCGATGTGGCTGCTCTGCCGGAAGTATTGAAGGCCCACGACTATCATACCTACATGGTGGGCAAGTGGCACCTTGGTCATGACGAAAAGACCATTCCGTTTTCGCGAGGATTTGAAGAGACTTTTATTCTCGTGCCGGGCGGAGGAAGCCATTGGAGCGATCAGAAAGGAGTGTCACCTAGTCAGCCCATGCTCTACCACCGGAATGGCAAGCCGGTGAAGACATTGCCCGACGATTTCTATTCGACAAAAAACTACACGGACAACGTGCTCGAATGGATGCAAAAGAACGAGGACGACGGAAACCCCTTCTTTGCCTATCTCGCCTACACCGCACCCCACGACCCCCTGCATGCTCCCAAGGAATACATCGACAAGTACAAGGGCATGTATGACGACGGATGGGACGTCCTCCGCGAAAAACGATTCCAAAGACTACAGGCTCTTGGAATTGTCGAGTCCGGTACTAAACCCTTTCCGCGTTTGGACTCTGTGAAAGCCTGGGACAAGCTGACTCAAACAGAGCAAGTTGAGGCGGCCCGCGACATGGAGGTCTACGCTGCCATGATCGACTATCTGGATGAGCAGATCAAACGGGTGATCGACTACCTGAAAGCGACGGGTGAATATGAGAACACGATGATTGTTTTCATCTCGGACAACGGAGCCAATGGAAATCCGCCAACCGCATATCCAGATCAATCTGACGAGTATTTAAATTCTTTCGACAACAGCCTTGAAAATCGGGGGTTGCCGGGATCCTTCATCGACCCGGGACCGGGCTGGTCTCAAGCCAGTATGGCTCCTAGCCGATTGTTCAAAGGGTTCCCGGCTGAAGGGGGAATCAAGGCACCGTTATTGGTAAAGCTACCGGGCAAGATGAAGAACGCCGGTCAGATGAACCATTCGTTTTTCCATATTCGTGACCTCATGCCAACCATTCTGGACGTGGCCGGCGTTAGACATGACGAGCAGTTCAACGGCGGCACGGTGCTTGCGATGCAAGGCCAGTCCGTTCTCGATATGTTCTCTGGCAATGCCGAGGCACCCTATGCAGAAGCCAGCCAGGTCGGCTATGAATTATTCGGACTGAAGGCGTATTTCAATGGGGATTGGAAAGTTCTGTGGATGCCCAAGCCAATGGGCAAAGGCGATTGGGAGTTGTTCAACCTCAAGGAAGATCCCGCTGAACTCAACGATCTCAGTGCCGAAAATCCAGAGAAGCTCAAGGAGCTGGTTGGCCAATGGAAACAGTATCAGGAGGACAATGGTGTCCTCGATATTTCTTCCAAATAATCCAGCGAATAGAAATCAAACCACTCAAGAATGGATCGAATAGATTCACTCTCCGATCCATGCGTATTCTCCTATTGATCCTTCCAGTCACCCTTCTCCTGTTTTCATCCGTGCTCGGGCAGGAGGCTCCTGACGAAAGCCTCGCTGAGGAAGCGGAGGCTCTGGCAGAGGGGGCGACGCTCTTTCCCATCCCTGATTATCGGAGTGACATCCTCACCCGTGATGCCTTGACCGGAGATTGGGACGGCTTGCGCACCTCCCTGGCGAAAGACAACGGACTGCAATTCTCAGTGGATGTGAACCAGTTCTACCAGGGAGTCTGGGATGGAGGAACTAGCAATCGAGCGTACTACAACGGGTCGGCGTATTACGGTATCAAGCTCGACACGGGGCAAGCAGGCCTCTGGCCAGGAGGATTCCTGAATATCCGCGGCGAAACCTATTGGGGCGAAAGCGTAAACGCCTACACGGGCGCGGTCCTTGCAGCCAATGTTAACCAGGCCTTCAATGAACCCGCCGGCAACGGAACCTATCTTCCGCATATCACTTACACCCAGTTCTTCTCAGAGAAGTTTGCGATCTTTCTGGGCAAACTAAACGGCACTCTCGGTGACTCCAACAGCTTCGCCCACGGTGCTGGAGACCAGCGTTTCATGAACCTCGGGTTCTCTCTCAACCCGGTCGGCTTGGCCACCGCTCCATACGCCCCACTGGGAGCGGGCTTTGTATTCGTTCCATTCGAAGGGCTGACCTACAGTTTTGCCTGGATGGACACCGATGGGAAAATTGACGAATCGGGCTTCGATACAATCTTCAACGGTAACTCCACTTTCTCGAATGAGATCAATATAACGACGGGTTTCTTCGAACAACCTGGACACCACACCTTTGGATACCTCTTCAGCACCAAGGAATTCAATAGTGTAAACCAGGATCCCCGGATCTTTCTCCCTCCAGGTTCCGGCATCCCCAACACGGTAGACGGCTCATGGGCCTTCATCTACAACTTCGACCAGTTCCTCGTGAGCGATCCCAATGATTCGGAAAAAGGTTGGGGGCCATTTGGGCGCTTTGGGATCTCCGATGGAGATGCCAATCTCTTACACAGCTTCTACAGCATCGGGCTTGGTGGCACCGGGATTATTCCGGGACGGGAGAGGGATCGGTTTGGCCTTGGCTACTTCTATCTGAAACTCAGCGAGAATAGAGTTGGAATCGCCACCGACGACAGCGAACAGGGTGTCGAGGTTTTCTACAATCTGGCAGTAACACCCGCCTTCGAAGTGACCGCGGATCTCCAGATCATAGATGGCGCCGTACGAGCCTCGGATACTGCGGTGGTCGGAGGACTACGGGGCCGAATTCGATTTTAGGTGAGGTCTTGCCATCTCTCGCCATCACGCGATTCTTTGCCAAGGAGGCATTGATTCCTCACGGGAATTCGTGCCTCTTTTGACATCTATGAATAGAATTCTCGCTCTCCTTCTTGGTGCTCTCTTTGTCAGCGGCATCGCTCTGGCTGAAGACCGGCCCAACATCGTCTGGATCTTTGCTGAAGACACTTCGCCCTGGATGGGGTGCTACGGCCACGAAGCCAACAAGCTGGCGTCTCCGAATATCGACTCGATTGCTGAGGCGGGGGTACTATTCAATCGGGCCTACGTTCCAGCGCCAGTGTGTTCAGCCTGTCGTTCCTCCATGATGGGTGGAGCCAGCCAAATTCGATTCGGTGCTCACGAGCACCGCTCTTCCCGTGCCAAGGATGCGCAACTCCATCTGCCTGAGGGTATGAAGCTTCTCCCGCAGATTATGAAGGAGGCAGGTTACGCGACCTACAATCACGGCAAGACCGATTACAACTTCGTCTGGGATGAGGACGCGACCTATTCGAAGCTCAAGATGAAAGGGCAGGCCGACAGCTGGGATGTTCTCGAAAAGAACCAGCCTTTCTTCATTCAGTTCCAGACCAAGGGCGGCAAGAGCAATACCAAGAAATTCCCCAAAGACCGCATGACTGATCCTGCCACGGTGACTGTCCCTGCCGACTACCCGCAGAACGACGTCTACCGCGAAGTGGTGGCTCAGCATTGTGATGCCATTCGCACAGATGACGATCACATCGGTGAGATGCTGAAAGGGCTCAAAGCCTCAGGTCTCGCTGACAACACCATCGTGGTCTATTTCTCCGATCACGGTGCCAATCACCTCCTACGTCACAAGCAGATGCCGACTGAGGGTGGATTGCATGTGCCTTTCATGGTGATGGGGCCGGAGCAATGGGTGCCGCAACACGAAGTGCGCAATGACCTCATCAGCACACTCGATCTCTCGGCGACAACTTTGGCCTGGGCCGGAATCGAAAAGCCGGAATGGTATGAAGGGCAGGATCTATTCGCCGATGATTTCCAGGCTCGTGATTGGGTCGCTTCCGCCAAGGACAGGCTGGATCACACCATTGATCAGGTTCGCACCGTTCGGACCGACCAGTATCGCTACACGCGTAACTTCAAGCTCGACCGCGTATTGCTCCAGCCGCAGTACCGCGATGGACAGGCTTACACCAAGAATCTGAAGGATCTCTATGCATCGGGCGACCTCTCCGAGGATCTCACTCGGATCTACTTTGGTGAGCGACCTGAGGAAGAATTCTACGACGTCGTCAAAGATCCCGCTCAAGTGCACAACTTGATCGATGACCCCGACTACGCGAAAGAGGTCAGTCGTCACCGCAAGTTGCTCGATGACTGGCTTGCCAAGGGCGACTCCGGTGAGGGAGAAGAATCACCCGAAGCGATGCGCGCCAATGGAGACGACTGGAGTGGTGGTCGCGGAGTGAATCCTGAATACGAAATCAACCGTCCGGACAACGACGGTGACGGCCTGTCTGACAAGTGGGAAACGATCAACGGGCGCGATCCCAAGGATGGCTGCCTCGCCTATGAGTTCGACTGTGGCGGCTGGCAGACGGAGGGATGGACCGCCAAGGGAATTAAGAGCAACATCGCAGGTTTTGAAGGCTTCCTCGATTTCACTCTGGATAAGAAAAGCGGCTCACTCATTCGGCAAGGACTCAGTGCCAAGGTGACCGGAGCCGACCGGGCACTCATCATCAAGCTGCGCTCTACAGGTGATATCGATGTTCAAGCCCAAGCCAACGGAAAGGCTCTAGGTGACCCCGAAACCGTCATCTCCGGAGACGGCTACGCAGAAGTGCGTATCCCGTTGAAAGACAATGGAGCCTGGAAAGGCGTGATCGAGTCACTCGAGATCGCTTTCAATGGCAAGAAAGGCGACTTTGTCGAGGTGGATTCGATCGTGGTGGAGCGCTGACCCTTCGAAGGTGACTGAAGTGGTGATAGCGAGTGCGGGCCGCGCGATATCTCGCTATGCGAGATTTATCATTCCGTTTCGCAAAGCGAAATCTCTCCGCGCATCTGGCACGAAGCTTTTTCGCCCTATGCGAAAAAGGCGAGGGCTAAAATTATTCTGCACTCCATGCACGACCTGCCTACGGCAGTGAAATTTCGCTTCCCGCTCCGGCGAAGCCTAAAGCACACTGCGGAGTAATGTGATGGAGGCGAGGGCGGGAATTATCCTGCACTGTGTGCACGATCTGCCTGCGGCAGTGAAATTTCGCTTCCCGCCCCGGTGGGGCTTAATGCACTTCGCGCTGCGAAGTGATGGAGGCGAGGGCGGGAATCGAACCCGCGATCGAGCTTTTGCAGAGCCCTGCCTTACCACTTGGCCACCTCGCCATCACAATCCTTCCCGAAACTGGGAAGGCCGATATTTAAATCGCATTAGGGAAGGCTGTCAACGGGTTACCGCCCCCAAAACGGCCTACACGATCATTCCAGCCGCTACTGTCTCGTTCGTTTGTGAATCGATCAGAATAAAACTACCAGTCTGTCGGTTGCGTCGATAGGAATCATACAACAGCGGAGCCGACGTCCGAATACTGACACGACCAATCTCATTGAATGAGAAAGACTTGTCATCTTCGATCTTGTGCAGCGTGTTAATGTTCACTTTGTAACGAATATCCTGGACGATAGCTTTGACCTCATTGGTCGTGTGCCTGAGATGATACTTTCCACGCGGCTCAAGTTTCTTCGTATCTGAAAACCAGCAAATCATGGCGTCAATCTCCTGCCCCTTTTCCGGTGGGTTGTTAGGCTTGGAGATCATGTCCCCCCGACTGATATCAATCTCATCTTCGAGAGTGACCGTGCAGGAAAGCGGCGCAAAAGCTTCTTCGACCGGACCATCGAGTGTTTCGATCGACTTAATCTTTGTGGTGAATCCGGACGGCTGAACCACCACTTCGTCTCCCGGTTTAAAAACTCCCCCGGCTACGCGGCCGGCATAGCCACGAAAGTCGTGATACTCATCTGAATGAGGACGAATCACCCACTGCACCGGCAAGCGAGCATCGATGTGGTTGTGGTCGGATCCGATGTAAACGGTCTCCAATTGGTAAAGCAACGTAGGGCCTTGGTACCACGGCATCTTCTCTGACTTATCCACCACGTTATCACCGTGTAGTGCACTGACAGGAATCGCCGTCATATCGACGATATTGTCGAGACGAGAAGCAAACTTCTTAAAATCCTCGGTGATCTCATCAAACCGCTCCTGGCTGTATTCGACCAGGTCCATCTTGTTCACCGCCAGTATGACATGACGGATCCGGAGTAGGTTCGCGATAAAGGCGTGACGGCAGGTTTGCTCAATCACCCCAGTCCGTGCATCCACCAGAATGATGGCGAGGTTCGCTGTCGAAGCCCCCGTCACCATGTTGCGGGTGTACTGAATGTGCCCGGGGGTATCCGCAATGATGAACTTCCGCTTCGGCGTAGCAAAATATCGGTAAGCCACATCAATGGTGATACCTTGCTCGCGCTCGGCTCGCAGGCCGTCGGTCAAGAGGGCCAGGTTAACGTGTTCATCGCCGCGCTTTTTCGAAGTGGCTTCAACCGCTTCGATCTGGTCTTCGAAGGTATTTTTTGAGTCGTATAATAGGCGGCCAATCAAAGTGGACTTGCCGTCATCAACACTTCCTGCCGTGGTGAAACGCAGCAGGTCCATGTCGAGATACCCCTCATCGTAAGGAACGTCGGTGTGTGACATATTAAATAGAAGTAAAATGTTAGATTGATTCAGTGAACGGTATCGGCCTAGAAGTAGCCTTCTTTTTTCCTGTCCTCCATGGCGGTCTCAGAGCGCTTGTCATCCGCTCGGGTTCCGCGCTCTGTCTGGCGAGCGGTAGCAACTTCCTGAATGATGGCATCCATGTCGGAAGCCTCTGAGTAGACTGCGCCGGTGCAGGTCATATCGCCGATGGTACGAAATCGAACGGTTGCATTCTTTTCCACTTCTTCGCCTTCCTGAGGAACGACGACATCGGAGATCGCAAGCATAGCCCCGTTGCGATGCACCACATCACGCCGATGCGAAAAGTAGAGATTCGGAAGAGGAATCTTCTCAGCTTTGATGTATTGCCAGACATCCATTTCCGTCCAGTTGGAGAGAGGAAAGACCCGGAAGTGCTCGCCGTGATGTTTGCGACCATTGAAAAGATTCCAAAGCTCAGGGCGCTGATTCTTGGGATCCCACTGACCAAAATCATCGCGGTGTGAAAAGAAGCGCTCCTTAGCCCGGGCCTTCTCTTCGTCACGACGGCCTCCTCCAAGGCAGGCGTCATACTGATTGGCCTCGATGGTGTCGAGCAGTGTCACGGTCTGTAGCGAGTTGCGACTTGCGAAAGGTCCTTTCTCTTCCTGAACCCGTCCCTGATCAATCGAATCCTGAACCAAACCTACGACCAGCTCCGCGCGAATCTCTTCCACATACATGTCCCGATAGGCGATGGTCTCATCAAAGTTATGCCCCGTATCGACATGCACGAGAGGGAAGGGGATGCGAGCCGGGTGAAAGGCTTTCCGGGCCAGATGGGCCATGACGATTGAATCCTTTCCTCCTGAGAAGAGGAGACCGGGTTTCTCAAATTGAGCGGCGGTTTCCCGAAGAATGAAGATCGCCTCGGACTCCAGCTGAGCGAGGTGGTTGACTCGGTATGAGTTTCTTTCCTGTTCCATGATATAAAAATATTAAACTAACTAACACTGACCTTTTTCAGGACAGCGGAGAGAAGCCTCTCAAGCGATTCTTCTTCACTCTGTTCCTCTGTATCAATGATAAGGTCGGGGCGACTCGGCTCCTCAAAGGCCGAATCTTTCCCGGTAAACTGCTTCACTTCGCCCGCTTTTACTTTGGCGTAGAGCCCCTTGGGATCGCGCTCGGCGCAGGTCTCGAATGAAGCCTTCACATAGACTTCGAGCAAATCATCTTCACCGATCACTCCTCGCGCCAAATCGCGCAGTTCATTATTCGGCGTGATGAATGAAGTGATCGTGACAATGCCACTATCGGCAAAGAGCTTTGCTACCTCGGACACCCGGCGAATGTTCTCAAGCCGATCCTCATCGGAGAATCCCAGATTGCTATTGAGACCGGAACGAACATTATCGCCGTCCAACACTTTCACCAATTTGCCCAGCTCGTGCAGCCGGCGCTCCAGAAGATTGGCCAGAGTGCTTTTCCCTGATCCACTCAGTCCATACATCCAGATGACAGCACCGGTTTGTCCCAACAGCTCCTCCTTCGCTTCACGGGGAAGCATTTTGTCGAAGACAGGGTAGATGTGGTCGAAATTCGAGCCCATAGCAGAGATCCAGAAAACAATTAGATCACGAAGTCCATCTCCTCGTGGAGCCCACACTCACGCTTCAATCCGAAGAAGCGGGTATCCTCTTCATTCATCCCATCAGTGAGCTTATGCGAAGTGTGCCAATCACCTATTGATACGTAACCCTCGTCCCAGAGCGGATGATAGGGCAAATCGTTTTCGGTGAGGTATTGGCCGATATCCATGTCAGTCCAATCAATGATGGGATGCACTTTGTAGCGCCCTTTTTGCGATGCGAGCACCGGCAGATTCTCTCGGGAAGTGCTTTGTTGACGGCGAATCCCACTGATCGCAGCATCCAGATTGAGGCTCTCCATGGCTCGAACCATAGGCTCCACCTTATTCATCTGGTTGTATTGCTCGATGCCCTCGATGCCTTTCTCCCACAGTTTTCCCCATCGGGCTTCCTGCCAGGCGGCGGAGAGGGGACTGCTGAAAACTTGTAGATTCAGATCCAACCGCTCCTTGAGCTGATCGATAAAGTGATAAGTCTCCTCAAACAGATAACCGGTATCCACCAAAAGCACGGGGACATCAGGCTTCACTCGGGTCACCATGTGAAGAAGCACGGCCGACTGTGCTCCAAAGCTGGAAGTCAGCCCGACACTGTCCCCCCACTTCTCCACCGCCCATTGGACTCGCTCCTGTGGAGAAAACGACTCAAGCCGCTTGGCTTCAGATGCCAAACCGCCAACATCAGCTGCCGTATCGGCTGCTGATGTCTCAGATAAAGAGGGAGATGTGGTGTCGGATGTCATCTAAATTCCCTATTCTCGATAGGATTGGTCTACTTTAGACGGCCCCAACTAAGCTTCCTTACCTATTTCGGTCAAATGATTTCACCTATCGCAACCAACGGGAGGGGCAAAGAGAGTCCATTTCACGCCCCGATCCGTAGTTGACTCAGAAGCGGATGCGATCATTTTGCATCTCTTTTTTTTCTAAAACACACTGTTAAACACATCATGTCCGTACTCGTAGGAAAATCCGCCCCGTCATTCAACGCCAGCGCCGTCGTAAACGGCCGGATTGTTGAGAATTTCTCACTCGACCAATACAAAGGCTCGAAATACGTCATCCTTTTCTTCTATCCCAAAGACTTCACTTTCGTCTGCCCAACCGAGCTTCACGCTTTCCAGGACAGTCTTGGAGAATTCGAAAGCCGCGACGTGGCTATCGTGGGCTGTTCCACTGATACAGAGATGTCTCACTGGGGCTGGCTCCAGGTCGATCGAGACAAAGGCGGTATCGGCGGCGTGACCTATCCACTGGTGGCCGACACCAACAAGACGATTTCGACTGACTACGATGTTCTCGTGGGTGACTACGAGATCGATGAGTTCGGCGATCTTGCCGTCGAAGGCGAGCTTATCGCATACCGCGGGCTTTTCCTCATCGACAAAGAAGGCATCGTTCAGCACCAGCTCGTCAACAACCTGCCTCTAGGCCGCTCCATCAGAGAAGCGATCCGCATGGTGGACGCTCTCCAGCACTTTGAAGAGAACGGCGAAGTTTGCCCCATGGACTGGGAGAAAGGCTCCGAAGCCATGGAAGCCACTCACGAGAGCACCGCTGCTTACCTCGCCAAAGGCGAATAAGTTCGGCTCACATTATTTTCCAAGAAAGGGCGCGGAGCAATCCGCGCCCTTTTTGTGTACAGGCTTGATTCGATGACCCAACCCTGTTGACTCCCGGTTCGTGATTCAAATTTCAACTTCCCCACGAAGGAAAGTCACGGCCTCTCCTCGCAATTTGACGCGATCCCCGAGGAGTTCACACGCCACCTCACCGCCACGACTTGAGAGCTGCTTTGCCCTGAGGCTCGAACGTTCGAGCTGTTTGCCCCAATACGGGGCCATCGTAGTGTGTGCCGACCCCGTCACTGGATCTTCATCAATTCCAAACCTGGGAAAAAAGCAGCGCGAAACGAAGTCGCAGTCATCTCCTATTGCCGTTGCCAAAATCCCTCGCACCGGAATGTCACTGATCAGCCGAAAATCCGGCGTGAGGGAACGTATTGAAGCTTCCTCATCGAGAACCGCCATGAGATCTTCGCGCCCTTGCCACACGGACTTCACTGAACAGCCCAATGCCGTCGCCACCGATGCAGAGAGTTCTGGAGCCTCAGCGACTGAATCCACAGGGAAATTCATTTCATATCCAGTCCCGGCCTTAACCACTTCCAAATCGCCGCTACGAGTGCTAAACACGACAGCCTCCCCGTCGATCCCAAACTCGGAAAACAGCGCATGCGCCGCAGCCAGAGTCGCATGACCACAGAGATCCACCTCCACGGCGGGGGTGAACCATCGCAATTGGAACCGCCTCGCTTCACCTGGCTCCGCCACTATATAAGCCGTTTCGGACAGCTGATTTTCGAGCGCGATATTCTGCATCTCCTCATCGGACAACCAGGCATCGAGAGGAACCACAGCCGCCGGATTTCCCGAGAAAACCTCTGAAGCGAAGGCATCAATCTGAATAAGAGAAAGTTTCATAGATGGACCGGATTACGGGGTCGGGGTCAATTTGACGGCAGAAACGCCAGCGCCTAACTTAGACCGCGTTCTGCTCCTCCCCCTCGTTGACTATTGAAGACTCCCACCCCCAGTCAACTTTTTCAAGCCACCGCGCTCCTGCTGGCGATCGGAGTGCTCCCGTCGGTACTGACCGCACAGGATGCAAAACCAGCCAATGAAGAAGTCTCTGCCGTTGCCTGGACTACTACTGATACGAAACTGGCAAACCACTATATTCGACTTCTGGAAAAAGAACCTGCCTACGGCAAAGTGCTCGATCTCCTCTGGAAGCTCTACGAGAAACAAGATCAGACCCCACTGCTGTTGCAGTACTTCGAGCAGGCCGCGAGAGAAACGCCTCAACAAGGGGTTCCCGTCGCCAAATTGATTCACGCACACCTTCTTCGAAAAAGCGGGAATCTGGACGACGCTCGAAACATCTACGGTGAAGTTCTCGACCAGGTTCCTGAGAACATCCCGGCAATGCAGGCACTCGCCGAAATTGCAGATCGACAGGAACGGTTCGGAAAGGCTCTTTCTCTCTACAACCGATTGACCGACCGGGTTCCTATTGAAACGGAGGAAGGCGTTGCCATCCGACTACGTCAAGCCGACTTGAATCAACAGCAGAGCCAAACCGAATCCGCGGTGGCCACCTGGAACGCACTCCTTCAAGCGTACCCCAATCGTGTCGAGCTGCGAACCCGGATCGTTTCACTGCTACTGGAATCCGGCGAGACCAAAGTCGCCACCGGAGTCCTCACTCGCCTTGCAGAGTCCGACGAGCCCACACAACGACTCGGAGCCCTTATCGAACTCAATCGCATTTACGAGTTTGTCAGTAATTTCGATGGGGCAGTCACCACGGCCCGGGAAGGGCTCGCTATTCTGCACTTCAAAAGCCACGACTACGCCGACCTATTCTCCCACCTTGTCCAGATTCACGAACGTTTTGATCATTTACCTGATCTGGAAGATTCCCTCAAGGCAGAGGTCAGCAACACCAACCCCACCGAAAACTCACTCTCAGATCTCGCCGAGTTCTATCGACTGATCGCCAATCCCGTGGCCGAAGAAGCCGTCGTCAGCCAACTGTCCGAACGCTTACCCAACGATACTACCTACCGAATTCGCCTCGCTCGAATTCAGATGCGTAACGATCAATTCGAACAGGCAGCCGCCACCCTGGAAACGATTCTCTCAAAGAGCGATCAGCCCCCCTTAAGCCTCATCCTCCTCCGTGCTGAAATCGCTCTCAACGCCGACAACCGGCTGGAAGCGCAGGAAACCCTCAGCCGCTATCTCGACCTGGTTAGCGACGACGAAACCGTCCGTACCATCATCGAGTTTGCCCGAAAAAATTATCTCGATGAATTAGTAGAGCGCCTCCTTCGAGAACAGCCCCCGACGTCAGTCAACCAATCTGCCCCAATTGATCTGGCACGTTTCCTGAACGAGCGAGGGCGAACCCGGCAGGCCGCGGAAAGCCTCTGGAACTACGTGGATGGAGCCAATCCGAATCGCACGGAAAAGGCATCTCGACTTCATCAAGTCTCCATAGCCTTCCGCGAGCTGGATCGCCACGAAGAAGCGCTCAAAGCCATCGAGAGCGCCATCATTCTGACACCCGAAGAGAGCACCCTACTCGAAACTCGAGCCGATCTCCTCGTCGACGCTGATCGAATTGAAGAAGCCATCGACCAACTCGGTGACCTGCGCGGCCGAAAGGAAACTCTTCGGGAAAAGACCGAAATCGATCAACGCCTCTTCAGTCTGCTCCGCGGCCACTACTCCACGGAAACCGAGCCCGAGGAAGATCTCAGCGTCCTCAAAAACGGAAATATTCAGACTCTCGCGCAATACAAAAAGATGGCAGTCATCGTGTCAAAGGCGCAAAGGCCCGGAGAAGATCCGACTCCCCCCGAGTTGCTCAATTTCTTCGAAGACATCAAGAAGCAAGCCAATGACTCACCGTCCCTGACAAGTCGCTACCGCGCCGCCTGGTGGGCCTTCAAATTGCAAGAGAACCGCGATTGCTTCGAACAGTTGAACAAGGCCAACGAAGAGGCGGGCGGTCCTGTTATGGAAGTGGAAACCATGCTTCTGAATTTGGCCGAACTAAACGAGCGCCCTGAACTCATGGTCAAACACCTCTCAACTCTGGCTGAGATTGACCCCGACCACGCGGACGACTATCTGCAACGGAGGGCAGAGATGCGATTCAATCTTGGATTCGAAGATGAAGCCGTCCGCGAACTTAAACTGCTGGCCGCCAAACCGGAGGCATCCCTCAGCACCCTCAACACTCTTGCCACGGTCTACAGCCGCCAGGGCAATGCTGGCAAACAAGTCGAGGTGTGGAGGCAGTCCTACCGCCAGGCCAATGTTCTCGAGAAACGACGCATCATTAAGCAGCTCTCCACGGCCCTCATCGAAAATAACCAACCCGAGGAAGCGCTCGCGGCCCAACTGGAACTGCTCGAACAGGAGAGCGATGTCATTCAGCGAAGAAAACAGCTCGATGCCCAACTGAATCTAGCCCGTTCCCACTTCCTGCTTGATTGGCTCCTCGACCAATACCGGGCACTCAATCAACAACACCCGTTTGACCGGTTCTATCCCGAAGCTCTGGCACGTGTCTATCTGACCTCCGGAGAAACGGGCGCTGCCTTCGAAGCCATGAAAAAGGCTTACTACATGTCCGACCAGAATGATGCCCTGCTCGATGAACTCGGACAGATGGCGGACGAGCTCGGCGATCTCAAGTCAGCCATCTACTACCGGCGCCAACTCCTCATGCGAGGGGACGGGGACCGCCTCGAAAATTGGCAGGACCTCATCGGGATGCTGGAGAAGGACCTCCGCACTGAAGAGGCTGACCTACTTCGCCATCGGCTTGAGAGTCGATTTGGCCGCGATCCCGAATTTCTTGGTCAACTGACTGATCACTATCAAAAAAACGGCCAACTCGCCGCCGCAGAAAGAACCCTTGAGAAAACCGTCACTCTCCGTCAATGGGATTTGAAAGCACGATTTCAACTCGCCCTGACCCAACAGCACCGAGGCAAAAGGTTGGAAGCATTGGCAAACTATCGTCAGATCCTGGCTGAAACCGAAGATGTCGACTATCCCAAAAACTTCAGCGGACGGGCGCTCCCGCTGATCCGGGTTTCCCAGCTGCCAAAGGACTCTATCACCCAGTCCGGCAATGAACTTGATTCCCTGATCTTCGCGGTCGAAGAATTTCCATTTCTCGGGGGAAGCATTCAGGACGACATCGCAAAAGCTTTGCAAGCGTCTCACCCGGAGTTCCACGCCCTCCCGAAAAACGCCCCCTGGATCAGACTACGCGCCATCGAGGAGGCTGCAGCGCTTTCGTCTGAAACAGGCCAGATTGAAAGCTGGATAAATCAATGGGAAGGCCACCAGGGCCCTGTCTTTGAGCGACTCTGGGCTTTCCGTTACGCAGGCAAGCATAGTGAAGTCGCCCGAAAACTTTTCGTCGGCTTACTTGATAGCGCGATCGCTGACGGATTCCTCAAGACCTATTGCCAGATTTTGAGCGGAGACATCGAGGGGCTCAGGAATTGGCTCGCCAATTCGGAAGTCCCTGTCAGCCGAACCGAAAAGTCATCATGGATCGACATGGCGGCTCTTATAATCCTGACCGATCCACTAGCCTCCCCGCTTTGCGACGAGCAACTCGTAGTTGACTCGCTCACATTGGTTCCGCCGAAGAGAGACACAGGAAGGCACTTGATCGAGCAGTTGCGTGAGACACCTCACTTCGAAACTACTTACCGGGTAGCCTCCACTATCGCTGAAACAATGACTGCCAATGATGGAGCATCTCTCTACACCCTCTCTCAAATCGCAGGGAGAGCCGGCTATCCCAAGGATCGAATCAAATGGCTCGATCGCTCACTTCTGGCGTTTGAACTCGGAAACAGCAACCGAACCCGCGATCAGTTTCTAATCGCACTGACAGAACGACTTTCCTTGATGAATTCTGACGAAGAAAAAGCAGACCTGAGGAACCATCTTCTCGAAGAAGCTGCATCGAGCGATCGTGCCGGAGAAACAGAACGCAACGAACGAATTCTGCTCATCCATCTCGCCGGCCGTCAATTTGACCAGGCCATTCACCGATTGGGCGTCATCGCCCGGCGCCAGGAAGATTTCATACGTCCACGCAATCCTGACCAGGATGAAATTCGATACCAACAGATTCAAAGTTGGCAGCGAATGGACCAGTTTCTCCGCTTCTATGCCGACCGAATTCCGATGGACCGGAAAACAGGCAAGGCTTTCATCTTAGCATTCGGTGGCTCAGCCCTGCCTGCGCCAATCGACAATACAGTGACAGCGCAATACGAACAGTTTGAAGTGGACCGACTCACCCTGCCATTGGAGTGGCTCAACGCCCCGGAGCGCACCGCCACCGTCAATGAGATTCAAACTCACCTCATCGACCCCGACAGCCAGTTCGAGCTTGGTAAAATAATCGAGGCTCACGGGTTCCATCGCGAAGCCGCCATGGTCTACCGCGCTCAAGCCCTCGTCAAAGGAAGCGACTATGCTCCGATCCAGGGGCTTTTCGAAGCCTGCGCTGAAGCCCTCGATCCACAGCCTGCCCTGAAAATTATTGACCGCATGAACTCCCGGGAACACCCGGCACCACCGGGACTTACCTCTGAGTATCTGACAGAACAGCACGCCCGCTTCCTTCGTATCAATCGTGACATCGAACGCCTTATCCCTCTCAGTCGTCAACCCACTGGGAGCCCGGGAGCTCCTCCTATCACAACTAAAACCCACCTGCCTTATCAGCAGTCTCTTATCACAGCCTACTGGGAATCCGGAAATGACAGCGCACTGCTACGCCTTCTCACTCACCTGAAAAACTCAGACACAATCGGGAAAAGTCAGCTTCTCCTCGGCGCTGAAATTCTCATTCGACAGAACCGGCCGGAAGATGCCCTGACCTGGCTCGGGGAAATTACTCTCAACGAAGCCGACCCGGGAGTTGAGAGACGCGCAATGCTCCGCGCCGCAGAGCTTCATCAGGCTCCCCCCCGGAACGACGCTGAATCAATCATTGCTCTTGGCCGGATCAGTATTGATCAACAACCTCCTGCCACCACCCGCCAGCTTGCCTGGATGGCCCATCAGGTCGGAGCTTCACGCGAAGCAAGCAGCCTCCTCCGGCTCCTCCGCCGGAAGAGCTCTGATCCGCAACAACGCTTCGCCTCCTCTTTTCTACTTCTCCGAATAGGCCACGAGTCCGGATCGAATTGGATCCATTTTGCCGATGAGTGGGAATCTCTCCTTCACGACTTCGAATACGAGGCGAAATTTCAATCGCCCGGGCTGGAAGCTGAAGCACCCAACGCCAGCCTCCTCGTTGAGTGGCTAATCTCTTCGGCGACCGCAATCGATGCGCTTTCTCCGGTGCTCGAGACGACACCCGCTCCGCCCACTTCTATCTGGCTCCGGAATCTGATTCTCGCCTTTTGCCGCGATCAACCCAACTCCGGCGCCCTGACACTTTACTCAAACTCGGACAGCCAAATCCGTGAGCTGATTCTCGAAACACTGCCCTCCTTCGGTGAGGATGGCATCGCGATCGCTCGTCAAATTGTCGAGAATTCCCGGCTTCCTGGAAGTCGGGTTTTCCCCAACGAGCCAGCCCGTCAAATTGTATTCTATGATGCCATAGACGATCACCCCCGCCTGCTGGAGGTGCATTCAGGTTTGATGAAGGAGGCCGAATCTGACTTATTTCACCAGACCGGGCTCGAATCCTTCTACGCCAATCTCGTCTCCCGCCGAACTCTTCCCCGATTGCTCTACTCTCTAGGTCACACTGATCTCGCAGAGCGCCTCTATCGCCGTTACCACGAAAGCATCGGAATGTATCGGTGGAATCATCAAGCGTTCCTCGAAGACTACGCCAACTTTCTGATTGATTCAGAGAACTACGAGGAAGCCGAAGACCTGATTCACCGGGCATTCCAGAAATCCCTTCGCGTAGATCTTCGCTTAGTGATGCAGCTCTACGATGCCTGGGACAAGCTCGACGAATGGGAGGAAAGGACCGCTGAACTGCATCTCACGAGAGGTCGGCTCGCTCTCCTCCATGACTGGAGGACCGCTCTTGCCGAAGGCAGGGAAATGGTCGACTATAGGACCCCATGGTGACCTTCCTCCATCAGTTGCGACTCACCGCGACTGCTCTTCTCGCAATGGCATGCCTCTGCCAGTGCGAGGCGAAGCGTACCTACGGAGAGGTCAAACCAGGAAGCATTTCCTTTGATCAAGCTGCCTGGGGCGGTCAGGGCGGCGGTAGCGACGAGCAGGAGATTCGATCCAAGTTCGCGGAGCGAGGCTACACCATCGGCAATGATGGATCGCTGGTCGCCGACAAGCCGAATCTCTATTCCAACCAAACAGCCAAAGGGATGGACGGAAAATACGGGAAGAAGACCGCACGCCTCTCCAAAAATGAAGCCAGTACGAAAGCCTTCCGAACACCCGAGTATATCAAACGCCAGGAATTCGCAGGGACCAAACAGTCGAGCGATTCAGGGTCTTCGGCCCGCGAAGGAAATTTCAGCCAATCCCGCAGTTCAGATGACAACCGAATGTTTGGTAGGAAGACTAAATCCACCACAAAGATGGCCACTTCCAATGCCACTTCCAGCACCTTTCGAAACAGCAATCAGGTTTTCTCAACCAATCAGGACACGAAAGGAACCAAAGGCATCAGCACGGCACCTCGAGCTACGGGGACGGCTTTTCGATCCGGTTATCAAGACACCGCCGGCATGACGATGGATGGCGTCAAACAGATGCTTAACCCGGGCAGTTACTCACGGGCCAAGGGGCTGTGACCTTCTTCTCCGGTCAGAAGCGCAGTTTCACGCCCAGTGTGCCGTAGGCCGAAGAATCCAGATCTTGAGCGAACACATAAGGCGCTCCCTCAATCGTGATCTCCTGCCCGAATTGGACACCCGCATCGAGATATCCCCACCAGGCACCAGAAATTCGACGATCAACGCCAAAACCAACCCGGACGCTCTTATAATCCAAATCTACATCATTCGGGCCTCCGGCAGGATCAGCAATATTCCAACCCGATCCACTGAGTAAAGCGCGTCCGGTGAACAACCAGTCTTCGCTGGGCGCATAGGCCGCTTCTGCCCGTGGAAAGGTTAACGCGAGAGACCAATGCTGATTAGGCTCGAAGATGAAACCTAGAGCCGGCAACAAACGAGCCTCTCCCAGATCACGGGAATAGTATGCACCAAACGCCACTTTAGTTGAGTCATTCAATCGGTAGGAGAGCAACGCAAGAGTGGTGAGGATAAAGTCGTCAGAGTTCACGTGACTGAAATCTGAATACCAGCCCGGCTGCAGACGCACCCATAGTTTCCATCGATTATCCAGATCCATCCACAGATTGAACGGGATATCAACGCGGTGCAGATTAAATGTCTTATTGCCAAGCGGAGCCGGGGCTCCGGAAAAATCAATCCGGTTCCAGCGATACTGGAAACCAGCGGTCAGACGGAAATTGTCACGCATCAGAATCGGAACATTTCCCTGAGCTCCAGCCTCAACCTGCGAAACCGATCCCGGTACATTCGAGAAATCTGTATCTCCACTCCAGGTGAAATAACTTCCCGCTACCGCGTAGCGAGGTATGAACGACTCTTCAGTACGCTCTTCTTCCCACTCAACTTCGTCGGCGTGCACATTGCCGATTGGGTGAGCAACCACCGCTATCAGGATTGCGAAAAAAGGGAAATATCTCATCATCTGTGACTCTTTACGCGCTTAAGCTCACGTTGGTCACAAAAAACGAAAGATTTTTCCCAACTGGTTTTCACCAAACTCAGTAAGTCTCTACAGGTGAGCGCTTTCCATCCTCTACGGAAAGCACTCTGGCCTGCTCTTCTCCCAGAGTAGCCACTCGAAGATCCCAGATTTTCGCATCAATTTCCTTAAAGCGCTCCAAAGACCACTCATACGGCGCCTTCATACGTTCCTTGGCTTTGGCAATCCGGACCAACGCATCATGCAGCAGGGGATCAGGCAGTGTGGCAATCACCTCCGCCGCCTTCTCCACCAGCTCGACACGGTGACAAATCATGGCCAGATCGTTGCCCGCCTCAATGCAGGCTCGAATGGTCTCTTCGAACGTCACCTCATTGAGCACAGCGCCCATATCGAGGTCGTCTGTCATGACGAGCCCCTCAAAGCCCAGCTGATTCCGCAGAAACTGCGTGATGATGTTCTTTGAAAGTGACGCCGGCCAGCGCGGCCGATCCGCATCCCAACAGGGATAGTGAGAGTGGCAGGTCATGACGCTGTCGAGATCAGGCAGCAACGCACGAAACGGTTTCAGCTCATCCGCTTCCATCTCTTCCAGCGTCTTGTTGATCACCGGCAGCTCATGGTGAGGATCCACTTCCGCCGAGGCGTATCCGGGGAAGTGCTTTCCACAGGAAAGCACCCCTTCTTTGCGAAGCCCCATGTTGAAGCGAGTAGAGTTCAAAATGACCTCTTCAGCCGTGGAGCCATAGCAGCGTCCTTTCAGTGAATTGTCCGCCTCATCATCGAAGGAAATATCGAGAACAGGACAGAGATCAAGATTGAATCCGAACATGCGCAGAACCTGGCCGGTGAGGCGCCCATGCTCCTCAACGAGTTTGAGATCCGCTTTCTCTCGAAGCTGCTGGGCATTGGGTGGCTCACTGCCGATGAGACGCAAGCGCGAAACCCGGCCACCTTCTTGATCAATCGTGATGAATGGCTCGATTTCGCTGAGGTCGCGCAAATCATCGATCAGTTTCCGAAGCTGATCCGGAGACTTGATGTTGCGACCGAACAGAATAAACCCTCCCGGCTGAAGCTTCTTAAAGCGGGCAGCGGTTTCTGAATCCAGCTCCGTTCCAGGAACTCCTGTGAGTAACAATTGCCCCAAAGGCGCGCTTTTCTGCATAGCACCCAGTAAACAGGAACCACAGAGATGCTCAATGGCTTTTTCGACCTTCTACCATTCCAATCGGACGACAATCTTGTAGTCCCCGCGCCACGGGGCTGTGATAACCTATCTCAATGGAAGACGACTCGACGCCCCCTTCAATGCCCCCGACCCTAGCTGACCCGAAGCCTCATTCCGATCTCGCCAAGAGGGAGAATGACTGGGCTATGTTCACCCATCTCTCCGGATTAGTAGGATTCCTCGGTATTCCTTCCTTTCTCGGACCACTGATTCTATGGCTCATCAAAAAGGATGAATTTAACAGGGTCGATACCGCTGGAAAAGAGGCACTGAACTTCCACCTCACCATGCTCATCTTCGAGCTTCTATCAATACCTCTGCTTTTCGTCTTCGGCCTCGGCATCCTCAGTCTAATCGCCGTGTCAGTGCTGACTCTCGTTTTCACCATTGTGGCAGCAGTGTCTACCAACAGAGGAGAAGACTACGTCTACCCGATCTCATTCCGAATGATCAAGTAGGGCTGCCGCCTAATCCCCGCTACTTTGATATGTGGGTCACGAAGAGCTTCTGAGTCTCCACTTCTCCGATCGCTCCCGGATCGTCACCCCGGTCCGAATTCGACTGCAAATAACAACCCGCCTTAAAGTAAAGATCGGGCGAAAACCCATCGCAAGAACTCAGAGCCGGCGCCATTCGTGCCCATCCTGCTCAAGCAACTCATCTGCTTCTTTCGGCCCCCAGGCTCCGGCAGGAAACTCAGCCATCTTCGGAGGATTGGCTGATTTGTGCCAGGCGTCCTCAATCTGATCAACGTACTTCCACGCCGTTTCGACTTCATCGGCCCGGGCGAACAAGGTCGCATCTCCTGCCATCGCATCCAGAAGAAGCCGCTCGTAGGCTTCCGGGCTACTTTTTCCAAAACTGGTTTGATACCGGAAATCCATCTTCACCGGTTGCAGCGTCGCAGCCGGTCCGGGACGCTTAGAACGAATCCCAAGCGAGATGCCTTCGTTCGGCTGAATCCGAATCACGAGCACGTTGCCGGGCATCGCCTCGGCGCCGACGGCAGCATTGAACAATACATTCGGGGCATGCTTGAAATGGATCGAGATCTCTGTGCCCTTCTTGGGGAGACGCTTACCCATTCGCATGTAGAATGGGACACCTTCCCAACGCCAGTTATCGATCATGATCTTGAGAGCCACATAACTCTCGGTCATCGAGCCGGGATTGACGCGGTCCTCGCGCCGGTAGCCGACCACTTCATTGCCGTTCACAGTTCCCGCAGTGTATTGCGCACGCACAACACTGTTGGCGACGTCCTCCGGGCCCTTGAAAGGACGAAGCGACTTCATAACTTTTACCTTTTCATCACGCACGCCGTCGGCAGTGAGATCAGCGGGTGGCTCCATCGCGACCAGGCTGAGCAACTGGAGGAGGTGGTTCTGCACCATGTCCCGCAATGCACCAGCATTGTCATAGTAACCACCGCGTCCCCCCTCCATGCCAAGAGGCTCGGCACAAGTGATCTGAACGTGATCGATGAATCGATTATTCCACATCACTTCGAAAAGCTGATTAGCAAAACGCAAGACCATGATGTTCTGCGCCGTCTCTTTACCAAGGTAGTGATCAATCCGGAAAGTGTTCTCTTCGTGGAACACGTCTTTGACGACCTTGTTGAGATGCTGAGCTGTAGCGAGATCTGTTCCAAAAGGTTTCTCCACCACGGCCCGGCTCCAGCCGTTCTTTGACTCGTTGAGGCCGGATTCCTTGAGATGAAGTAGAATGTCGTCAAAGAACTCGGGCGCCGAGGCCAGATAGAAAAGGCGATTCGGACTGGCTCCCTTTTTCTCCATCTCGTCGAGCTTCTCTTTGAGCGCGACGTAACCTTCAAGATCAGTGAAAGTGCTCTGGTGATAAGTGATGCTCTGTGAAAACTGCTCCCAGAGATCATCATTGTGTCCCTGACGGGAAACTTCCTTGTTCAGCTTTTCCAAGCCATCGCGAAATTCTTCATCAGACTTTTCACGACGGGCAAATCCTACACATTGAAGACCTGCCGGAAGATCGCCGTCAGCCGCCAGATTATACAACGCAGGGATCAGCTTTCGGTGCGTCAGGTCGCCCGTTGCACCAAAGATCACCAACACACAGGACTCGGGGTGATTGCGCAGACTCAAATCCGCTTCTCGAAAAGGATTGTCTTCCATCTTCCGCATGAATCCGCAGATTTGGACCCTTTGCAAATGAATTGACAGGTGAATTGAAATTGGAGTTATTCATTGAGAGGCCGTTTGTCTGCGAAAAACCACCCCATCGCACCCTCGATTTTCAATCAAAACTCCCGCTGATTCGTGACCCAACCCCCGTCAGATTGAGTTAGACACGATGTGGCCGGCTCATCCACACATCATGGACTCCGAAAGTGTGATGGACCGATACTAGACGGGCGGTTTCAACCCAGGGCATCCCCAAGCCGTCGAACAAACTGTTCTCCTCCAGCGTCACCTCGGTCAGTTCCGTCAGTTCCCATGGCGGGTGCCAGACTCGAAAAAATTTCTGACGCCTACCTGCGTTAGTGAAGGCGGTGTAGCGCTCAAACAAAAATTCATCCACCGTTCCCTTCATCGCTGGCGCAGCGTCACCCTCTTTCCCTCCACCGTAGGCGAGAACGCCATTTCGAGTCTCGACACGACCTGTGGGACAGAGTCCGTCGTGATCATAATCCAGCTTCGCCTTCTCATACGGCAATCCGAAGGTCACCGGCCCGAGTCGAACAGCGAGCGGATTATCGAGCCACTCTCTCATAAAAAAGATACCCGTTTCACGACCATGACGGACGTAAGTTCTCAGATTGAGAAACCGTTGATTCGCCAGCGGAGCGGTGAGCCAACGAGTGAGCCTTCCACCCACACTCAATCGCATGTCCCTCATCGTGAAGGCCACCAGGCTGACAAAACAACGCCCATTGAAATCATCCAACTCGAACGGCACGTCGGGCTGAAGCTTCTCAGCCTCCACTTCAAAATGGAGAAATACCGCATCGACCCAATCCGCTAGGAAGAGAGTTTCGTCAAAACGACTGGCCATCGCGCGCTGCGCATCCTCCGAAGTCGGCCGGTGAACTTCGCCGGCTTCCCGATTCAACAGAGTTAGGTCAGTGACGCGACCCTGTTGACTGCACTCAAATGACGCTTCGTTCCGGGGTCGACTGTGAGGTCGGGTTCGGTAGAGGTCGCGGAGCACAGTCATGATCGTCAGTGAGCGGGATGTTTTTCCCATCGCCTGTTACCGGCGGGGGCAGGGGGGCGAAGCAGATCTTCCAGAGCGTCTGCCAGTTCGTGATATCGAAATTGAAAACCGAGCCCGTGTATGCGAACTGGCAGACCGCGGCGACCATTGAGAGCCAAATCGGGATCGGCATTAATCACCGGTGCCGCCAGCTTCATGAGCAGCGCAGGAGTTGGCAATCCGAGAGGGACACCAACCGCCTCGCGCAGCGTGGCCATGAACTCCGCATTCGGCACCGGCTGAAGCCCGGTCGCGTTGACGATTCCGCAGACCGAATGATTCTCAATCGTCTCAAGGAACAGTCGCATCATGTCGTCAATGTGAATCCAGCTGATCCACTGACGTCCACGACCGATAGGCCCACCGAGACCGAACCGAGCAAGACGCGCCAGAGCAGGGAGGGCACCTCCGTCATTTCCCAGCACAAATCCAATCCGCAACATAGCCCACCGCATTTCCGGGCGAATGGCACGCCCGAGAGCCTCCTCCCAGGCCAGACAGACATCGGTGGGGTATTCGTCAGGGATGAATGCCGATTCATCACAGAGGCGGTCCCCGGCGTCTCCATAGATAGCGAGACTTCCAGCCTGAATCCAGACTCCCGGCACGCGGTAGACTAATCGCAGCGCTTCGCCAAGCGTCTCTACCGAGTCCACACGACTTCGAACGATCGCCTCGCGGTTCGCCCTCGTCATCCGACAGTTCACATTCTTTCCCGCCAGATTCACGAGTGCTGTCGCCCCTTCGAGTTCTTTCACCCACACCGGATCAACGGTTCGGGCATCCCACCGTATAGGCCGCCCCACCCCCTGATACTTTTCCGGTTCCCGGGTCAGGACAACTACCTCGTATCCCTTTCGATCAAGATAGCGGGCAAGATTGCGCCCCAGAAATCCACCTCCGCCAGCGATCACTACTTTGTCAGGGTAAGTTTTGTTCATCTGTTTCGGTCCTTTCTCTTGTTAAATTCGGCAGGCTCCCGCAGGACCTCTGCAGTGACGACGTTCCGCAATAGCTCGATAGAGAATGCGCGCGATCCCAAGGCATCCCGGAACCCACTCAAGCCAGCCCAACGGGGCCAGCCACCAGACCCGCCGAGCCAGGAAAAAGGCGGCGTCGGCACCACCCCGGACCTTTCCGTCCTTCCAGCGGAGTTTCATCTCAGGCTCAATCGCCCCGTGATTGAATGCCTCGGCTCCCACCGCCATGCTCTCCAGCAGCGGCCCAAAGAATCGAACCCCACCCACGCAGAACCCGCAGGTGCCGTCGTAATATAAAGTGCCCCGGTTGAACCGTCTGGCGCAACCTCTGACGAAGCAATTGGGGGTAAGATGACTCGCTTTCATTGTTTCTCTCATTTCTGTTGAAAGAGAAATTTCTAGCTAAATAAAAAGTTACTTCGTGAAGGCTCCAATACTTTTGACGATTTTGTCGCCCATTCGAATCGCTTTGACTGCTGACTTCGTGGGGAGCTTGTCCATCTTCACGTAAAAATCGCTGACCATTTCAAAGAAGCCCAGCAGTTCTTCGAGCTGCTCTTTTGCATGGGCCTCTGAAGGCTCTTTGGCTGGGCCCGCCTCTTCCGCGCAGTGGCGCAAATTTCTGAGAGTGGGATCGATCTCCCGCTTCTTCCGCTCTCCCGCAATGATGCGAAACAACTCGTAGACGTCTTTGATCGACACAAAATGATCCCGACGATCTGCCGGTAGATGCACCACGCTCACAATGCCCCAATTCTGCAACTCCTTGAGACTGTTGCTCACATTCGAACGAGCCACTCCCAGACGGTTGCAGATGTCCTCCGCATTAAGAGGCTCCTCCGACAGAAACAGAAGCGCGTGAATCTGTGCCACCGTCCGGTTGATACCCCACTTCGTGCCCATCTCTCCCCAATGGAGGATAAACTGCTGCACGAATGGAGGTAGGTCGGTCATTTTCCCTTGTTTCTGTTATTACAGAAATGCAAGAAACGAAATCTGCAAGTAGATTTTATCGATCGCGTCACCGTTTACCGGGTTTACGGCTAACCAAGGCACCCTTATAGTTTCCGTAAATGGAAACACTTAAGCTTGTTCTGACTCACTGGTTTTTCTGGGGCTTTGTTCTGGGATTCTTTCTTTGCGTCCTCTCTTTGATCGCCCACGCCAAGACACGCGGCGAGTTGAAGCGCCTCAAGACTCATTTGAGCGACAAGCTCGAGATTGAAGCCGAGAACATGGCGGAGATGAAGAAGAAGATCGATGGCCTTCGCGAAGAGAATGAGAACCTTCGTCTCAAGATCAATTCGGGCCGCGCTCAGGACAACTACCAGTCTCTCGAACGGGAGTTGGAAATTTACGTCCGTGCTGAGAAAGCCATGGTGATCAACGCACCCGGTTTTGCGCAAGCCTGGGAGAAAGCCAAAGAAGCCTCTCTGGGTGAAATCGAAGCTGAAGAATCCGGCAAAAGTTTCCCTCGCCGCGTGTTCAAGAAGTTCTTCACCAAAGGCAGTCAATCTATTGATGCCGAAGTGGTGGAAGCATTGCCCTCAGATTCGGTCACCAAGACCACTTCTTCAGCGGCTGAATAAACCCGTCTCCAGAGGGTTCATCAAAAAAGGTTGGTTGCAGAGCCAGCAAGCTCGCGCACGTTCCGCCCATGACTCTCGACCTGCCCGATCGCGAATTTGCCGGATATATCTTTGACTGCGACGGCACGCTAGTAGATTCCATGCCGCTTCATTTCCGGGCATGGACTGCCAGCTTTGAGCACAATCAGGCACCCTGGGTGTGGGATGAAGACGAGTTCTACACCAACGCCGGCGTCCCGGACCGAGTCACTGTCATGGAACTGAATGAGCGCTACGGGGCAGAAATTTGCCCCGACGCCGTTCACGAGTTCAAAGCAGAGTGGTATGCCGAGCACGTTTCCAAACTCAAACCAGTCGACGCCGTCGCTGAGCTGGCTCACAAGCTCCACAACGAAGGCAAACTGATCTCCGTCGCCTCAGGAAGCGACCTGGCCCTCGTGGAGCCATCGCTCAAGGCCGCGGGACTTGGCGGACTGTTCGATATCATTATCACTCCAGCTCAAGTCAAACACGGCAAGCCCGCCCCCGATATGTTCCTGCTAGCAGCGGAACGCATGGGAGTTGCCCCGGAAAACTGTCTCGTATTCGAAGACGGTCAGGCCGGTATCGATGCCGCAACCGCAGCCGGGATGGAAAGTGTGTTCGTGGACAGTCGAAGCTGAATCCCAATCAGGGAGCTCAACTGAAGTGCTCTCGATTCCGGATCGCCCGGCACAATTGATCGAACTTTTTCATTGTCTCTCCCCGACCTGCGGGGAAAACTGACGATGTGTTCCAGATCATATTCAACGAAATTAGCGCCTCCGAGATTTCCCAGCTTCCCACGCTGGAGCAATTGTCGGTTCTGAACGAATTTCAAGTCCGTCCGGAAGATCTCGACGGGATAGACCAACTGGGTGCCGAAACGCCCTTTGGCCAGATTCTGAGAGATGGGAAAACGCTCTATCGCTATCGAGCCGGTGATGTGCGGGTCTACTTCGAAGTGACAGACGATCACCAATCTATCATCGTTCATCGAGTTTTGAGCGCCAACACCTTCCAGGATTTTCTATTCCGGGCCAAACTCCCAGTGGGTGACGACGAAGTCCTGGCTCAGTCCAAACAGTTTTGGGAACTAATTGAAGAAGGTGAGCGGGCCCGACGCGTCTAAACGGCCATGACTGATCTCATCTCACGTGTCGACAGGGACGAATCCTGGCGACGAAACGCCTTTCCTGCCTGCCGCAACGGCATTTTCATGGCCCACGCCGCCGTCACGGCGGTGCCGCAAGTAGCCGTCGCTGCGATGGACGAGTTCAATCGAGCCTCCTCAACAGGAGAGCTCGACTACTCCCATGTCCTGCTCAAACAAATGGACGGAGTCCGTGACTCAGCCGCCCGGCTCATCGCCTCCGGTTCCGACGAAGTCGCCCTGCTTGGCCCGACCAGCCTGGGCCTCAGTCTCGTCGCCAACGGGATTGACTGGAAGCCGGGCGACGAAATCATAACCTATCTCGATGACTACCCCGCCAATGTTTATCCATGGAAAAATCTAGAAGCCTTGGGCGTTAAAGTGGTCTACCTGCAACCCGAAGAGGTGGGAGAGATCACCCCGGAGCTGGTATCTGCCGCCATAACGGGCAACACACGCCTACTCGCTCTCGCTTCAAATAATTTCCTGAGCGGCTACCGCCTCGATGTCGAAGCCGTTAGCAGCCTCGCCCGCGAAAGGGACATTTTGTTCTGCCTCGACGCGATTCAAACCGTGGGGGCTTTTCCTACAGACGCATCGCAGGTCGATTTCCTCAGCGCAGACTCCCACAAATGGATGCTCGGCCCCATGACGGCCGGCATCTTCTATGTGAAACGTTCGCGCTTCGAAGAACTTCGCCCCAGCCTGATTGGTGCCTGGAACGTCAAATCGACCAATTTTATCGCCCAGGATGCCGTCGAATTCGAACCGGGGGGCCGCCGCTACGAGCCCGGCGTGCTGAACTCGCAGGGGCTTCTGGGAATGCAGGCTTCGATGGACATGCTGACCGGAGTGGGAATAGACGCCGTCGCGAAACGGCTCCTCGAGCTGAAGCAGGCACTCTGTGAAGGCCTCGACGGCCTCAATTTCACCGTTCTGGGCCCACGCAGTGGAGACAATGCGTCGGGTATCACCTCTTTTACAGACCTTGATCAACCCATTCGAATCCCAAAATTATTCCAGATACTGGCAGATCAAGGAGTGGTCGCCAGCTTTCGACATCATCGAAATGGAGTCCCTTACATTCGGTTCAGCCCCCACTTTTACAACACACACGCCGAGGTGAAAACGGTCATCGAAGCACTTCGGAACGCTCGCGCTTGACGAAACGGCAATGAAGGGCTTCTATCGGGCCCAATTTTTAACGCTGGCAACTCACCAATTTCTGCGTGAAACTTGGCACGAACCCGATTGAGTTGAATTGCTCAGTCCCTTGAATTTCAATATAGAAGGCAACCGCTGTGGATTTCAAAGACATTAAGAAAATCGTAGAGCTCATGGATCAGCATGGGCTCTCCCAGTTTAAACTCGAGCAGGACGAAACTGTGCTTGAGCTGAAAAAGGGAGGCGACGTAGACATTCAAGCCGTTCAGCAGCTGCTGGCTTCGGCTCCCGGAGCCGTTCATGCCGCACCGGGGCTAGCCCCCGCACTGGCCGCTGCGGCTCCTGTAGTAGATGATGGCGCTTTGCCTGCCGGGGTGTCTGAAATCACTTCACCCATGGTCGGCACATTTTACTCTGCTCCATCACCTGACTCTGATGCCTTTGTTAAGATAGGAGACAAGGTATCGGCTGACTCTGCCGTCTGCATCGTCGAGGCGATGAAGGTAATGAATGAGATTCAGTCTGAGATAGCGGGCGAGATCGTTGAAATTCTGGTTGAGACCGGAACCGCCGTCCAATTTGGTGAGCCGCTCTTCCGCGTGAAGACCGCCTGACACTTTTTCTTTCCGGACCGATCAGTGGATCGGGTCCGGTAACCAGGAGCGGAAACGCCATGTTCAAAAACATTCTCGTAGCGAACCGGGGGGAAATTGCCCTCCGCGTCATTAGAGCAGCCAAGGAACTCGGCGTCCGGACCACGGCCGTCTATTCCGAAGCGGATGTCGATTCGATGCACGTTCATCTCGCTGATGACGCCATCTGTATCGGACCGGCCGCAAGCGCTGACTCCTATCTGAAGATGGAGGCGATCCTTTCCGCCGCTGAGATCGCCAATGTCGATGCGATCCACCCCGGCTACGGATTTCTTTCTGAAAACCCACGCTTCGCAGAACTCTGCGAAAGCTGCAATGTGAAGTTCATTGGACCGTCTTCCGAAGTCATCACGATGATGGGTGACAAAAACATGGCACGCGCTACGGCGACGAAATACGGAATTCCTGTCACTCCGGGTTCTGACGGCATCGTAGAGACCGAAGAAGAAGCGATCAAGATTGCCGGTGAAATCGGTTATCCAGTCATGATCAAAGCCACCGCCGGTGGTGGTGGCCGGGGTATGCGCCCAGCCTTGAACAAAGCCAGTTTCATGACGGCTTTTCACGCCGCCCGCCAGGAAGCCGAAGCTTGCTTTGGCAACCCGGATGTCTACATCGAAAAACTGGTAGAGAATCCACATCACGTGGAGTTTCAGATCGTAGCAGACAGCCACGGCAACGTGAAGGAACTCGGTGAGCGCGACTGCTCGATGCAGCGCCGCAATCAGAAAATTATTGAGGAAACTCCCTCGCCACTCCTCAGCGAGGATCTCCGCCAACGCATGGCAGAAGCCTCCGAATCACTCGTGAAGAACATCGGCTACGAGAACTGCGGAACGATCGAGTATCTTGTCGATGACGACGAGAACTTCTATTTCATGGAGATGAACACCCGGATTCAGGTGGAGCATCCCATCACCGAGGAAGTGCGCGGTTGTGATCTCATCAAGGAGCAGATCCGGGTCGCAGCAGGGGAGGCCCTCTCCGACCACGTGATGAACAGCCAACCTCGCGGACACTCCATCGAGTGCCGTATCAACGCTGAGGACCCCTACAATAATTTCGCACCCAGTCCCGGTAAAATTACGCTCTTTTACGCCCCTGGTGGACGCGGTGTCCGCGTTGACACACACGTTTACAGTGGCTACGAAGTGCCGCCAAATTACGACTCCATGATCGCCAAGCTGATCGTGACTGGCGCCACCCGCGACATCGCAATTGCGAGGATGGTTCGCTCGTTGAACGAGTTCGTCATCAAAGGCATTAAGACAACGATTCCATTCCAGGCATCTATCATGAAGCACAACGCTTTCCGATCCGGAGAATACAACATCGCCTGGGTCGAAAAATTCCTGGCTTCTCAGCCGGCACCTCCTGAGTTGCCGAACATCATGCTGGAAGAAGATTAACAGGGTTACTTCCTGAAGAGCGAGATGGGTATATAACGGACACGGCGACTCACTTCGCGACCGTGCTGATGGCATACTTTGCCATCATGAACCCCATTGCCAACACACCTGTTTTTTTGGGTCTGACCGATGGCCTTTCAGAATCTGATCGGCGCTGGGTGGCCATTCGAGGAGTCATCAGTGTGCAAATGCTGATCGCAGGAATTCAGGGCGTGAAGTGGTGACGGACTTGTGCCGGAGCTTAAAGCCCCCTCAAAGGTGGAACCAACTCCCATCACTTGGCACTTTTCTCATCAGTCCTTGATGAATATAGTCATCTCGAATGAAACGAGATGACAGATCGCCGGAAGCCTACATCCAATCCGTAGGAGAAGATCAGCAGCCTCTTCTGCTTGCTGTGCGCCATCTAATTCTCGAGCTTGAGCCCGATATTGATGAGCACATTGAATACGGAATGCTGGCTTTCGGGGATCTCGCCAATCTGGCTGCCCAGAAAAATCACATCAGCCTCTACGTTGCGCCAAAAGCGATGGCCCGCTTCAAAGCCGAATACCCGGGAACCAATTGCGGAAAGTCCTGCCTCAGGCTGACATCGATGAAGCACTTCGATCCCGAAAGCATACGGCTACTCCTCGGATGGGTGCAGGATCTCCCTCCCGAAGAACGAGACTGCTCTTGACCCTAGTTGAGAGAGATCGGGGCGTAGCGGCTGTGAAGATTACCATGAGCGGGCTTTTTCTTTGCTGCGGCAATCATCTCTTCGATCATGCTGTTGACGGGAATTTCTCCGATCCGGTAACCCGTGTCCTCCGTTAGCAAATCGTAGGATCGCTCCACCCCCCGGTAGGTCGTAATCTCCACAACTTCATAGCCTCCGGATACCACAGTCCCTTTGGACAAAGCCTTAGCTCGAATACCTCCGATTCGATGCATGCCGCAAAGATCCACGGCCTCGCCATTTGAAAATTCGACTCGAAAGAAATCTGTCTCCTTCGAATCTTCCAGATATCCGTGAATCTGCTGAATCTTTACGGGATCCCCATCATAACCAATCACCAAATCACCGGCGCGAAGAGACTCCACCGCCGCCCTACCTGTAGGCGTATCGATCATGGTTCCCTCAGGCAGGCAGGCAAACAACATTTTGACGGGCACCAAAGCAACTGCTGTGCCCAAAACGGGACCAATCAAACCACAACCTCCCAGAGTCAGCAATGCACCCGCCAACACGCACACCACGAGATGACGCATGGCCAGCATAAAATTAAAACGAGGAACAAGGAGACGCATGAATAGTACAGGATTCAAAATAGGATTGGCAGTCTATCTCTAACGATACCCTTGAACAATCATTATCTCAGGCTCCACAAAGGCTTCAATAGAACCCCCAAAACAGCCGGAACCAGCTGTATTAGCAAGCCCGCCGCGTATCGATCAATAAACCTTCCGATTTCCCGCCCAATGCCCCCGCGGCACAGTAGTGAGCTTGACGAAGGTGCGACTGGCGGGAACGCCAAGCCTGTCTTCAGAGAAATTGGAAAAAGATTCGCTGAGCCCTTCGGCTGTATCCGCCGAAAGCTCGATGCCCTCAACTTCGATGAGAGCAGTCGGTTCCGTCGTGCCGCCAAAGGTCATGGACCTACCTGATTCGACCACCGCCATCGTGATCGACTCGGGCTTCCCCAACTCCCGAGCTACGATCGCTGTCGCTTCTGCGGCAAGCCTGTTTTCGGAGTCCCCATCGAGCGAGGTATTTGTCTGAATACGAACTAAAGGCATCTCGAGAGCCTACCCTCACTTTCCTGATCTCAGTCGCTTTCTTTTTCTCCCCAACCTCTATCACGCCCCCCTTTACCGTTCGCGGGGGAGCGCTTTATCCCCATAGTGAGAATGAGATTTATTGTCGTGGTCTGGAAAAACCTCCAACATGTCCAGGCTTAATACTCAGAGACGTATATGGCGACGACAGGACTCTATCGAAAATTCATCTGGATACCGTTGCTCCTGATCGGCGCCCTCGCTCCCCGGTTCAGTCATGCTCAGAATTTTCCTGACGGACCAATCGAGGTGATTGTCCCGTTTAACGCTGGAGGCGGAAGCGACGTCTTCACCCGCATATTCCAAAAGGCGATCCGCGAGAATGAGCTCTGCGCACAGCCTCTCGTCATCAAAAATGTAGGAGGCGCCGGCGGCACCATTGGTAGTCGATGGGCCAAGGACGCCGCACCGGACGGCTACACCATCATGTGCCTGCATGATGGCATCTACACGGCCCAGCATTACGGCAACGCCGACTGGGGGGTAGATGACTTCGAACCCATCGCCGCGACCGGGCGCTCTGCAGTCGTGATCGCGGTGTCGGAAGATTCTCCCTACGAAACTCTCTCGGACCTCATGGAAGACGCCAAAGCTCGTCCCTACGAGCTGGTATTCGGTACCAACCTCGGAGCCCCCAATCACTACTCGGCGCTATTCGTTCAAAACGGCAAACCTGGCGCCAAATTTCGCTTCACTCAGACCGGAGGCGGATCCTCAAGACTCAATCAGGTCAAAGGAGGTCACATTGATCTCACCGGATTCTCTGTCGCCGAGTACGTCCAGTTCAAAGAAGCCGGCATTCGTGCCCTGGTCGTCCTCAGCGAAGAACGCGAACCAGCCCTTCCTGATCTTCCCACCGCCCTGGAACAGGGAGTCGACGCCACTCACGACCTCATGCAATTCTGGTGGGCACCCAAGGGCACCCCGCAGGAACAGGTGGACTACCTGGCCAAAATGCTTGGGCAGGCCATGGAAACTCCCTACATCCAGGAACGACTCAAGCAACTTCAGGTCGAACCGATATTTCTGACCGGAGACGCATTGAAACAACGCATCAATGAGCGCGGGGCCCGTCTCAACGAAATCACGATCGAAAAACCCCCGCCTCTGCCGCCTCTCCAATGGATCGTGCTCGGACTGGTCCTCATATTCGGGATCTGGGTCTGGCGTGAAGAAACCTCAAAACGTACCGCATGATTGAGATCTTCACTTCACCGATTGTCATTGGACTCATCGTCCTCGGCACTGCCCTCGGGATCACAGTAGGCGCCATTCCGGGACTCACCGGAACGATGCTGATCGCTCTGAGCCTGCCATTGACCTACACCATGGAGCCGGTCCACGCGCTGGTTCTACTCGTCGCCATGTATGTGGGCGCCGTCAGCGGCGGTCTTATCAGTGCGACTTTGCTCCGTATGCCGGGAACCCCGGCCGCTATCATGACCACGCTTGATGGCTACCCCATGGCTCAAGCCGGAAAGCCCGGACGCGCCCTCGGTCTCGGTATGGGCGCGTCACTGTTCGGCGGCATTATTTCCTGGCTCGCACTTTGGCTACTCGCTGAACCCATGGCGGACTGGTCCACTTTCCTTGGCCCGTTTGAATACTTTTCCCTCGTCATCCTCGCACTGGCCCTGCTCGCCGGGGTAGGGGAATCTACCCGCGCCAAAGGCCTCCTCGCAGGAGCGCTTGGTGTACTCGCCGCCATGCCGGGCACTCATCCCGCCACAGGAGAACTTCGCTGGACCTTTGGATTCACCTCCATGAACGGCGGCTTTGGACTCATCCCGGTGCTCATCGGTATTTTCGCCATCGGAAAAATCCTAACCGATATCACAATCGAAGAAGCCGAAGTCGAGCAGTCTTCGGGCCATGATTCATCCTGGATCCCCTTCCGGGAATGGCTGCCTCACTGGAAGAATCTCCTGCGCTCCTCTGGTATCGGAACCCTTATCGGAGTGCTTCCCGGAGTCGGCGCGAATATCGGATCTCTCGCGGCCTACGCAGCAGCGAAACGTGCCTCGAAAAAGCCCGGCGACTTCGGTCATGGCAGTGAAGAGGGCATTATCGCTTCGGAGGCCGCCAACAACGCCACCGTGGGCGGCGCTCTCATCCCTCTCATCGCCCTTGGCGTTCCGGGTAGCGTTATAGGAGCTGTTCTGCTAGGGGCGCTCATCCTCCACGGGTTGCAGCCGGGACCCTTGCTGTTCCGACAAAACCCGGAAGCCGTACACGCCATCATCGGCACCATGTTCCTCGGCAATATCGTTATGTTTTGCCTTATGTTAGGCGGAGCCCGATGGATCGCCCGTCTTTCGGCCGTGCCGCGAAAAATACTTTCGCCACTCGTATTCATTTCCTGCCTCTGGGGCGCCTACGCTCTCTCCGGCCGCTGGTTCGATGTCATTATCATGCTGGGATTCGGTGTCGTCGGCTGGCTCATGGAGCGGCTCAAACTGCCACTGGCCCCATTTGTGATCGGGTTTGTCCTCGCACCCGTCGCCGAGGAAAATCTCTGCGCTGGCCTTATGGCCAGTGGAGGCACTTATCTGCCTCTCGTGACCCGCCCCGTCTCACTGATCTTTCTGGTTCTCGCCGGGCTCCTTCTTGCCCGCAAAGAAAACCAACGAAAGAAACCACAGGATCTTGTCTCCTAGCCCTCTTTCCCACTTCCTATGAAATGCCTTCTGACATCCGTCCTGTTCCTTCTCACAGCGGGCGCCCTCGCAGACGACCTCTACATCGTCGACACTCACACCCATTTTAAAAGTAAGGAGCAGATCAAACGCCAGCAGGCCCGGGGAGAAAAACCCAATCCAAAAAACACCCTCACTCAGGCCGTCACACCGGAAGATTACCGCAAGCTGGCCGACCGCCTCAACATCTCCGCCACCCTCGTGGTGGAAGCGATTGATCAGGAAGATCTCGACCTCAATACCTGGATCTTCGACCACGCCAGAGACTCTGATCTCATCTGCGGCTACGTGGCCCGCGAGAACCTCTCTGACCCAGATTTCGCCAAACGCTACGCCAGCTATCAAGAAACCGGCTTTCTCAACGGCTTCCGCTTCCGCCGTGAAGAATTGACGGGCTACCTCACTGACGAAACCGCCCGAAAGCATCTTTCACTCCTGGAGAAGGACGGCATCGTCGCCGATTTGCTCATCACCCTCGATCAGCACAAGGACGCCCTCCAACTCGCCACCGACTACCCTGATCTCAAAATCGTGATCAATCACGCCTACGGCGCCCGTATGAAGGACGGAGAGATCAGCAGCGAATGGCTCGCTGCAGTTGCCGCCGCCGGCCAACATCCCAACATCCACATGAAGATTTCCAGCATCCTCAACTTTGCCGGCACTTCCCCCAATGCAGGCACTTCCCCCACTGATCTCGAGCACTACCTACCCATCCTCAATCACTGCTTCGACGCCTTCGGCGAGGATCGCGTCATATTCGGCACCAACTGGGGTGTCTGCACCCACTGGGGCTCCGTCGATGACGTCGTCCGCATTGTAGAGGAGTTCCTGTCCGGCAAAGGCGAATCGGTGTTACGCAAAGGCATGCGTGATAATGCCATGAGAGTTTATGGGATTTCTGCCAAAAAGCTCCGAAACTAAGCTCCTCCTCGCCAACACAGGCGCAGCATAGCGCAATTTGTCGGCAGAATATGAGGATCCCGCCCCTTGTCCGGGAGGACCGCTGCGCGTATAAACAGAATAGAGAAAGATTTGATGGAAAAGGACCGAGAAGATTTTGGAGAAAAACTGGACCAGGTGCGCGCCGAAGTGGGTCGCGCCGTCGTGGGACAGGAAGCATTGATCGATCGAATGATCCTTGGTTTGCTGTGCAACGGGCACGTCCTGCTTGAGGGAGTTCCCGGCATAGCCAAAACGTTAGCCGTGGTCAGCCTTGCCAGAGCGGTGCAGGCCCAGTTCAGCCGGATTCAATTCACGCCCGACCTGTTGCCCGGCGATTTGACCGGAACTCTGGTCTACGACCCCAAAAACCACGTCTTCACCGCCGAAAAAGGGCCCGTCTTTGCCAACCTCCTTCTTGCCGACGAAATCAACAGGGCACCCGCGAAAGTGCAGTCCGCGCTGCTCGAGGCGATGCAGGAAAAACAAGTGACCCTCGGCAAAGACACTTACGATCTCCCGTCTCCCTTTATGGTGCTGGCGACTCAGAACCCTGTTGAGCAGGAGGGCACCTACGCACTACCCGAAGCTCAGGTCGACCGGTTCATGTTCAAGTTGAAGGTCGACTACCCCAGCCTCGAAGATGAACTGATCGTGATGCAGCGGATGGCCAATACGGCACCCGACATCAAAATCAATCCAGTCCTGAGTCTTCCTGAACTGTTGGAAATGCGCAAAGCGCTCGAGTCCACCTTCATCGATGAGAAGGTGGAAAAATACATCGTTCGCCTCGTCGATTGCACCCGCCACCCGGAACGCTACGGTCTCGACCTGCAGCGGTACCTGCGCTTTGGCGCTTCGCCACGTGCATCGATCTATTTGAGCCTGGCCGCCCGCGGCAACGCCTTCATACAGAAGCGGGATTTCGCAACGCCACAGGATGTCAAAGACGTCGCGCACGACGTGCTACGTCACCGCCTCGCAATTTCCTATCGGGCTGAAGCCGAAGCACTCACGTCCGATGATTTGTTGGATCAAATGCTCTCGACCGTTCCGGTGTTGGAGGATGGATGATTGGAGAAGCTGACAGCCAGCTCTCGCTACTGGAGCTGAAATGCCGCCGCCCCGTCGAGCACCTGCTCGCAGGGGAATTCCACTCTGTGTTTCGTGGCCAAGGCATCGAGTTCGAAGACGTGCGCCCCTATCAGCCCGGCGACGATGTCCGCTCGATGGACTGGAAGGTGACCGCCCGGACCGGCGAGCCACACATCAAACGCTACATCGAAGAGCGCGAGCAGTTTCTCTACCTGCTAGTCGATATCTCCGCTTCTGTTCTCGATTCACCCGGTGGTCGCAAGCGTGACACCATCGCCGAAGTCGCCGCCCTGCTCACCATGGCTGCGGCGAAAAATCAGGACCGGGTCAGCCTGATTCTCTTCACCGATCAGGTCGAGTTGATCATCCCTCCGGGAAAAGGCCGGACCCACACGCTCCGCATTATGGATGCGTTGCTGAACTTCAAACCCGAAGGAAGGCAGACAAAATTCGAATCGGTCCTCTCGCGCTTTGGGCACATCGCCCGCAAGTATTCCGTTGTCTTTGTGATCTCTGACTTTCTCGCCAAAGACTACCTCGATGAGCTGCGTGCTCTGGCGGGACGGCACGACCTCAATGCGGTGAATGTGCTGGAATCGCAGAGCGTTCGCTCACCCGGCAACGAACTCGTCCACATTCACGACGCCGAAACCGGGAGTCGTCGTATCATCGATCTGAAGCGCGCCGAAAAATCAGGAACCGCTCACCACGAAACCCTTCAGGAGGAAATGCTCGAAAGCGGCATCAGCCTGATGGAGATCGCCGAAGGAGAAGAGTGTGTCGAAGCCTTGAGTGGATTCTTCCAATCCCGGCAACGACGCGTCGCCGACGAAACAGGGGGTTAAGTCATGAAGTCTACCCTCTTTCATATCGTCGGGCTGCTCTGGCTATCGACTCTATCCCTCACCGCTGATCAAGGTGGTATGACTGCCACGTTCACCCCGGACGAGGCGCAACCCGGTGACCTCATCACTCTTTGGGTGCAAATGAACCGTGAAGACTACGGCGAGTTCGATCTCGATATTCCTTCGCACCCGCGACTCCACCTCGTGACCCGCGAGCAGATTCCTCCCACACTTGTGAACGGCCATTTTTATCAAGGCGAACGTCTCACCTTGCAGGCGCTGTCATCAGGTCCGCTCACGCTCAGTGGAATGACCGTGCAACTCACCGAGGCCGAGGGAGTTCGCACCGTAGCGCTCCCCGAACTAACATTAACCGTGGCGCCATTTGATGCCCAGGACACCATAGAAGACCCACAGCCTTTGCCCCGGCCTGAATCCGCCAGAGGCAACAGCCCACCCCTCACACCGACACTGATCGCTGTCCTCATCGGCGGCTTTCTTCTCGTCCTCCTGATTCGCATCAAGCTGGCCATGCGGGAGAACCCCGATGACCACCCAACCTCCAATCCCGGAGAGGTGGTCCGCCTCACGAACCAGGCCATCACCGAGGGCGACTTCGAATACCTGCTCAACGAACACAGAGACACGCTCTCACCAAAATTGTGCGCGGATCTCGAAAACTGGATCTACGCGCCAGATCGTTCCGACACTGAACTCGCCGATTTACAATCCCGCGTCAGAGAGGAGTTGAGCGCATGAGCTTCGCCTACCCCTGGCTCCTTCTACTCACGCCACTGCCGCTCATTGTCGTGCTGTGGCGCCGACGCCAGCGTCCAACCCTGGCCGTGTCTTCGTTGCAGCTGTGGGAACACGCTGAATCTGGAAGAGCCCGATTTCTCTGGATTCCGCCCGTCGTGAAAGCATTGGGCCTTACCTTTCTCATCCTAGCTTTAGCCCGCCCACAAGCTGGATCCGATCACGCCGCACAAGTCTCTGAGGGCATCGCCATTCAGTTGCTCATCGACGTCTCAAGTAGCATGAGCATGGACATGAAGCTCCCCGACGGGAAAGGGCGCTCCCGCATGGAAGTGGCCAAGGAACTCGTCGAAAAATTCATCGCCGGCGACAACGAAGACCTCGAAGGCCGCGACGGCGACCTCCTGGGACTTATTACTTTTGCCCGCTACGCCGACACCCGAAGCCCCCTGACATTGGGACACAACGCACTCCTCACCGTCGTTCGCGATCTCACCATTCAAGAGCGCCCCAACGAAGACGGCACCGCTTACGGCGACGCACTCGCTGTCGCCGCGGCACGCCTCAAACAACTCGATGACCCCGAGGTGCGCAAGATGCGTTCCCTCGAAGGAGACATTACCAGTCGGGTCATCATACTCCTGACCGATGGAGAGAATAACTCCGGCGGCCACCTGCCAGTCGAAGCCGCCGGCCTCGCCAAAGAGTGGGGATGCCGCGTCTACTGCATCAGTATGGGAGACCGCCCTCGCGGCGCCAGCAGCGGAGCCCCCAATCAACTGTCCGAAGCCGAACGCGTCCTCGAACACATCAGTGTCGAAACCGGTGGCGTCTTCCGCACCGCGACTGACTACGACTCCCTCCTCGCCGTCTACTCTGAGATCGATGAACTCGAGCAAGCCCGCATCGTGTCACGGACCTACACCCGCATCGCGGAGCGGTTCTGGATGCCGCTCGCTCTCGCCTTACTTTTCCTCCTTTTTGCATTCTGGCTCGAAGCCACCTGGCTGAGAACGATTCCATGATCCCCTTTGTCTTTCAGACTCCGATGATGCTTTTGCTCCTCCTGCTGGTGATTCCACTGGCAGGGGTGCTTCGGCATGCCCGGAAACGCAGGCGGATCGTGCTCGAGGAAATGGGAACCGGAGAGCTTCCTTCCTTCGCCCGCTGGCGCGACCGTTTTCGACTCGCCGCACTCGTTCTTCTGGTCTTCGCGCTGGCACGGCCCGGCTTTGATCCGCAGCGGCATTCTGTATCTCAAAGTGGGCGTGACGTCGTCTTCGTGCTCGACGTTTCCCGCTCCATGCTGGCCGAGGACGCTTCACCGAACCGACTCGAAGCGGCCAAGAACGGCATCCGCGACGCTCTCGACAGCTTTAGCTCGGAGCGGGTCGGCCTCGTCATCTACGCCGGCAGCTCCAATATTCTCTGCCCCCTGACGTATGATTACAATTTCGTGCGCTACATGCTCGATCAGGCCTCGACCCGTGCCGTCGACTTCGGTGGCACAGTCCTGCTCTCCGCCGTGGAGAAATGCGTCGACAACGTCCTCATCGAAGGACGCGAAGGCATGCAGGATCTCGTCGTCCTGACCGATGGCGAAGAGCACGGCGCCGAAAACGAGCGCGTCGCAGAGTTGCTCGAAGAAAATGGCGTCGGCATGTTGCTGATCGGAGTCGGTGACTCCACCGCTGGCTCCCGTATCCCCATCATCGACGATGAAAACAACCGCACTTATGTGAAGTATCAGGGCGACTTCGTCACCACCCGACTCCAGGACCGTGGGCTACGCGAACTGGTGCAGGGAGTCGATCAGGCGGTCTACGAAACGGTCGGCGCTTCGAGTTTCGACCTCGCCGGGATCTACCTCGACTACGTCGCGGAGAAGCCTGTCTCCGGTGCGAACGGTGACGACACCTTTGTCACCTATCGTGAAGCCGGCTTTGGACTCATGGCACTCGCCTTGATTCTTCTCATCATCGGCGAGCGTCGTGTCGTGCCCACCGGATTCACCACTGCGACACCCGCGACGACCGCCCTCTTGATGCTCTTCACGACCGGCTCACTCCACGCCACTGAAGACTGGGTCGTGAAAGAGTATGCCTCCGCTATCAACCATCAGGAATCCGGACGCTACAGTGAAGCCCTTGAAACCTTTGGCCTGATCGTAGAGGAAGGCGGTAACAACGTCATGTCGAACAGTGAGATCGCTTCGATGCGTTTCAACGAAGGCCTCTGCTACCTCGCACAATCCACTGAGCAGGCGGGGCAGGAACTCCACATGGCACTGGCCCTCGCGATGCAGGCACAGGATCGATTTCTCACTGCCCGACGCATGAACCCCACCTTTGCCCGGGCGGGTCAGCGGCTCGATCCAACCGCACAGATGATCCTCACTTACCAGGAGCAAATAGCGGAAGAGGAGAAACGACAACAGGAACTCCAGGAACAAATGCAGCAACTCATCGAAATGCTGCAGGCCCTCCACGAAAGCCAGACAGAGCTCCGCACTGAAGTGCCGGCCCGACCGCAATCACCCGCCGATGCGGTGCCGACCGCCCAACCCGAATCGGCTACCAGCGAGGGAGCCACCTTCTCCCGAAACCAGCAAGGACTCGTCGACGAAGCC
>CAXBHX010000036.1:0-57030 GCA_963975655.1 uncultured Verrucomicrobiales bacterium
GGCGGCGTCCTGTCGGCGTCGGTAGGTGTATGTTATGCTCCCGTTTTGAGCAACCTCCCCGGAGGGAAGAATTGCGACGTCCGCCCCATTCGTGGGATCTCCGCCGAGGGCATATTCCATCAAGGGTAAGAGGCCATCGCCATCCTGGTCATGCATCGGATCAATTAACCCATAGAGCATCGACCAGCTGGCAAAAGGACCGATTTCAAGCACGGGAATCTCAATCGTGGCGACAACCGTTTCCCCTCTTCCGTCGGAAACCTCGACCTGAGCGGAGCTGACTCCCACATCATCATCGGTAGGTATTCCCGAAAGGCTTCCATCGGTTCCGACGGACAGCCACGACGGACCGGACAGCTTGATGAAGGTCAGGGTGTCACCCAAATTCTGATCGGACGCATTGTCTGCCAGCGATTCATCGTAGAGCACGCCGCTCGTGGCATCCGCCTTGACGATGGGGTTGCTGCCCCAAACCGGCCCGATGTTCACCCACTGGCCGGCCACCGCGACGTTGTCGATATGTAGAGCACCCGTGGCGGAAGCGTTGTTGAGAGTTAAGCGGAATGTTGCGGATTCATTCGCCGCCAGGGTGTTGTCCGCCAGGCCGGTCAATGCAACATCGAAATCATCGAAGTCGCTGTCGGACGGTTGCGCTCCCTTAATCGCCATGGTGGCACCTGAAACAGCGCCTGTCGTGATGGAAGACCTCGGAAGCACTTCAAGGCTCCAATCATCCGCCGCAGACGAGGTCACCCTCCACGCATCAAAATTGAAGCTGTCAATATCGAGGTCATCGGTGCCGTCGTTTGTAATGAGAACATCCAGATAAGTAGTATCTCCCTGGCTCCTGACACCATCGGAGAGTGCACCCGTGTTTGCGGCCGCCCCTGAATAAGTCGACCCGAAGGTCAAGTCCGTGGAGCCAGCGTTGGGAAAGGCGGCATCGCGCCAATAACCCCCGGCACCGGCGCCGGGGGTGATGCTGCCGGAGATGTCGGTTGTGTTTGTCGTGGCAGCCCATGTCGCATTTGATGCCGGATCTTCAAAGGTCTCAATGCCAATCAGGACGCCGGCGGGTGGTGAATTATTTGGCAGCACATTGATGTGCAGTGTCGCCGTATTGGGTGCGCTGCCATCAGACACACCGACCGTGAATACGTGAAGCGTCTGGGCCCCGCCAGGCGTGCCGGAAAGCGTTCCGTCAGCCGCAACAGAGAGCCACGCCGAACCTGATATTTTGGAAAATGTCATTGGGTCGCCATCCCCATCGCTGGCATCACCTGCGAGAGATCCGGTATAAGGAATGCCGCTGAATCCGCTGCCCTTTACGATGGGATCGTCATGAAAGACCGGTTCCAAATTTGTGTTGAAGATAACAACCTTCATTTCAGCGATATCAAAGTCTCCATAGGGATCTTCGACCTTCACCTGGAAGCTGTCTGTCCCGTTGGCTAGAGCCGGTGGGGTTCCGTATATCGTGCCGTCTTCCCTGATCCTCAGCCAGGAGGGCCCGGAAACACGCCTGAAGGTGAGCGCATCTCCGTCCACATCGCTGGCGTACGAGGTAATGCTTGTCTCGTAGTACTTAGCATTTTTCGCCGTTGCCGAGACGGTGAAGGGATCACTTGTGAAGGCCGGGGCTGTGTTGGAACCGTCGTCGGGGGGAAGAATGCGGCTGACACGGATGTTGTCGAGGAAGAAGCCGGCCGGGGCTGCTCCCCCAAACCGGATCTTGGTGATGTTGGCCCCCGTTCCGGTGTAGGGCACCTCGGCAGAAACCCACTTTTTATCAAGCAGTGCCGCGCTGAATCCGGTGTCGGTCAGGAAGATTCGGATGGTGTCGAGCGGGGGATCGTATGCAGTTCCTGCGTCATTCAGATCGCCCTGACTTCCATTCGGAAACGCCGTCAGATTGTCCGAATTGTTCAGATAGCACAGGCGATGATTTTTCCCGGATAACCCAACGCTCAACACGATTGTGCAAAGGGTGGTCGAGTTATTCATCACTCGAACCTTAATATTCTTACTCTCATTTCCGGCCCTTATCGTGGTCGCATCAAAGCCTATTTCAACCCCGTCCCGGGAGATCGGAGAATCGAATGTCAGCGTGGGGCTAAACGCATCGCCCACCTCATCAATCCTCAAGGCTTGGTTGACGGGGTGGTAGTAATTTGCATAGACCGGCTTATTCTGCCTCACGTCTGCGCCCGAGTTGGGCACTCTGCTCCATGAACCGCCTGTCGTTGTCCCCCGATTGAGATTGCCGCTGTCTGTGTTATTTTCCTTATCGGCCACCTCGAAATCGGCCGCCACAACTCGTTCGTATCTCGGCATCCGCCCTCTCACCGCGGCGGAGGCGGCGGAAACATTTCTGTTCGTATCAACCGCGGCGACTTTGTAGTAGTAGTCCACCCCGGTGATCACGGTAGTATCTGTGACGGCGCTGTTGGAGACATCCATTTTGAACACCTTGAAGTCCCGGTCATCATATCGGGAGCGATAGACGCGGTAATCGTGAAGATCTCCCTCGGTGTTATCCGCCCAGTTCAGCCTCATGTTTCCGTTTCCATTCAGGTAGGTGGCTGTGAGGCCAGTCGGAACTGCCGGAGCATTGGTTTCTGTCCGGTCGGTGAGCGGGAAGGTCATTTGAGTGAACGAAAGACCGGGAAGGGTGGTGCTGAAAATTCCGCTTGAGTAAGTCACGTTCAGGTTTGTCGTGGTTCCCCAGTGACTGGCGTTATCGATCATGCTTTTGGCGCTGTGCGCACCGCTGGTTTTGACCAAAAACGCCCCGGTGAAATCAACATTCACCGTCTGGCTGGAGCTCGACTTGTTGAGCAGAAACAGCTGAATATCGTCGTCGGTTTTTACAGCAAATGCCGGAGTATGCACCCCGTCATCCGTCGTGTTGAGCATGGTGGCGCCCTGAGCATCTCCCAGCATTTCCCATGCGAGGTGTATCGCTTTCATGCGCGGATTCGGATTCGACAACTGCAACATCGCCGTCAGATTCCAGTAGGCACTCATGTCGTAGCTGCCAATGAACAGCTCAACGATCTGTTCGGTCATCACCATGTGCCATTTGTAATCGTTGCCGAAACCCGTCATTTGGGTACCCTTGCCGCTGCCATATTCGTTGTTAGCGACGAAAATGTTTGGATACCCCGAATCGATTCCGGCGTTGCGCAGACTGTTTCCAAAAGAGCGATGAACACGACCGGTCTGGTGGTCTTTCATCGGGGTCGTGGTTTGCCACGTGGTGAAATCGACAGGATTTCTGGAGGAGGTTCCGCCCCAGGGCCATTTGGTATGCGATTCAACCCCGTCGAGCCAGCCGTCGTTCATATTTAGCATGCGGCGCATATGCCCATACCCGCCCCCCTGCACGTTCCAAATAATCTTACAGGTCGGGTCGACGGCCTTCATGGCCTGCGCGTGAAGCTTGTCGATATGCATCGCGGCATATTCACCGCCCTGGATGTGATCCTCTTCATTGCCAATATAGTAAACCGCGCCGGTATAGCCGGCATCGACCGCAGCCTGAACCTGGGCGGCCGCCCGGTTGAGACTATCTTCAAACCGCGCTTTGTATTTTACGCCGGAGAGGTTGTTGATGCCGATGTGAGGCACCATGCCTGCGTCTGCGACAAACTCTAAATACTGGTCGAAACTCCACTCATTGGCTGGATTCGTACTGCGCGGGTCATAGTTGGGATCCCAGGGATCTTCGTCGGCGTCGCCGCCGGTTTCCCAGTCCCAGTTCTTGATCACGGTTCCACCCGGAAACCGGGCTGATTTCACCCCGGTTTGCTCGGCCCAGCCCGCGAGGTTTACGCTCTTGCCCACCAGTGTGCTGTCTTCGTCCAGCACAAAATCTTTCATCGAATCATACGTGATGTGGAAGCTCATCAGTGTATCGCTGACCTCCCACTCCTCGTTGTCCGTTTCGATGGTCACATCGATGGCGGAGGCAACCGGAGGCAACAGGCACACCATGATCATCAAACAGGAATATAGATCCTGAATCATCGAATTGTTTGCCTTCATCACTGATTGGGAATCGCTTTTTCAACCCCTCCTCTCCCCGATCGCCCAGCGGCCCGGGTTGGATGGGGTGAGAGTGATGCCATCAATCCCAGAGGCAGGATCGGCCTTAGCACCTTTCGTATTCTGAACCGGGCAGAGGGACGCGATGCCGACGACCGTTGCGAGTATGAGCCAAGGCACCGGTGAATGGGGCGAGTGGGTTGATTAGATAATCTCATCGGTCTGGGCGTGGATTGCGACCTAATCACTTTGGACGAATAGCTGGTGATAATCTAGAGTCCCTGACTCAAAAATACGTGCTATGGTCTCAGAAATGTTCCCGAATGGAGCATTCTACTTCCTCCGTCGTATCATAAGCGGCGATTAATGAAGGGTGAATCCCATACCTCCCCATCCCTTGAGCAGGTCCCCAGTTCCCTGGATCTGTCGTTCCGCTTGCTGTCTTGGGATGGATCTCTGGCCAGTCCACAGGTCCATCACGGACAGCTCTCACATGATCAATCCGGTGGCATGGGGGACCGATGGCACTATCACCCGGAAATCGAGCTGACGCATTTTTCGAAAGGCGAGGGCATTCGCCTCGTTGGCGATTCCGTCCGTCAGGTCAATGCGCCGGAGACGGTGCTGCTGGGATCGCTCCTGCCGCATCAGTGGCAGGTGGGCGAGTCGCAGGGATTGGCCCTTCAGTTTCGAACGGGACCGGGTTCGGCATTTTCGGGAATCCCCGAACTCCGGAAATTGGATAGCCTCTGGAGCCGAGCAGCGGAAGGATTGCTTTTCGATGGGGCTCTCTCGGAACGGGTGGCGGATGGATTGACCAAGGCAGTCGAGCAGCCATCCATCAGCCGACTGGGCACTGTTCTCGAGTTGCTGGGAGACATCGGTCAGGCTCTCTCGTCCAATAAGGCATCAGCAAGCTCCTTGTCCCGCCCCATTCGTTGGAAGTCGGGCGCCGGGAGCTACAGCGAAACCATTTCGGAGGCGATTGAGTTTATCAGCACTCATTTTAAGGATCTCATCACTCTGCAGGACGTGCTCGATCACACCTCCATGAGTCGGGCCACTTTCTCCCGCCATTTTCCCCAGTTCACCGGTCAGTCGTTCACTACTTTTTTGCAGCAACTCCGACTGGAATACTGTCGGCGGTTTCTGGTCGAGGGAAACCACAGCATCACCGAAGCGGCCTTCGAAGCGGGGTTTCAAAACCTGTCGCATTTCAACCGGCTCTTTCGGGAGCGCTGGGGCCAGACGCCGCGCGAGTTTCGGAAAGGGCTGCGGGGGGAGGATTGAACATCTTCCAGTATAATACGGTTTGAATCGCGCTTTCAGCGCTAATCGGAGGGGGCGTGTAAGTCCCGGGGCTACGCCCCGGGCTACATTGAATCGCGCGGTTGGCGCTGCGAAGCATGGGCATCACCGCTAGTATAATTCCCAGGGACATAAATTCCCAGGGACAGGTTAATTATCGAAAATTGAGCTTGCTAACTAGTGTTCTAACGAACACTCTGCGTTTCATGAGGCAGGCTCGCATCCGGGGAGAAGGCAAATGCTACTACCATTGCATCTCACGCGTGGTAGACCGGCAGTTCATTCTGGGCGAGACGGAAAAAGAGCACTTTGTCGCTCTGATGCGCAAGCTGGAGGCGTTCCACGGAATGCGGGTGGTGACATACTGCGTGATGTCCAACCACTTTCATCTGCTCGTGGAAGAACCTGATCGGGAAAGCGTGCAAGACCTGGACGCGGATACCACTCTCAAGCGAATCAGTTACCTCTACAGTTCCCATGCCGTGAGGTCAGTGCGTGAAGAGTTGGAGCGTGCCCGGGCCACACGGAGCGAGGCTTGGGAAGCCGAAATTCTGAACTGTTATCGGAGTCGCATGGGCGATCTGGCTGCCTTCATGAAAGACCTCAAACAGCGATTCAGCCAATGGTACAACCGCAACAATGGGCGTCGAGGCACGCTGTGGGAAGATCGCTACAAGAGTGTTCTGGTAGAAGGAGATGCCAAAGCACTCATGACCATGGCTGCCTACATTGATCTCAACCCTTTGCGTGCCGGGATGGTTGACCGAGTGGAGGACTATCGCTGGAGTGGCTACGCTTCGGCCGTCGGTGGAAATAGCTGGGCACGTCGTGGTCTGGGGAGGATCCTTTTGACGTCTGATCAGATCAGCGGCAATGACTTTGAAAAGAAATGGTCAGAAACATCCAAGCTCTATCGGTTGGTGCTTTATTCCGAAGGCGAAGTGCAAGAACTGCCAGAGGAAGAAAGTCCCGGAAATCGTAAACGAGGTTTTACAGCGGAAGAAGTGGAACGTGAAGCAAAGCGAGGAGGGCAACTACCGATTGGAAAAGCACTGAGGTGTCGAGTGCGCTATCTGACCGACGGAGCAGTGTTAGGCAGCGAAAACTTTGTAAACCAAGTATTTGAGCGAAATCGTTCGCAGTTTGGAAAACGGCGACAAAGTGGGGCGCGAGCAATGCGAGAGGCGGACTGGGGAGGCCTTTGCGTGTTACGGGATTTGCGGGGGGATTTGCGGGGGGATGTGCTGAGCGGGCCGTAGGTTATATGGGCAGTGGCTTTTGATCGGGCCACAGGCAGGCAAATGAACGAAACAACCGGAAACCGATCTTCTTTCTGAAGGTGGCAGGAAGATCCTGTGTCTGTGTGCGGAATGCTTCAGAGGCAACGGCTATTTAGAGGCCAGATTGTGGAATAAGGGAGAGGGATGGTCCCCGCGCCCATTGCCTGGAACTGAATATAGGGAATACCAAGAGGTGTCCACGACCCTTTAATAATTAACCTGTCCCTGCCGACTTATATGTCCCTGCCGACTTATAATTAACCTGTCCCTGCCGACTTGTCCCTGCCGACTTTCTTTAATAATTAACCTGTCCCTGCCGACTTTGTCCCTGCCGACTTTTGTCCCTGCGGACTTGGAGTCACCAGCGCTGAAGATGGGCTTTGTGCCGATTGACGTGGGTGAAATTGGAATGCGAAAGGAGTGATGGTGATAGGGAAATTCGAGCGTGACCCTACAGAGGCCTTTGCCTGAAAGGCTTCCCGAAGGTTTTCAGGGTTTGCCCCATCAGGGAGGCCTCTCGTTCGATTCTCATCGACTCGATTGCGATTAAAATTGGCTCTAGAGAAATTGCAGCCCTCTCAAAGTTTATGATACGGATCTTTGGCCTTGCTCCAGACGCCGGAATTGGCGAGTCTTTTTGGTTCTGAGGTGAGTTATGGCATTAGATTACGTCGCATTGGGTATCATGATCCTACTCGTCCTGTTGGGCGTGGTGATCGCATTAAAATTGGGGGCTCTTCCGGGAAAGATTGCTGAGCAAAGAGGGCATCCTCAGGTAGATGCGATTCGAGTTTGTGGGTGGATAGGGCTGATCACGGCAGGACTGGTTTGGCCGGTAGCATTTATTTGGGCTTACACTGTTCCTTCTGGTCTGAAACCGAAATCGGAGGAGGCGGAGATCCAGGACAATGTGACAGTGGAGGAACCTGAGGCCGAGGAACCAAGCGGCGAAGATTCTAAGAACGAGAAAATTCAGGAGGAGGGCGCCACGTCATGATCGTATTTCTTTCTCTCTGTTATTTCGGGATCATCTATTTCCTGAAGAAGATTCGGGTGCTTCCATGGAACGGTGCTATTCAGGGCATTGTGATCGGAATCTATGTCACGGCAGTGATTCTTCTAGTGGTGTGCATGAATCTTTATCAGCCATACTCACCGGGATCTACGGTGTCGGCGCGAGTCACCCCGATTATTTCCCGTGTGACTGGTCGTGTAGTTGAGGTGCCTGTGAAAGCCAATGTTTCCGTGAAGAAGGGTGACGTTTTGCTGAAGATCGATTCGGGGCCCTACCTGGCGGAGGTCAACAGACTAAAAGCGGAGTTGGCAGCAGCGGAGCAGCGGGTTCCGCAACTTCAAGTGGCGGTTGATGCCGCAGCAGCAGCTCTGGAGTATGCTGAGGTCGATTTGAAGCGTCAAACTAAGGCCGCAACAACTGCAGCGGTGAGTCAGGATGCTGTAGATCGAGCGAGGGCGACGCGTGATGTTCGGGCCGCTGAGCTTTTGAATGCCCAGTTGGCGGCGACGTCAGAGATCGAGGGTGTTAACACCGATGTGGCCAGACTGATCGCTACTCTTCAAAAAGCTGAAATCGATTTGAGGGAGTGCACCATTTATGCGCCTGCCGATGGAGTAGTGACTCAACTCTTTGCGCGAGAGGGAACTGTGACGAATACCATGCCCTTCGCTGCGGTGATGTCATTTGTGTATGACGAGACGATGTTGGTTCGAGGCGGGTTTCCTTCGCGAAGCCTGCGCCATATTAAGATTGGTGATGTTGCCGAGGTCGCATTCGAATCGTTACCGGGTGAGATCTATCAGGCCAAGGTTTTCAGCATTGCCGTAGGGACCGGGGAAGGAGCCTTGACCCCGGATGGAAATCTCGCGACTAGCGACCAGATGATGGCGCGCAGCGGCGTGGGGATGGTAGCTTTGGTTGTAGAGGGTGACACGACTTCCCTTGTTCCAATTGGAACAGGGGCAGCCGTTGCCATCTACACGGATAAGGGTGGGTCGATTGCCATCATTCGTAAGATCGTCATTCGAATGACGGCCTGGACGAACTACCTTTAGAAGACTGTCGATACCATCTGAAGCGGAAAATCTTGGAATAAGGGCGGGGGATTTCCAGAGGCAATGAAGTGATGAAGTCGAAGCCCCCGCGAGGGCTGATTACCGTTCTCTTCAAGACCTTCTGAACACCGTTTTTTGACCCTTTATACTCTACGTTCAATTATCGCCCGCTGACATCATAGCAGAGCAAGGTGGCCTGATCCCGGAGGTAGAGTTTTCCATTCGCGACGACTGGATGTGGCCAGGCTTTGTGATCACTTCGATCTGGTTGATCAAATCGGCTGACTTCCTCATACCCGGCGGGCGTTGCCTGGATCAAGGCCATGGGGCCATCTTCGCTCCGAAGGTAGAATCGGCCATCGGCGTAAAGGATTGCTCCTTTGCCTGCGCTTCGCTCCGCAAACTTCGATTCACCGCTCCGAATGTCGACACAACGAAAGGTGGATCCACTGCCTCCAAAGACATGCCCATCGAGTAACACCACACCACCGTGGTGATTTGAGATTTCCTTGTTGGCGTAGACTTCCTCAGTTGACCAGGTGTCTCCGTTCTTGCTCACACGAAAACCGTTGCAGCCGACTCCATAGGCCGAGGTGACGAAAACCATGTCATCCTCAACCACGGGTGTCGTGATAACGGCTGTTTTTCCGGGACGATCGGCCTTCCACAAAATCTGACCTGAATCGGGGTTCAATCCTGCCACGCTCTGGCCTGTCAATTGCACATACTGCCGAACTCCGTGAATGGTTGCGATGGTCACTGAAGAATAGCCGGAGGCGTCCGTCCAGTCGCTCGTCTGCCAGCGTTTCCTGCCCGTCTTTCTATTCAGAGCAATCACCGTTCCATCCTTGCCTCCCGGTGTCGCGATCACTTGGTCACCGTCGACCAGGAGGGATTCGCTGTACTTCCAGCCTGACATCATTTTGCCACCGAAATCACTGACCAGATTCACCTTCCAAAGCAGCTCTCCTGAATCAGCATCGAGACAGATGAGGTCCGAATGCTGATTCAGCACAAATACCTGACCTCCATCCACCGTGGGAGTGCTGCGAGTCCCGGGATACTTTTTGTGTCCGCCTCCTTCTCCGATTCTCGTTTTCCAGATCGCACTGCCGTCCTTCTCACTGATGGCTATGGCGTAGCTTCCCTCCTCCAGATCTCCCAAGGTGAAGATCCTGCCGTCTGAAATAGCCACGCTGGAGTATCCCGCGCCGAGGCCGTTTGATTTCCATGCCAGTTTGGGGCCTCCTTCCGGCCACTCCTGAAGCAGCTCTTTTTCTTGAGAAATTCCGTCCCGTTGGATCCCTCTCCATTGTGGCCAATCGTCAGCAGATATATTCATCATGGAGATGATGAAGAACAGAGCGCTGAGGGAGTATTTTGAAATAGAGATCTTTTTCATGAGTAGGTCTTGGTTGGTCACATCGTCCGGTTTCCTCATTCGAGGTTCAAGACAATTGCCCCTGCGCAATGCCGTTCCGCTGACGGTTTTGTGGTCGCCGTTGTCGCTTGTTAAGATGATCAAGGAACTCTCGCGTGGGCTGGGGCCATCGACGAGGTCGGGGTCTCGATCTAGGCGGTGACCGGGCTCACGCGAATGTCATTGAAGGTAACCTCACCCTGATGGAGCAGTGGGTTGAGGGTGGGCGGTATTCGATTTATCGAGCTCGGAAGAAACTCCCTCCAGGGTTTTGGGAGAGTCCTGACACTTGATCTCACTATACCTGCGAGTAGGGTTCAGTTGATGCCCTTCCGTGTTTAGATGCTGCAAATGGTTCTGCCCTAAGGCTCAATGGATTGTAAATTGTAAAATGTGAGATGAATTCGGATGTATTAGAAAAAGAGCTTGCCGAGGTAGAGCGCCGCTCGGGTGAATTCTCTGCCGCCTTTTATGTGCGACTATTCGAGCGAGTCCCCGGTCTTCGTTCTCTCTTTGAGCATGTTGACATGGAGAGTCAGGGCCAGATGCTGATTCAGGCACTTGGACTCGTCGTGAAGAACCTGGATAGGCTTGATCAGCTGGATTCGGTATTGCACGAACTAGGGTATCGGCATGTCGAATACGGAGTGGAAGCTGAGCATTATCCGGTTGCGGTAGAGCTTCTCGTTGCAACGCTGAAAGATTTTGTGGAGCCGGCCGGGGAGGGCTATTCCGAAGCTGTCTGGACCGAGGCGCTCGGATATGTGGCGGACACGATGGTGGCTGGAATTGATCTGATCGGTGAGGGTCGAAAGAGGGAGAGGGAAAAACGGGGAGGCGGGTCGTTTGCCATTCCTCAAGCGAATCACGACCGCTACCTGGCTCGATTCGTTCAGGATGATGTGCTTGATGAAGTGACTCCTGATGCGGTGATCTCAAGTGACCTTCCAAAGCATTTTGAAGTGGAATTTGAAGGGGATAAAACGGTGGATGCAACCCCATTGCAGACGCTCTATCAAACTGCGATTCAGAATGGTATTCCCCATATGGCCGAGTGTGGTGGCAAGGCCAAGTGCACCACCTGTCGCGTTCTGATTTCGGATGGTTTGGAGAATTGCCTGCCTCGCAATATACCGGAGCGGAAGATGGCCCAAATGAAAGGGTTTGCTCCGGAAGTTCGTTTGGGATGTCAGACCCGTGTCTCTGGGCCCGTTACCTGCCGGCGTCTCGTGATTGATGAGGAAGATGTCTCGGAAGCCGTTGAAGGAGGAATCAGCTCAGCGGGGAGGGAATTGCCTCTGGCGGTGATGTTTGCCGATATTCGCGGCTTTACCAGCATTTCTGGAAAGAACCTGCCTTACGATGTGATTCATGCATTGAACCGTTATTTCCGCCTGGTGTGTGAAGAAATCGATAAACGTCACGGCTACGTTGACAAATACATCGGTGACGGGCTTATGGTTTTATTCGGGTTGTCAAGGGACCGGGAGACTCATCCTTGTGTGGATGCGGTCGATGCAGCGATAGCAATGCAGCATTGTCTGCCGAAGCTAAATGATTATCTCAAGGATCACCTGGGAATGGATTTTCAGATCGGCGTGGGTGTTCACTATGGGCCTGTGGTGGTGGGTGAACTGGGCTTCCCTTTGAAGAAGCAGTTCACCGCGATTGGTGATGTTGTAAATGTAAGCGCTCGCATCGAAGGTCAATGCAAACACGTGGGGGCTGGTATTCTTGTTTCGGGGCCAGTCGTGGAACACGTTCCGAAAGGGAAATATCAGATTAGCGAAGGCGTCTCTGTCGAGCTTGCTGGCAAGGAACTTCCTGAAATGGTTTATTCGGTGGACTATTGATTCATCCTCAGGGCTCGTATTCTGGATTTGGCGTCATGCGTGGCGCATCAAGCTCGTCGAGCCAGTCTTGAGTGGCTTGATTGAGGTCACTGGCGAGTTCGGGGTTTGAACTCCGAGCATCAATGGATTCACTGATGTCACTATCGGTATCGAAGAGCAGGTGCTCTTCGTTTTCGAGATGGCGAATCAATTTCCAATTGTCATTGCGAACCATTACACTGGGAGTGTGGAAGGCACTGTAGCCGGGGAGATACCAAAAGAGATTGCGTGGTTTCAGCCCGCTGGATGGATCACGAAACAAGGTTAGTAAATTGGTGCCGTGCAGGTCTTGGGGTGGTGTAGCTGTTTCAGCAGCGGCAGAGAATGTCGTGTAGAGATCGACGTGGTGAACGGGGGTGTCGCATTCAACACCCTCAGGGAATTGGCCGGGCCAGCTGGCGATCCAGGGAACGCGGAGGCCGCCGTCGTACTCGCTGCCTTTGCGGCCGCGGAGGGGCAGGTTACTGGTGTTCTCTTCGCGGAGGCCGTCTTCTTCGTAACTGAGCCCACCATTGTCTGAGGTGAAAACGATGAGCGTGTTTTCACGCTGGCCTGATTCATCGAGAGCATCGAGAATTTTGCCGATGGAGTCGTCGAGAGATTTGATCATGGCGGCGCCCATGGGGCTTTGCTGAGTTTCGGAAGGCTCCTTCTCACTGAAGTGTTTGAGGTAGGCTTCCTTGGCTTCGAAGGGTTTGTGCACGAGGAAGTCGGCGTAGTAGAGAAAGAAAGGTTGGTCCGAAACAGCCCCCTCATTGACAAATTTGACGGCCTGGTTCGAAAGGAAGTCACTGAGGTATTCGCCTTCCGGGTGATCAATTTCGGGATCGGTATGGAAGCCAAAGTGACTGCCGTGGCTTTCGATGGCGACGTCGAATCCTCTTTGGCCGGGGTGGTTCTCATCGCGACCGAGATGCCATTTCCCGAACATGGCGGTGCGATAGCCAGAGGCCTGAAGGTTCTCTGCGAGGTTCTCGACGGTGTCGCGTGCCGGTAGCTCCGTTTCGCCGCGGGGCTGAATCATAGGGAACTTCTTGAGGTCACCATTACTCTTTTTGTATTTCTCCTGATAGTCACCGGGCCCAACATACATCACGCGGTGTTTGGGTGTGTATTGCCCGCTCAACAGGGACGCCCGCGAGGGGGCGCAGTTGGCCGCTGCGGAGAAGGCGGCAGTGAAGCGAACCCCCTCGTCGGCGAGGCGGTCGAGATTGGGCGTTTCGTAGAAGGTGCTGCCGTAGCAGCCTAGAGCACTCCAGCCTAGGTCATCGGCAAGCAGGAGGATGATATTGGGGCGCTCATCTGCCTGTGCTAGGGAAGAGATGGTGGCAATGAGAATGATGAATAGTTGTTTCATGAAGTGAAGTGATCGCTGTTTGATCTTCGCAATACAGGAGGCGAGATAGTCGAATTTTAGAGAAGCCTCCCAGCATCGAGAGTCTGATGTAACTAGTAAATTTTCAGCGCCCAGAGTCCGGGGCTGCGAGTGATGTAAAGAATCTTGCCTTCCGGCCCGAAGCAAACATTAGTGCAGCCAAAGTCGCTAATTCGGGCAATTTCTTTCCCTTTCGGATCGATTGCGACGAGGGCCTTTTGTCGAGGGACTCCGATGTAGAGATTGCCAAAGGAATCCAGGGTCATGCCATCGCCACCAATGTCGGTGAAGAGGTGCGCTTCGCCGGGGATTCCGTCTTCGCCCAGAGAAAAGCGATAGGTCTTGCTGTCACCTGCGTCGGTGATGAACAGCATTCTGCCGTCCTCACTTCCCACGATGCCATTGGGGCGTACGAATTTGGAATTAATCTTTCGGACTTCTCCCTCCTTAGAGATTATGTAGGCAAATTCACCGTCTGGAGCAGCAGGGCTACCGTAGTTGGGATCGGTGAAATAGATGTGCCCCTGAGGCGATACCCAGAGATCATTGGGTTTGTTGAAGGGGGCTCCCTCGAAAGAGTCTGCGAGAGTGACGAATTCATTCGGTGACTTGATCTCAATGACTCGATTGAGGGTGCCCTGGGTCGCATAGAGCTTGGCATCACGATAGAACAGGGCACTCACGGGGTGCTCGCCTTGGTAGAACTCGGAATTGGATTCCTCGTCGATCGAGTGGCTGACAATGGAGCTCTGTTTCGGGGAAGTGAAGAGAATGTCTCCGCCTTCATCGAGAGTGGGGCCCTCGGTGAATTCATGTCCCTCTGCCACGATCCTGAGGTTGGCTTTCTTGAAGTTTTCCTTCAAGTCCGCGTGGCCGATAGTGGCAAGCGAGAGAACGCTTACAATCGTAGCGAGTGCAAATCGGGCGCTCATTATTTGTCCTGCTTCGTGATTTGGAATTCCGGATGATCGGCGCTGAGGAACGATTGATTAGGTAGACTGAGAATGCTGAAGCGGGTTTGATGCCAGCCGGGCAGTTCGCCTTCAGCGAGGGACCAGACCTTGAGATTGTCGAGGTAGCCGATCTCCGAGATGTGAGTGAAGAATTCCCATCCCGAAGGTTTGGATCGGAAGAAGTCGTGTTGGAGGTAGTAGGCCGGGCCGTCCTTGAACCAGACCAGGACTTCGTCCCCGCGAATCTCGGCGGTGACATGATACCATTGGCCTTTCTCGATGTGAAAGCAGCTGTCCTCCAGTACATCGCCATGGCCAATGTTGAGATCCATACCGCAGTCCGCGCGCCACTGGAACTTGGCGGCGTAGTGGCCAAAGCTAAAACGGTGCCCGGAGCTGAGGGTATCGTGGTGCTTATTGGATTTCTCCTCGTCGGGATTCTCTTCAACCTTGAAGGAAAAAGTCATGATGTAGTCCTCGGGGAGCGGGCCGCCGTTCTCCTTCGATTGTAGTCGGATGAAGGGGCCGTTTCCGTCTCTGTTGGTCCCGCGCAGCGCTCCGGTTTCAACAATCCAGTCGGATTTTCTCAGATACCAAACGGGCTTCTCCAGCGTAGAGGGAGTGTCGAAGTCATTTGAGAAAATCAGCTCGCCCGGATTGAGGAATCGCGTTTCGGGTTCTTCAGCCGAGAGCGGCGAGACTGATAGGATTCCAATGATAAATAGAAGAGAGAGATGTCGGTTCATTTGCTGAGAAAGGCTTCACTGGTGATGGTGGCGTAGAGGAGGTCGTTGAGCCGGTATCCTTCGGGTGCGGATTGATCGAGGATGGACTCGATTTCCTTCTGATCGGCCAAAGCCATTTCGCGTCCGGTCGCGCAGATGAGAAAACGGACGAGCAGATGGTGAGCGATGAGGCGGACCTGTTGGTCGTCGATGAGTTGGCGAAGGCCGACGATGTCATCAAACTTCCGTCCGTCGGGCATTTGGCCCCAGCTATCGACTTCGAGGCCCCCCTCATACTCTTCCCGCCACTGGCCGACAGGATCAAAGTTCTCCAGGGCAAAGCCAAGCGGATCAATGTCCTGGTGACAGCGGTTGCACGAGTTTTCGGTGCGGTGGACTTCATACATTTCGCGGATGGTTTGAGTGCCGCGGGTGTCTGGTTCGATCACTTCCACATCGGGTGGGGGAGGAGACGGTGGAGTGCCCAGTAGGTGTTCCAGCACCCAGATGCCTCGAACAACCGGGGAGGTGTCGATGCCGTTGGCGGAGGTGGTGAGAACGGAACCCTGTCCGAGCAGGCCTCTGCGTGTGGGGAACTCAGCGAGTGAGACTTTTTCGAAAGCGCTGCCTTTGACCCCGTCGATGCCATAGTAGCGGGCGAGAGGAGCATTCATGAAGGTGTAATCGGAGTGAACCAGTTCCTTCGCGGGAGCGTTTGTTTTCAGGAGGTGCTTGAAGAACAGGCCGGTTTCTTTCTGAAATAGCTCCTTCACGAAGAAGTCGTGATAGTAGGTGTAGTCCGATGAGGCTGGCATGTCATCCATGTTGCCAAGGCCGAGCCACTGATGAGTGAACCGCTCGATGAAGCTGGCGGCTCTCTCGTCTTCGAGCATGCGGGCCAACTGATTGCGAAGTGTGTCCTCGTCTCGCAGGGATCCGTTCTTTGCCAGATTGAAGAGCTCATCGTCGGGCATGGTGTTCCAGAGGAAATAGGAGAGCCGGTTGGCGACAGCGTAGTCATCGAGTGAATCGTCAGTTTCACGGAGGTAGAGGAAGGAGGGAGAACAGAGAATGGCTTTGACGGCGGCTTGGTATCCCTTCTCCTGCGCATAGGCCAGATAGGGTGCAAGTTCGTCGTCTTGGACCGGGCGGCGAAAGGCGCGTTCAGCGAACTGTTTGAGCTCTTTTTTCTGAAACTCTGTTTCGCTGTCGACACGGGAGAAGTAATCAGTGGTGGGTGCGTCAGGATCGTCGAGTGGCCCTTCGATGACGATAGAATGGAAGCGGATGCGAGGCAGCGGTAGAGCCGCCATGTGATTGAGGATCTCGTCGCACGGGTCATGGCCCCTCTTGAGCGCTTCCATCGCAGTTGAGTTGTGTCCTTCAAATTTCTCCCCTGAACTTTCACCGTCTGAAACACTGGTTGCCCAGAAACGCGAGGCGGTCTGGGCTGGATCAAATCGGGGGCCAGTGTCGAAGTTAACGGCGAGCGTGTACTGGCCGCCGGGAAGCCAGACTTCCCGAGTCATGGTTCTTCGCTCCTTGTGTTCCAATTCAAAGGTAGCCACTCGCTGGTCAATGTTCGGGGTGATGGAGCGAGACGGTCGGCGCAGGAAGAATCCAAACTGAGGTGTTTGGGTGGGGTCAGGGTCCCAGCCGAGATTTAGCTCTTTGAGCAAAGCGGCGCCCTCGAGATTGTCGGTGTGCATGGCCTCTGCATCGACGGTAATGCGGTAAACTCCGCCATGGGGAAGCAGGCAGTTGTTGTTGTCTTTCGCGGGGAAAACGAAGGTTTTGAATCGGCGGTTTGTCCACGCGCTGTGCATGAGGTCAAAGTGATCTTCCGTGTGAGGGGTGCCGCGTCCAAAGCCGACTTTGGCCTTGGCGCCGGGAGGAGAGGGGGCTTCGATCCGAAAGGAGTCGGGCACAGCTTTGGCTCGGTCAGCCCAGCGGCGAACGACGTCATCGGCGGCGGAAAGGTAGGCGTCGAGATGAAGGTCGGACAAGGTCAGCGCCGAACTGAGATTGTCGAAACCCTCTGAGATTTCATCCGGAGGAAGCGGAGCGGCGGGATCCTCTACCGTGATATTGATGCCAAAGAGATCGCGGACTGTGTTGCTATATTGTTCCTTGTTGAGCCGTCGCAGCAACACTTTCTCCCGTGACACTGAGCTGAGTTCGTGCTCGATCCTAGGCGTGAGAAAACCGGTGAACTTTGCGATCTCTTCGTCGGACAGAGCGAGGTCGTCATCAGGCGGCATGTCGAATTCACTGACTTGTTCCACGGCGAGTTGCCAGTGCTCCAGTTGTTGGGGAGTTAGTTCTGACAGGGGCAGTTCGTCGAGCCGCAGGTCTCCTTTCTGTTTCTCGGGGCCGTGGCATTCGACACAGTGCTGTTCCAGAAATGTGGTAAAGCCGGCTTCATCGAGAGTTTCAGCGGAGAATCCTGAAGACGTCGCGAACAACGCAACCAGGCAGATAGCTAGGGTCGTTTTCATGGGGCTGTCCACTGAGGATTAGGCGAGTTCGACTCCAGCCAACGGAGTGTCAGCGTTGTTGAACTTCTCGATCGACGGATCAAACGATTGCAGCATCGAAAGGTAGAGGCTGTTGAGCGGTTGCTTACTTTCGACGTTGATGTGCGTGCCGTGATTGGCCTTTCCTCCCGCGAGAAGGACCGGGAGGTTTTTGTTGGAGTGAGTGGCCCCGTTACTGAGTCCGGAGGCGTAAAGAACCATGGTGGAGTCGAGCAGCGAAGTGCCGTCGGCCTGTTGATCGCTCTTGAGCCGCTCTACGAAGCGTTGGTATTCTCCCAGGATGCATCGTTGGATGGTGCGGAATTGATCCATCTTCCATTCCTCCTTGCCGTGATGACTCAGTGCGTGGGCAGCGGTCGTGACTCCGGGAAGATCCCAAACGCCATCGTTCATCGGGATGGAGGTGGTGGTGACGCGAGTGGAGTCGGTCAGCAGAGCGACATACATCAGGTCCATCCAGGCGCGTAGATTGCCGCTGTTGCCCTGGCCGTCGACTTTGCCGGTGGTGACCATTTTTTCGAGGGCAGCGTCCGGACAAGTAGGCTTGGGGCGGTCGAGCCACTGATCTCGATCTCCGAGTTGTAGTTCGACGGAGCGAACGGAGTCGAAATACTCTTCGAGCTTTTCGTTATCGGCCTTGTCCAATTCCCTGGCGAGGCGCTTGGCATCACCTGACACCAGATCGAGAATACTTTTGCCCTCGTGGAGCAGGGCGCGCGTTCGTTGCTTTTCCTCGGTGCTGCCTTCGAGGAAGAGAGCCTGGTAGAGTTCGCTCGGAGTAGAGGCGCTGGCAGGTAGGCGGGAACCCTGACGGGAATAGCTGGAGGACAGGCTTTTGCTTCCCCAGCAACGCAGAGAGGAATAGCGCACCTGAGCACCGACTATTTCGGCGGCACGCTGGTCGACGCTGATGGCACCGAAGGGAGAGTTGGCGGCGAACTCGGGTTTGACGCCGTTGAGAATTCCATGGGCGGCATGGTGTCCGCCGGTGATACCGTGATCCACATTGGAGAAAACGGTTATGTCATCACGGATCGACTCCAGCTCGGCGAGGACAGAAGGCATTTCGTAGTCGCGGCTGCTGGCTCCGACGGGAAAGAAGGTGTCGTGCAATACGCCGAGATCCTGAGTGATGACCGCGAGGCGCTGGGGGTTGGCACTGGAGGCGGCCGCACGAGCACTGCGGGGAAGCATCGCACTCAGGTAGGGGAGGGCGAGGCTGACACCTGAGGCGCGGAGAAAGGTGCGGCGATTCAGGGAGGATTTGAGATTGATATGGCTCATGGTCGGTAGTTCAAGGAACGGGCTGTTTCTACAACGCATATGCCTATAGGGGTGAGATTCTGACACGAGAATTCTACACGATTGCGTGATCCTTCGTCACTCGAAATGAAGGGCTCTCAGATCAGTTCGGGTAGACTGCCTCCTCGAATCTGCCAATCTTCTTTCCTGATTCCGAATGTTGATAGCCATTAGCGAAAACGGGCTCAGGGTGAACCCCTGAGCCCGTTCGGCATATATGATTGATTCCACGATCTTGAAGCTAGTCCAGGCTTCGGGCACTTTCGGCTGAAAGCTGTCCGGAGGGAATCGCCAGAGGGTCGGTGGTCAGATAGAGCGAATCGAGACGGACTCCATCCTTGTTCATCCAGACATTGATGGTGTGGGTTCCGGCGGCAGTGATTGTCAGTGCGAGCTGCGAGATTTTGTTGGTGGAGTTGTCCCAGGTCCAATTGGCACTGGTGTTGCTTAATCCCGAGCCGCTATCGGTCACGCTGACGCCATCCATTCCCACTAGTAGGCCGTGACTGTTGTTTCCTTGCGGGGAAGAGAGTCGCGCCCAAACATAGTAGGTTCCTGGTGTGGTGAAAACGACAGGGAAGTCCAATGAAGGCCCGTTCGTTTTCGGCTGGTCCCCCAGATCACTGCTGGCCATGCTGCTGCCACCGCTGGAGTCAGCGACGATGGTCGTTTCTGTCCAGGTGTGATTGGGGTAGGTATCTGTGTGGTAGATGAAAGCAAAGTTTTCGCCTTCCATGGCAAGGACTCCACTGTCTTCCTTATGGGGTGCTTTCAGCACAACCGTCTCCGTCGCCTGGCCGCCGTTTCCGTCTGAGACGGTGTAGGTAAAGGTATCATCGGCCCAGAATGCCGCCGTAGCGCGGTAGGTGAGTTGATCGTTGTTGTCCCCCGAGATGTAGGCGATCCCGCTGGCAGGATTTGAGATTGAGATAATCTCCAGTGTTTCTCCGTTGAGATCAGAATCGTTTTCCAGAACGGGAAGGTCGGTTTCTGATGATGTCATCAGGACATACTCGTCGATCGCAGTGGTGGGTGGGACGTTGGTCACGGATCCTGTGAGATTCAGCGTGTAGATGGGCTGGGTAGTGTCAGTGGTTCGAAGTTCAACGACAGTGTTGTGCAGGCCGCTCTGCCAAGCTGACCATTTCAGGTCGAGATAGCCACTCTCACTTTTCCACAGTGAAAGGTGGGGGCCGAAGAATCCCGTTAATTCAACGGGCAGTTCGACCGCGATTCCCCCGGAGCCGGTGGGTGGACTGATCCAGACGTCCAGCGGTGCATCTCCGAGATTGGAAATGTCTACGCGAACGCTGGCAGGGTCTCCTGCCGTCACATTGCCGAAATCATGGCTGGTGGAGCCCGGTGTTCCGTCCACTGCCACTTCGATCAACGGTGGTGACACTGATTCGAGGGCCGTCTGAAGCAAGCGAAGTTGGCCGCCTCCAGCCAGGGTATTGCTGTCGGAAGAATCAATGAAGCCAGAGTTGGTTGCATAGTCAGCAGGTAAAAGGCGACCACCTGGAGCAAGCACCCAATCAGGGTCTGTCAGGATCTTGTTGGTGTATCGCTCTCGGAAGATTTGATGGTAGGTTGCCGGCAACTCGCTGCTATCCAAAGTCGATAGCAGTTGGAGCTGGTTAGTGTATGCACTGGCAATGTCAGCATTGGTCATATCCCAAAGTTGCGTCGGGATTTTTGAGTTCTTGTCATCTCCGCCGCCCGCCGCATTCATGATGGCTGAGGTGAAGAGGACCGCGCCAGGCTTTTGGTGCGCCTCTGAGTAAACCCTGTAGCAACCTTCCGACCCCAAATCCAGAGTGTAGTAAAAAGGAGTGAAAATATTGTTCAAGTGAGGCGGGCCAGGATAGATGTGATAGTCGGTAAAGATGTCTATTTGACCTGGAATGATAAGATTCTCGTTGCGATCTCCTTCGCCGTTTGATCCGCTGATCACCCGCGCTTCTTCATAGTTGGCTTGAGCAGTTGTAATCGAGCCTCCAGAAAGGGTGCCAAACTGAGGCTCAGAAATATGAACCTCGGTGGCGTAAATGTCGCTTTCATTGGCTCCTGAGAGAAAGCGGCCTGGATCGATCCAGAGGTTCACGAGATTGTTGTAGTAGCCCCGGTTGATGGCATTGCTCCGGGAAAAGCGAGGGGCCTGAAGACCGATCACAAATCCCTCAATGTGGGAATCATCGTAGATCACATTGGCCGTGCCATGGTGAGAGTTGATGGCTGTTCCACGAGGCGCATCAATGTCGTTAACAAGGACTAGATTTTTGTAGTGATACCCCGACGCGTAGAAGCTCAAGGTGCCCTGGAGAATTGACCAACCTTTGCAGTTTTCGATTACGGTTTGGTCGAGTTGGTAGTCCGATCTGCTGGTGAAGAAAGCGAAACCAGTGTGGCTGCCATAACACACGTTGTCTTCGAATGTGTGAGCCGAAAGTCTGCTGATACTGATGCTGTCTTCCGAATAGTTCTGTGGATTTTTCAGGTAGATGGTTTCGATGGTAGAGACTCCTTCGATAGGATCGGCGTAGACTGAAAAGGCTTCGCCTGTCGAGCCTGACGCGATGTTGTTCTTCACGAATAAACCAGGAGACCCTTGAAACCAGAATCCAGAGCCTTTGTGGCCCCAGTCATCAAGGTCGCCTCGTCCGGCTTCGGTTTCTCCGTCCCCATGATTTCGGACGGCGAGATTCCCAATGAAACTGCCTACTTCGTCACCGGCTTCGCTCACGAAGGCGCCGCCGGCGGTATCGTGTGCGACATTGTTGATGATGTCGACGTAACTGGAATGGTTCACGACACCCCAACCCGGGGAGTCAAGAATTGAGCAGCCTTCGATGTGACCGGGAAATTCAGAAACGCCGGTTTGGTGCGCGTGAAAAGAGTAGCGTGCTCGTTGGTTTCGTCCGATTTGGGTGATGGTGTTTGTCTCGTCAAACAAGGTGTCTTCTGCGGCAATAAGCTTGTTCATCCGACCGAGGCCATAGAATCCTGCGTAGCGAACATCAAAATTGTTGTTCATGCACATGATGTGGCCGCGAGACCAGAACTGATCGCCAGTCGTTTCACGGAAACTGTTGTCTGTGAAGCTTGTTGTGATCGTTGAAGTAGCGCCTTTCTTAGAAGACTCTGTTTCGATGATCGCGTTGCGGGTGACGTTGGCCACGTGGACCTTGAGAGTTCCGGCCGCGAGGCTGGTCGTTGGGGTGACGTGATCGAATGCGAGTGGAGTATCGATCACTAGTGACTGGCTGGCTGCATTGATACTGACGATTTCCCGGGTTTCGTCGCCCTCGGCGTCTATTTGAGTTCCGGCAAGGAGGACGAAGTCACCCACGGACCAGTCAGCCGGAAGGGCGTCGAGATAGAGGACTGTGTCTCCAGCCAGAGGGTCAGTGGTCAGAGTGGTGTAGGGCGTCTTGATTGCTCCGTGGATTTCAAGCTCTCCCATGACGATGAGTCCCTGACCAATAGTCAGGGGGTCATAGTCAGCACTGGTATCATCGGTGACCTCAAATTCACCGTTGTAGTCATCAATGATGAGCCGGGCCGTCGTGCCGTTCTCGATGGGCTTGGCAGCGGTTCCCATCTCAAGCCTTCCCCCCATGCCTACCACAATGGTATCGACATGCAGGTCTCTGCTTTTGTTTGTCTGAAATTTCAGCACTCCATCCACACGGATAGACTGGATTCGAGCACCGGCCGTGTTGTTGATGGTCATGGTGAATCCAGCGGGGATCCAAACGCGCGCACCGTCGCCAGGCCGAGTCCCTGTGTCCCAGCGAGCGCCTTTGAACCAGCCCCCGCTTTGAATGGCGGTGTGGGAAGCATGGGCTGGATCAGCCAATGCCATGACATATGGCATCTCGGCATGCTGTGCCGCTGCATCTGCTGTGAAAAAGCAGATTAGTGATGCCAGTAGTAGAGCGGAGCACCAGAAATTTGAGAGGCTCCGTCGCAGAAATCTGTTAGAAGATTGGGGTGAGTCGAGGGGGGGCGATTTGCAACCGTGGGTAGTATTCATTGAATGGGGATTTTACGTCTAGGGTCATGGATTTAGGGGGGGAGGAGGTGTTGGCGAAGCAGGAAACACTTGCCGACATGAAATCTTTCAACTTCAACAGGCTTATGCCTGTCCATGACAATTCTGACGGAAAATATGAAATAAACATTTCAATGACCCTTCGCGGTTGGCCGGATCTCATGTTCCAGCCCGCCGCAATGCTTCTGTAAAATGGTCAATTCTTCTGGTAGGACGCCCTTTTGTCAGCCCAATCGGGGAGGAATTCTCCGGCCTCTCGAATCACGATTTCATCGATCAGGTAACCGACCCCACCGGAATCGAGATTGAAAGTATTAGCGCGTTCTTTGGCGATTAGGTCATCCTGGCCGTAGAGCGTGTGACCGTCGATCTGGTAGATTACTTCGTCACCTTTTACCTCGATCGTGATGTCATACCACTTGTCGGGATCAAGCGTGAGTTTGTTTTCGGTGACCAAAACCTTTGAGGTTTCTTCAGCCTCTTTGCCGACCAGATGATTCTCCAGTTTCAGCGTGGCACCTTCGCCGTTGAGCGTGGTTCGAATGCAACGGTGACCTAGATCGATATAGACGCTTCTCTTGCTAAGAGCCTTTGGATCAGTCGGCTTGAGATACTTCCAGCGAAACTGGCACACAAATTCCTGCGGAAGACCAACGAGGCCGGCGCGTGATACGGAACTACTGGCCCATTGTGTGTCAGTTTGAGTGCCTTCGTAGGCAACGACTGGAGGGATGACTTTGAGTATGCCATCCGCTATTTCGTGGTGAGCCTCCTTGCGAAAACTGAAGGTTGCCTTGTCTATGTCCTCCTCAGTGTCGAACGTTTTCGAAACGATAATATCACCAGGCACGACCATTAAAGGCTCTGGGTAGTTCTCGGCCTGGCTGAAGGCGGCGGAAGTGACCACGAGGGCTGCAAGGAGGGGTGTGAGCTTCATAGCGGTTTAGCGAATTTCGACGATTTGAAGACCGAGAAGTACGGACCGTCCTAGGTAGTCGGCATTCTTCTCATATGAGCGGTCACGAGCGTAGCGAGTGATAAAGGTGGCCCAGTCATCGGGGCCTGACACTGTTACCACCCCCGTGGCATGAGTTTCCCCGTCGATCCAAGAGGGCTCTTGCTCGGGATCCATCTGAGGAATGGCGATGGGTTCGTTAAGTTGCCGGTTTAAGTTGGTGCCAAAACTGACGTCATAGGAGGCTTCCGGACGCCTCACTGAGCGGCACAGCGCATAAATTCGATAGGTTCCCTTGGGCAGTCCACCAATCCTAATGCCAAGGTCATGGTCCCAGGGGCGGTGATCCTGGCAGAGGGCGGTGTCGAATAGTTCCGGTGCCTTGCCATACATGCTGCCCCAGGGGTCAATGGGAGGAGCATCCCAGTCAATGGCTCCATCGCCATGGCCGTAGTCGACATGAATGGGAAAAGGGCAAAGGTTTCCGTCGGCCATGACAAAGGCACCCGACTGATCACCTACGATTTGGGTCCAGATATTTTCGTGGCCGTAAAAATCCCCGGAGGCGTGTCCCGGAGAGTTGATGCCGGTGTAGAGCCCGGCGCGATGACCGATGTCGAACTGGAGCTTGATGGGGGCGGAGCGAATGAGACTTTCCCGCTGCATCGAAGCGAAGGGTTCCGCATCGAAGTCGATGGATTCAATACGGTTGGTGGCCGGATCGATGACGACGGCGGAGTTCTCCAGTAGATTTTGTTCGCTGAGAACTTCTTCGGAATCATTGGTCAGTGCGACGGTCACTTCTCCGGTGAGAACGTGGACATTGGTTTTTCCGTTAGGTTTTGAGTTCATCACGAACTCGGTGCCCAGATCGACGACTTGGCCGCCGGGAAACCGGATCGTAAATCCATGGGCCGACTCGGGGCAATTGGCGGCGAGTTTGCCCTCTTTGGAAAAGCATCGCATGCCATTGTCGATGCGAAGTTTGGCCGGGCCTTCGAGGGATACGGTGGCTCCACTGCTGAATTCCACTTCAGCGACTCCGGATGTGATGCGAAGCCATTGTTCGGTGATGGGTTCCCCAACGTTGGCCTGAAAACGGGTTGCGTGTTCCCACTCGATGTCGATGGCTCGGGTGAGCACGGCTGTGGGAGTGGGAGTGACCGAGGGATCTTGTGTAGACGGCAGCAAAGCGAGCAGAGCGACGACGGCAGCCGCTGAAGCGACGAGCCAGCCCGCGATGGGTTTCTTTTGAAAGGGGATGACAGATTCCGAAGTCGCCTCTTTCACCTCAAGGGCACCATCTTCCAACTGGCGGTGCATGCCGGTGAACGAGCGGTAAAGGGCTCGGGCTTCGACATCGTTCTTGAGTAGCTGATCGAGTTCGGCGAAACCTTCGTCGGAAAGCGTTTCGTCGCAGAGTTGCCCGGACAATTCGAGCAGACGTTTTTCCTGTTCTTGGTTCATACGGTAAATCCTTCTTTGGTCATGCGTTGGCAGATGCATTGGTGCAGTGCCTCGCGAACGCGTTGCAGCATTTTATAGAGAGCATTGGGCGAACTGCCTGTTTCCTTTGCTAGATCCTGTAGAGTGCTTTGTGAGGCGTAGCGGCGCTCAATAATTTGGCGTTGCCTGGAGCCGACGTTTTGAAGGCATTTTTCCAGGGCGCGCTCCATGGCCTGAGTGTGCTCAGGAGAGGCGGGACCTTCCGCTGCCAACTTTTCGATGGTTTCTTCATTCAAGAAATACTTGCCCCGGGTGGCCTGCGAGCGGCGGTGCATCTGGACCTGGCGGTAGACGAAGCGGTTGGCCCAGGGGAGAAACGGGCGTTCGGGATCGTAGTCATCGAAGTGCTGCCAGAGCGCCTTGAGTGTTTCCTGAATCACGTCGTCAGCGTCTGCTTGATGGGGGACCAGGGAGAAGGCAAATGCCTTCATAGCGCGTTCGGCCTCCGCGAAATGGCGGGTGAACTGCACGTGGCGTTCGGTGTCTGAGGCGTCCGTATTCATTCTCTATCCAGCATATGCAGGAGTAGAGCGGATCTGACATCTTTTTTTCGGGCTGGCCTGACGCGGCTAGGACGTTTGGTCCCGAAAAACACAGCAAAGCTATCAACGCGTTGCGCGAGAAATTTCAGAGTCGCTGAGATGTGGCTGGGGGGGACTTGTTCGTAACCTTCTTGGCCGTTGCCTTCATCCGCTCTGCCGCCGGTAGGCCGTCGGTGATAACTCCGTCTGTCGCCGGAAAGCGCGAATGAAATTGTTCGGCCCTGAGTAACCCAATTCGTAAGCTACTTCCTTGACGGAAAGTTCAGAATCCAGCAAGAGTCCTTTCGCCTGGTCCAGCCTCACTTCGTCGAGGAGTTTCTGATAGGTTACTCCGGCTTCCCCGAGGCGCCGGTGGAGGGTTCGAGGTCTGATGTCGCAAAGCTCTCCCATCAATCGGACGGTTGGACACATGCCGCCAACACCGACAATCTCGCGCAAGAGGAGCCTGAGTTTTTCGTCGATCGTTTCGTCTTCGTTCAACAGACCCTCGGATGAAGCCTCCAATGATGAGGGCAGGTCTCCCATCTGAATGGAACGCAACAACCAGTTGGCGGGGAATGCGAAGCCGGAGGCTTGTTGATCGAATTTGAGGTCAAGCTGGTGCAAACCCGGTAGCTTGCGATGAGCGTCCGTGGACTCCGTCTGCAGAACGGCCTTATCGGGGTACCATGATTTTCCGGCAACCAGGCGAGCCAGGTTGATCATGGACATGAGCCCAGCTTGGTCCGCGATGGTGCGGCCGGGTTCTGAAGAGGATGATTTCTCATTGAAGAGCCAGACTTCGCCTTCTTCGCCTTCCTCCAGCCAGCATCGGTTCCCTTCGACATGACGATTGATGAGTCTGCCGAATGTTCTGACCACTCCGCCAAGGGTCTCTTCCTGTGCCATCGCAGCTCCAAGATCGCCCAGACAATCGGGGGTAATACGCTCGCCGACGACGAATCCGACTTCAGGCATTTTTTCTCCAATAGCGAGAGCTTGGAGAAACCCGTAGAGTTGATGTTTGGTGATCCAGCCGTCACCGGTCGTAACGTGGGTCAGTTCGATTTGGACCGCTTCACAGTATGGTTTGAGGCTGATGCCTTTCTCAGAGAAGTAGTCCGCGAATGGTTTCAGCCAGCAGGTGTGGATGAGGGGAAGAGCTTTCATTCAGTTTCAGAGCGATCCGATCTGGCGATTGGAAGCGTAACCTAATTGGCAGAAAAAGAGAATGTAATCTTCGTGCCTCCGAAGTCAGGATAGAGCAGTCTTACCTTCTACTACTTGGAACTATCGAACTTTTCCCATTTCATCTCATCCCTTCAGCTCAATGAAAAACGCCCCACAAATCATCAAGATGGTTGTTCTATCGATCATCGGTCTAAGCGCCAGCTTGTTTGCCCAGGACGCAGCGGAGAAAAAGGAAGAGCTGAAGCAAGTTCTGTTCACCAATGTCCGCATCTTCAACGGTATGGACGACAAGCTCACCGAGGGCAGCGTTCTTGTGGAAGGCAATCTGATCAAGGCGATCGGAACGGACGTCGAAGCAGGCAAAGGCGCCACCATAATCGACGGGGGAGGGCGCACTCTGATGCCGGGCCTGATCGATATGCACTCTCACCTCAGCATCCATGAGGGAATGCTCGACGGCCGCGACGACTGGGATCAGATGGCAACCGGGGCGATCTCCCAGGAAAGGCTGCGTTCCTACCTCGATCAGGGCTTCACGACTGCCCGTGATGCCGGGGGCAATGTACAGGGGCTTGCCAAGGCGGTCCGGCTCGGTCGTATACCCGGTCCACGCATCTATCCCAGTGGTGGGTTCATTAGCCAGACCGGTGGTCATGGTGACGTGGGTCGCTGGAATGATCAACCCGGTTCCCCGAACTACCTCTCCGACCATGGTTTCTCCTACATGGTCGACGGTGTCGATGAAATCATGAAGGCCGTCCGAACCAATATTCGCAGTGGAGCCACCCAGATTAAGATCATGGGCGGTGGCGGCGTCGCCAGTGAGTTTGATCCGCTTCATCAGGTACAGTTCACCGTAGAGGAGATGCAAGCCGCGGTGAAGGTGGCTGCAGACTCCGGAACTTACTGCCTGGTCCATGCTTATAGTGATGAGTCAGTCAATCGCGCCATCGATGCTGGAGTCAGGTGCATCGAGCACAATTTCCTGGTCACCGAGGACACTATCAAGCGCATGAAGAAAGAAGGCATCGCGCTCTCTTGTCAGTCGATTATCTCGCTCGTCACTTTCGCCAACCCCGAGCAAATCACTTTCTTTTCTGCTGACCAACAGACCAAGGCAAAAAAAGTGAATACAGGTGCTTCTCAAATGTTCGAGTGGGCGGTCAAGCACGACATCATGATGGTGACCGGCGGCGATATGTTCGGCGTCGCCGATGGCCCTCGCCAGGCGGTCAACATGACGAAGATGGTCGATGTGGGTTTGTCGCCATTCAAAATACTGAAGATGGGGACTTCCGATGCCGCGAAGGTAATTGGCTGGTGTGGTGATATGAATCCTTACAAGGACGCCTATCCCGAACTCGCCCTCGAAGATAGAGCTGAAAAAGGCATTGGTCTCGGTGTTGTCGAAGAAGGGGCCTACGCAGATATGATTCTGATCGAAGGAAACCCGCTGGAAGACATTAGTGTCCTGGAGGATTACACCAACAACATGAAGGTTATTATTCGCAACGGTGAGGTTTGGAAGAACGCACTGAAGTGACAGAGTTTTCAGAACGGAGAAAAATTATGAAAAGATTAAAAACAGTTATCGCATTCGCAGGGGCGACTCTCGCCTGCGGCCCTCTCCTTGCTCAGGACGATGGCTCAACTCTCGTCATCCCGCCCGTCACGGTGATCCAGAATGTCCACGTTTGGGATGGCACCAGCGATGAGTTGAAAATGGATCACGATGTTCTCATCGTGGGAGACAAGATCAAGAAGGTAGCTCAGGATATCCCGACGGGAGGAGAGTATGAAGTCGACGCCACGCGCAAGACGGCGAAGAAGCTGTCCGGCGGAACCGCCGTGGGCAACGATCTTCACCTCTCTGTCACCAATGAGGATGGAGAAGTCGAGAAGGTGTCCACCAAGGTTCAGGTGATCGACGGCAAGGGTGGCTACCTCATCCCTGGGCTGATGGACACTCACCAGCATATCATGTTTGGCAATGGTGGGCCTTCGGACGTCCTCTACAAGATCGATCCGATCATGAATGCCTACCAGGGCGCGGTCGCCGCGGAGGCGATGCTTCTGCGCGGCTTTACCACCATCCGTGATTTGATGGGGCCCTCGGTGAGTTTGGCGCAAGCGATCGACCAGGAAATGGTGGTGGGGCCTCGTATCTATTCCTCTCAAGCGGCTGTGGGCTGCACATCCGGGCATTCTGATTTTAGATACTACAACAGCGTTCATCCTAATGTGCCTAGCGCCGGATTCACGGATTCCAGATCCGCAGCACTGGGGTTGGCATTCTTGGCTGATGGTCCAGATGAAGTCACTCGAGCCACTCGTGAGACCCTCCGAATGGGAGCCCGTCAGGTGAAGCTCATGGCAGGCGGCGGAGTTGCTTCGCTGTATGATCCCTTGGAAAGCGTTGGCTATTCGGTAGTTGAATTTAAGGCAGCGGTAGATGCAGCGAGAGACTACGACACGTATGTCTGCATCCATGCCTACAACAGCGAATCGGTGCAGAGAGCGATTAAGGCTGGAGTTTTGGACTGTGTGCACGGTCACCTGATCGATGAGGAAACGGTCATCATGATGAAGGAGAGCGGCATGTGGTTGTCTGGTATGTCGCGGCCTCCTGGATTGATGGAGATTCCGTGGTTTACGGAAGAAAACCGTCGCAAGGGGCGCATCATGCTCAAAGGGTATGATCAGGTGTCAGTCTGGGCGAAGAAGCATGGACTCAAAATGGCCTTTGGAACCGATGCGGCGGGTAGTCCTGAAATGATGGCGGCTCAATTGCTAGAGTTTGAAGCGCGCGAGAAATTCTTTTCTCCTTTGGATATGCTCAAGCAAGCCACCTCGAACTCGGCCGAGTTGTTGCGGCAGTGTAAATCCCGCGATCCTTACAAGGATGCCCCGCTCGGCGTCATCGAAGAAGGTGCCTGGGCTGACATGCTCATCTACAGTGCCAATCCGCTCGAGGACATCGGTGTGGTCGTCGACTACAAGAATCAACTCAAGGTCGTCATGAAGAATGGCGTCGTCTATAAGAACGAGTTGGAGTAGGTCGCCTCTTCGATCATTACTCAATGAAGCGTTTTGTTATCGCGGCCGGGTTGTGTTTCAGCTCGGCCGCATTGTTTTGTCAGGATTCTCCCTGGCTCCCGCTTCCCAGTGGCCCGGTCCAGCGCATCGCCTTCGGCTCCTGTGCCAAGCACTGGCAGCCGCAGCCGATCTGGGATTCAATCATTGAGAAAGATCCTGACCTGTTCCTATTTCTCGGTGACAATATTTACGCGGATACCGATGGGACCACCGCTTGGCAGGTGTCGAAGGGACAACTGACCGGCGAGTGGAATCGGCTCGCCGACAAACCGGAATTTCAACGGGCACGGGCGGCGATGCCGTTTCTAGCCACTTGGGATAATCACGACTACGGCTCTCATGCCGGTGGTGGAGAGTTCCCCGTGAAGGAGGAGTCGAAGGAGTGCTTCCTGACATTCTTTGATGGGCCTGAAGATTCTCCACGCTGGAAGCGGAGCGGGATCTACGACGCGAAGATCCTGGGTCCGGAGGGAAAGCGGCTTCAGATCATCCTGCTGGATACGAAGTTCAATCGCAGTGCCTTTACGAAGGACCCGACCCCGAAAGAGGCACGGCTCGCAGCTGGTAAGGTCGGCAGCTATCTGCCCGATGAGGATCCTGACAAAACTCATCTGGGTGATGAACAGTGGGCTTGGTTGGAAGAGCAACTGCGGCTACCGGCAGACCTCCGCCTGATTTGTTCGAGCACACAGGTGATTCCAAATCAGAAGGGAATGGACGAATGGGGCAATTTCCCAAGGGAGCGCCAGCGCTTGTTTGACCTGATTGCGGAGAGCGGAGCCGAGGGGGTGGTCCTGCTGAGCGGCAATGTGCACTTTGCCGAGGTTTCTCGTTTGGAAGATGGCGTGTCGTATCCGCTCCACGAACTCACCTCCAGTGGCATGACTCACATCAATGAAGCTTACGGCGCGGCGGCGAATCGCTATCGGGTGGAGGGGCCTCTCGTCGACCTAAATTTTGGATGGGTTGAGATTAACTGGGAAACGGGTGAGATCCTCCTTGAAGGATGCGGTTTGAATGGTGATGCTCATTTCAGTCAGCTGATCCCCAAAAGAGACCTCGCAGAGCCCGGCCCCAGTGGCGCAAGATGAGAACCGTATCGATTTGCCCATAGATCGAGTTCGCTGCTAATCTCTCCACACCCCGACCATGACAACCTTACGAGCTTCTCTTTTTCTATTTTTACTATCTGGGCTCGTCACGCCGGTTCGATCACAAAATACGGTTGCTTCAGGACCGGACTCGGTCGATTCGCTGCTGGAGGACGGGCGTCGCCGCCATCAAAGTCACCTCGACAAGAATCTGCTCGAGACTTGGGACGAGAGGAAAGCGGCCTTTGCCGAGCAGACCGGGATTTCATGGGGTAGTGACTACAGCTTTCAAACTTTTGGTGCCAGCGGTGTGCCGGCCGGAGCTCAAGGAGCGGCATCCAGTGGGATGTTCCGGTTCTACGGGAAATGGGAAGTTCTGAAGCCGGGTGAGCCCAGCTCAGGCACGCTGAATTGGAAGCTGGAGCATCGGCATCGGTATGCGTCGACTCCTGCCTCAGGATTTAGCCTGAATTCCGGAAATGTAGGAGTGATAGGGCCTCCATTCAGTGACCAACAGTTACGAGTCACTAACCTTTATTGGCGACAGGGGATCGGGGATAGAGTGGTCGCCTATGTCGGTTTTCTCGATGTGACTGATTTTGTGGATGCCTGGGCCCTGGCGAGTCCTTGGACCGGTTATACGAATCTCGCTTTCAGCACGGGGGCCGCTTCGATGGCATTGCCCAATGACGCGAGTCTGGGTGCCATGCTGAGTGGATGGCTCAGCGATAATGTCTATCTGACAGGGAGTATCGCTGACATGAACTCCAATCCCCGTGACCCTTTCGAAGGATTTAATACCTTCTTCAACCGTAACGAGTATTTTAAATCATTGGAGCTGGGGTGGACGACGGCGAAGGATCGATTTTTTGCCGACAATGTGCACCTGACGCTATGGCACGTGGACGCGGTCGCCGCGACGGGAACCCTCGATGGCTGGGGTGTCAATTTCTCGGCCGCTCACTGGGTCGATGATACCTGGATGCCATTTGTCCGGGCTGGCTGGGCGGAGGATGGAGGGTCGCTGTTGGAGACGTCGATCAATGCGGGTGTCGCGATGCCTGCGGGGAAGGACAGTGATGACCTCTTTGGTGCGGGGGTACATTGGGGAAGACCCAATGCGACGACCTTCGGACCTGGGCTGGGAGACCAGACCTCGATTGAGTTGTTCTATCGAGCGCAGGTGACTCAGAACTTTCGCCTGACGCCTTCGCTGCAGCTGCTCTTTGATCCAGCCTTGAATCCGGCACAGGATCTAGTGCCTGTGATTGGTGTGAGGGGTGTGATGACGTTTTAGGGTAAGATTCTTTGGGGGAGGTTCAGTGCCGCCGGCTGAAGCAGCTCAACGATCCCGCGCCCGGGCCCAGTCTCAGCGCTCAATCCCAAAAGTGAAATCATGCCCCAGTCTTCATAAGGCTGGTGTGGGAGGCAGTTTTCCGGGTCGTCTCAAGTTTGTATCGAATTCAGGTAAGCTCCCGGCGTCATTCCGGCGACACGGCGGAACGATCGTCCGAAGTTGCTCGGCGAGCCGAAGTGCAGCTCCGCGGCGAGCTCGCGCATGGTGAGGCCAGGATCCTCTCGCAAACGCATTCGAGCTATCTCAAATCGAACGCGGTCGATCAGCCGTTGGTAGGTCAGTCCGTCGGACTCTAGCTGACGCTGTAGAGTGCGCTGGCTGACTCCAGTGATTTCCGCTGCTTGGGAAATCGTCGGCACGCCGAGGAACGGTAGCTGGTCGTGTAACGCCTTTTCGAGTGAGTCGAGGAAGGATTCGGGCCCCCTGGTCGGTGGCTCGGCTTCCGCGCAATGGCTGGCAATTAGAAAGGGTCGAGCAAGAAATTTGGCAGGCAGCTGGATCGCGACGCCTTGGCCGATCAACTCGACCTCTGCATGGGCGAGGGCACCGATTTCCTCACGTGCGATCGCGGTGTTGGCGTCGAGCCGCACTTTCTTCGGCACCCAGTTGTCTCCGGCTACCTCACGCACTAGTGAGATCAGGGTCATGATCGCGCATTGGTTAGACATCGTCTGGAACGGCTGCAGGCCATCCTTGGCCAAGTTGCATAGCCAGACGTTTTTCCCATCTGGCTCTAACCACAACTGATTGCCATCCAGCCAGCCGCGCAGATGAATCGCGAAAGTATCAACTGCGTCTTTCAGGGTCGCCGCACGCAGCACCGAGCTTCCGACCGGTCCCATAAACCGCATACCGAAGCTCTCTCCGATCCTATACCCGAAATCCGGTAGCCCTTGCCCTGGTCCGCCGGTATCGAGGAACTGGTAGAACTGCAGTTTTGTGACCTTACCGTTCCCGCGGTCGACCATTTCACGGGAAATATTATTGGTGTCCAGCACTTGGTTCACAGGCACGCCAACCTCCTCAAGAAACCCTACAAAAGGCCCAAGCATCCCCACCTCTGTCAGCGGAAGCTGTTTCATGGGCGCCGGCACGACCCCGTTCCACCCAGCGTGGCGTCAAATGAACACGTCGAAGTGCCGAACTTTCTAGGTGCTTGATAGGGCATGGGTCAATATCGAAGTGATTCGAATCTTCTCTTGAATCGTAAACCCATCCGCGATGCAAAAGCTATGAAAAAAGTCTCTTCCACAGTCGCCTGCGCAGCCGGCCTGCTCATCGCCCCGTTAGTCGGAGCGCCCGAAGGATCAACCGTGATCGAAAGCGGAGGGCGATTCCCTTCATCATGAAGGACGGGAAGATCTACAAGGACCTACTGAATTGAATATCACACTTCTCATTTTTAAGATCCTGCTGAGCGCTGCCTTCCTTCTTGCGGGCGTCGCAAAACTCGTCGGAGCCAAACCGCTTGCGGAGCAATTTCGTGAGTTCGGGTTACCTGCATGGACCATGCCTTTGGTCGGGGTCCTGGAAATCGCCGGAGCGAGCGGCCTCTGGTTGGAACCGTTCACTGGATGGGCGGCGCTTGGTCTCGCGGGCTTGATGCTCGGGGCGCTGGCAAACCATGCGAAGGCCCGCCACTCATTTTCGAAGTCGGTGCCTTCAGGCATCCTTCTTCTACTTTCCCTGCTGCTTGCGGGAGGAGCATTTCAATTTGATCACTAAAATTTGATCACTAAACAACCACAAACTAAAAACTAAAAAATACCATGAGTGATATCACCATTGAACAGGCCAAGGCCGCAGTAGACGCTGCACACAAAAAATCCGTCGAACTCGGTGCCAAAATGAACATTGCCATTGTTGACGTCGGCGCGAACCTCAAGGGATTCGCACGCATGGACGGCGCTTGGCTTGGATCTATCGACATTTCTATTAAGAAGGCCAAGACCGCTCGCTTTTTTGACATGCCCACTGGAGCGATTGGGGAACTAGCCCAACCCGGAGGTCCTCTCTACAATATTGAGCACTCCAATCAGGGCCTGATCACCTTCCCGGGTGGTGTGCCGATCAAAAATTCCGCCGGTGAGATTATCGGCGCGATCGGTGTGTCCGGCAGCTCCGTCGAAGACGATCAAGCAGCTGCGGAAGCCGGCGCGGCTGCCGTGTGATATGGCCGGTTCCAAGATCGCCATGCCCTCCCCCGAACAAGGCGGCCTTTCCTGATCATGTTAGGAAAAAATTGCTTCCACGTAAGCTGAATAAACTCAACAAAATGAAACAAATGAAACAAATGAAACAAATCGCCGCCGCCGCGGCGTTGGCGATCGCCGCAGTCTTCACTCCGCTGGCAACGGCGCAGGACTACGACCTCGTCATTCTCAACGGCCGGGTCATGGATCCGGAGACGAACTTCGACGGCGTCCGCAATGTCGGAATCAAAGGTAGCCGTATTACTAAAATCACCGAGGAGGAAATCACCGGAAAAAAGACCATCGATGCCAAGGGACACGCGGTTGTTCCAGGTTTCATCAACACCCACAGCCATTCCTTCGCACCCTTCGACCAGAAGATGATGGCGCACGACGGCACCACGACCCTGCTCGACACTGAGGGTGGCGTCGCCAGCGCCCGCCTGTTCTACGACAAATACCAAGGCGACTCGTTCCTCAATTACGGTGTTGGAATCAGCCACGAGGAAGTCCGCCGTGTCGTCCTCGACGGGCTCGACCCGAAGGACACTTCGGATCCGACCGAGATCCTCGTTTCGCGCGGCTTGGCGGAAGCGGACGGCCGTGCCCAGTGGGCGCTCGATATCCCCACTCCCGAACAACACAAAGAGATCCTGCGCATGTATGAGCAGGGCATGCGAGATGGTGCCGTCACCGTCAATAGTACCGTCGGTTACATGGGATACGGCACACCGACCTATGAGATTTTCGACCTGCAGAAGATCGCCAAGAAATACGAACGTTTCTTCGGCGCCCACACCCGCTTCGGGCCGACCGAGAGCCTGCCCCTGAACTACACCCTCGGAGTGCGCGAGGTGGTGGCCAACGCGGTCGCCCTCGATGGTGCCTTGATCCTCTCCCACATCAACAACCAGGGTTGGGACGAGAGCTACGAACTCGCCCGCCGGCTGCAGAAACGCGGCATGAACATTTTCGCGGAATACTACCCTGCCGTCACCGGCAACCCCAACATCGCCACACCGCAGTTGCTGCCCGACAAGATCAAGCTCAACAACGTCGTCGTTACCCGGGATATCTTCAATCCAGAGACCGGCGAGTTGTTCGAGTCCGATGAGGCCTTTTTTAAAATGCAGAAGGAGCAGCCCGGCAAGCCCATCTTCATCAAGTTGCGCCCTGAAAAATGGATGAAGCAGTGGCCGCACATGAAAGATATCGCCATCGCCAACGACTCGATCGCCTACTACGACGAGGACGGGAAACTACTGCCCATCGAGGCGGACTTCAGTGAATACGGCGGCCATCCCCGCAACGCCGGATCCTACGGCATCGTCTTCCGCGAAGCGCGCGAGCAGGGGATTCCTCTCATGGACATCGTCAACAACGCCTCCTATATCCCCGCCAAGTACTTCGCCAAGGTCGGGCTGAAGGCGATGCAGGAACGCGGCCGCATGCAGGAAGGCATGATCGCCGACATCACGATCTTTAACCCCGACACCATCGCTGATACCGCCACCTATATGGCGGGGATGCGCGGTTCCTACACCAAAGGGATTCCCCACGTCCTGGTGAGCGGTCAGTTGATCATCGAAGATGGCGTCGCCAACACCAAGCTGCGCGCCGGCCAGCCGATCCGCTACCCGCTCATCGAAGAGGGCGAGATCGATCTCGATCTTGGCGACAAGCCATTCCAGTGGCATTCGGAATTGAAAGAGGGCGACTTTGCTCCGACCAACACACCGATTCCAGCTGCACCAAAGGACGTAGAGTCGGCCCCGGAAGCGAGTGCTTCGCTCCGCCTGCAGGCGGCCAAGTTTGCCGCCGCCGAAGCCTGGGGCAATGCCAATCCGCTCGATCCCAACGATCCGCTGTTCGTGCCCTGTCTCGATTTATGCTGCGCTTCCGGCGCAGCCTATCCCGTCAACCATCCGAAACTGCGTCCCTTTGCCCAGCTGTTGCTTCAACGCAGGAAGCTTCAGGAAAATTGATCGTCCGAATCCAACTGGGGAAAATCAAAACTTATGAGAATGCTCAGCACAAAATCGATCATCGCCACCACGTCCGTCGCCCTGACCGCGATTCTCGCACCACTTCTGTTCGCGCAGGAAACAAAGGAAGCGCCCGCATCGGCAAAGCCAGAGAAGGAGATGCGCATCTTCATGTTCTCGGCTAAGCCCAGCGCGAAAGGTTGGCAGTTCATGAAGGAGAACCCCGGCGACCGGAAGGCGGCCACGGCCGGTGCGATGGAGAAGATCGGCGGCAAGATGCTGGCCTATTACTTCGGGCTGACTGATGGCAAAAACTACATCATCGCCGCCCTGCCCGACGGAAAAACCGCCCAGGCCATGCTCGTGCAGCGCCTCGCGACCGACATGGTTCTTGAATACGACGCCATCGAGCTCGTCGAGAGTTCCGCCATGCCCGCGATGTTCGAACGACTAGAGGAAATTGAAGCGGCGGACGATTCGATCAAGTAATTCGGTACCAAAAACCCAACCAATGAAACCAATGAAACCAATGAAACCAATGAAACCAATGCGGGCGGTCATCACTGCTGCCTACACCGCCAGCCTGTTTCTCGCGCCGCTCGCCGGAGCACAGGATGAAAAACCAGTGCCCAAGCGGGTGCTGTTTACAAACGTGAAGGTCTTCAACGGCTTGGATGACAAGCTCATCAAGGCCGATGTGTTGGTGCAGGACAACCTGATCGCGGAGATCGCAGAAGGTGGCCTTGCAGTCACCGCCGACGCCAATACGACCATCATCGATGGCGGAGGACGGACCCTCATGCCTGGATTGATCGAGTCCCACGTGCACCTGAATCTCGTCGGAGCGTTTGGTTCACTTTCTGAGGGGCAGGCCACAGATTGGGATGTGATCGGGGCGACGTCCGCCGCCTACGCCAAGGAGTTTTTGGACGACGGCTACACGACCATCCGGGACATCGGTGGGGCCAGCGCTGTCGGCCTGAAAAAGGTCATCGATGATGGCATCACCCCGGGGCCTCGCGTCTATGCCGGCGGTGCCATTATTTCCCAGACTGCCGGTCACGCGGACTGGATGACCGGCCCCGAACACCGCTCAGGAGAGGGAATCGGCAATATGGAGCGCTTGAATATCTCCATCACAGCGGATGGTGTTCCCGATTTGCAAAAAGCTGTGCGGCGCAATTTTGCCTACCAGGCCAGCCACATCAAGATCTGTACCGGTGGCGGCGTCTCATCGCTCCTGGATCCGCTCGATTCGTCGGGCTTTACCCTCGAAGAAATTAAGGCGGTCGTCGATGAGACAAACCGCTACAACACTTACACCGCCGTCCACGCTTATCAGGATATCGATATTCGCCGCTCGATTGAGGCAGGGGTGAAGTGCATCGAGCACGGGCACATGATCAAGGAGGAGACCATGAAGCTCCTGGTGAAGAACGGTGTGTTCCTGTCGATGAACATGAGCGCCGTCTCTCCTGATATATCTACCGTTCCGAACTACGCGCCGGGGACGCCCTCGGGCAAGAAGTTGGCGATCGTCTTGAAGGAAATACCCAACACGATTGAGTTGATCAAAAAGTACAAGCCAAAACTGGTGCACAACGTCGACTCTGTTCTCATTCCCTTCGCTCAGGCTCGCGGTCAGCGCGACCACGAGAAGTGGATGTTTGCGAAGAACTTCGGGAATTTCTTGGCCCTCAAATCGATGACTTCCACCGGCGGAGAGCTTTGTGCTCTGGCCGGAAAACGTGGGACTTATCAGGATGGAAAAATCGGAGTGATCGAGCCTGGTGCCTACGCCGACATCCTGCTTGTAGATGGTAACCCGCTCGAAGATCTGGCCTGCCTCGGAGCCCACGATAAGCTGTTTCCGGACCCGCCGCGCCAGGCCGCTGGGTTCTCGACGATTCCCTTCATCATGAAGGATGGTGAGATTTACAAAAATGCGCTTGGCAAATAAAACTGATCAAAACGCCAAAAAGGTATTCTCTCGACGCCATCACCGCTGACCGCGGTTCTCTCATCGGCCCTGTCTTGACATACCGCCAATGCGAAGGCTGATCCGTCTCTTCTTTGTGCGTAGTCGCAACTAGGAGGCGGATACCAACAGATTCGAAACGGAGTGGAGAAAGACAATCGAGCATAGCGAGATAGGTGTTCCAAAGAGAAGCGAAGCGTCCAAAGAGAAGCGAAGTCAATTGAGTCAGTGATATCACCCTGTTTGGCACGAAATGATCATTGAGATTGGTTTGCGTTATGGACCAGAATGTTCAGAATACCCCAGATATTGAACCCTGATCTGATCCCATGAATCGTAATTCTTTCCTTTGTTTTTGTGCTTTTTTGATATCTGCGTTGAGTTCCCCGGCTTGGGCGCAGAGTCCGATCGAAAATCCTTCCAACGATGATATCGCCAAGCAGTTAGCGAATCCCAATACGCCGCTGGCGACGATGCGGTTGAAGAATCTTTACACGACCTATGACGGATCGATACCCGGAGCGGGAAGTCAGTCGAATTATTCGATGCTGTTTCAGCCTTCCTTTCCGTTTCCGTTGGCAGGTGAGGGGAAGTCAGTTATCTGGCGTCCGGCGCTGCCGATTCTCTTTGATCAGCCGGTTTTTGATCCAACGACGGGCTTGTTCAATGATACCACGGGGGTCGGGGATATCGGGATGGACATCGTCTACGCAAACACTTCTTCCACTGGCATCCTCACCGCCTTCGGTTTTGTGACGACGTTGCCAACGGCGACCAGCAACCTCGGGCGCGACCAGTGGTTGTTGGGGCCTGAAATTCTTATTGGAAAGTTAACTCCTGAGTATGTGTTAGGTATCTTCCCGAATCATCAGTGGGATATTGCCGGTGACAATTCCTTTGATACGAGTCGTACCACGATTCAGGCATTCGCCACCTTCCTGCCCGGGGGCGGTTGGGCGGTGGGAACGGCTCCGATAATGAGCTACGACTGGGAGGCTTCGCAGTGGGCGATCCCGCTGAACTTGACCGTTTCCAAAACGGTGCAATGGGGAGGTACCCCCGTTAAGCTCGATGTGACGCTCGACTACTTCGTGGAGCAGTCAGATCGGTTCGGTTCGGAATGGGTATTTGGTTTTAACGTGGCTCCGGTCGTAGAGAACGTATTAGCGGGTCTTTTTGAGAAGAAAGAGAAAAGTCCGGGCGTGTTTTCGAAGTGAGTATGAGGTGTTGGATTTATTCGTTTCTGTTGCTGAGTTTTGGGGGGCTGCCGCTGCAGGGCCAAACGAGCTCGACTGGGCGAACCAGGTCCGGCATCGAGCGCCTTGGAAGTCCGACCAGCGTGCAGGCTGAATTGGAGGAAGATCGCATCGATGCGGAGAATAGCCGCTTCGACGAATGGACGGCCTGGAAGGATACCCTTTCCGAACAATACGGTCTGAAGTTCTCTCTGGAATATAATTCACTGGGGCAGCTCTGGTCCACCAGCGCAGTACCGCAGGATGGGGCGGCATCGGGTAATGCACGCTTCTTCGGTAGCTGGAACTTGGTGAATCAAGGGGAGAAGAATCATGGCTCCCTGGTTTTCCGGATCGACAACCGTCATCGCTACACGACGCTCGATCCGCAGAACGGTAGTATCGCGGCGGGTTCGGCCTTGCCAGCGGGAACGCTGATGTCGGGGCGTGAGTGGGGAGTGGTTAACCTGCAGTGGAGCCAGGCCATCCTCGATGGACGGGGAGGTTTTGTTTTTGGGTTCACCCCGGCGGATGACTACTTCCACGCGTATGCGATGGCGAATCCGTTAACGGCGTTCTCCAATCTGGCTTTTTCAACAGGTGGCGAGTTTGCGCTACCGGATACAGGGCTTGGAATTGCCAGCGGCCTGATGCTGGATGATAACTGGTATGTGAAGGGCGGTGTGCACGACACCAATGGGCTGGCCACTGATTTGAACTTCGATGTGTTTGGCGACTGGGAACTCTACAAGAATGTGGAATTCGGCTGGGTCTCGGAGCAGTCGCAGCTTTTTCACGATAACTTCCATGTGGGTCTCTGGCATTCTGATGCCAGGATGACCGCCGGAGTTCCGGAAGGCTGGGGAGTTGTCGGAAACGCGAGTTGGTACTTCGATGATGAACGGTTGATGACCTTTATTCGTGGCGGTTGGTCGGACGGGACCGCCCCCTTGTTGAACGGTCAGGTGTCTGCCGGTATTGGGAAGAATCTTCGTGAGCGGGACGCCTTTGGTCTTGGCGTGTCCTGGGGAAGCCCTTCGACACCGGGCGTGAGGGATCAGTGGACGACGGAATTGTTCTATCGCATTCAGATGGGCAACGTCGCAGTGACTCCGAGCATACAGTTCATTCGTAACCCATCCTACAATCTGGCCGAAGGCGCAATGATCGTTGGTGGTTTGCGTGGCCGAGTGGTATTTTAGTCAGGGAATTCGAGATTAGATGGATCAATCAGAACTGGAGCGCTATTACCTCGATGACTACGTCTTTTCGGGGCTCGATATTACAGCATTGATCATTTTGCTGTTGGTCGCGGGGATGTTTTGCGTGCTGTTTGTCTTTCTAGGTGGGCTGCCGGGTCGGGTCGCCCGGGCCAAAAATCATCCAGACGCCAATGCCATTCGAGTGGGTGGCTGGGCTACACTGATCATGGCCGGGATTGGCTGGCCGTTTGTTCTGATGTGGGCCTATCGACATACGGGGGAAAGTAGTGATGAGGAGGTTGCTGACGAAAGCGACAAATTCCAGTCGCGCATTAATGATTTAGAACAGGAGGTTGCAACACTGAGGCGAGAGGCCGTGAAAGAGGGTGAGGGTAATTCGTCTGCTGAAGACCAAAAGGAGGCAGGCTCATGATTATAGCGATCATTGCGACATGGATGGGATTTCTCGTCATTTTGGTGAAATTGAGAATCCTGAAGCGCTGGAGCCGTTGGATGAAGATTTCACCTCTGGTGATTTGGGCGTTGTGTCAGGTATTTATCTTGCTGCCATTGAATGTGGACGCTCCCAAGGGCAATCTGATTGTGATTAGTCAAACGGTTCCGATTGTGCCCAGTGTTTCCGGCGTGGTGACAGAAGTGCCTATTCAGTCCAATGTACCTCTCAAGAAAGGGGATGTCCTGTTCAAGGTGGATCCGGTGATCTATGAGGCCGAGGTGAAGCGCTTGGAATCGAAGCTGGCTCAGGATGAGGCGGAGTTGGCTCGGCGTGAAGGGATTGCGGCGAAGGGCGGCGTTTCCTTAGAGGAGGTGGGTCGAGGTCGGTCGGATGTCGCTCAATTGAAGAGCCAGTTGGTCGTGGCGCGCTGGAATCTCGAACAGACAACGGTGAAGGCGCCAGTGGATGGGTTCGTTGGCAGCCTGAGCTTGCGCCCGGGCGCAAGGGTGGTGGCCAACAGCAGCGAAGTGATGTCTTTCATCGATAGTGGAGATCAGGCGGTGCTGGTGCAGGTGCAGCAAAATCATTTGAGAAACGTCAGAGCAGGACAGCCCGCCGAGGTGATTCTGAAACTGCTTCCCGGCAGGGTGTTCAATGCCACTGTAGACAAGGTGATTCGCGCCAACCCAAAGGGCCAACTCTCGATGGGAGGCAAGGTGATTGATTCCTTTCAAGTGACCGCGGAGCCCTACTGGGTGAGACTGAAAATGGAGGAGGAGAATCTGGAACTTCCGGCAGGCGCGGCAGGGCAGGCTGCCATCTATACGGGGAGTCGTTTGTCAGGCCTGACGCGACAGCTCACTCTGCGGATGAATAATTGGCTGAATTTCCTTCGGTCCCAGCTTTGATTGGAGAGCGTAAATAGTGTTGGAAGTTAACTGACAGGCGGTAAACGTTGATCTGGGCCCGCTCGTATTACACCGCTGAAGACTTATGCCGCTTTTTGAAACGCCAGCCTCAATTGATGTCGCGCCTGCGGCATCGTCAGGCTTGCGGTCGAAGCGCCGATGGAAATGGATCCTGGTCGCTTTGGTCTTCCTCATGATCGTGGGCTTTAGCAGTCGCTATGGTCTGCAGCGAATTGAAGAGCGTTCTCGTGAGAATGCGGTCAGTTCGCTGCAGGTGGTCGTGGGAACGATTCAGGATTCACTTCGTGAGTGGTATCGGGCCGAGCGGGACTATGCCAGACGGTTGGCGTCGATGTCTGAACTGGTCCAGGCGGCGGAGGCTCTCCTTGCAGTTCCGAGGGATCCGGAGGCTTTGAGATCAACGCCGGAATTCCAGGCATTACGCGAGATGGTATCCAGTCGGGAAAGTAGCGAGGGAACATTAGGGCTCTTTCTCATCGCTCCCGATCGGATCAGCCTTTTCTCGATGCGCGACGGCAATGTGGGAACGCCGAACCTGATCGAGACGCATCGTCCAGGGTTGCTGGATAAAGTGTTTGCAGGGGAGTCGGTGCTGATTCCTCCGATTCGATCTGATGTGCCATTGAATCTTGGCCAAGGTGGAACCGTTCAAGGCGCTCCCACGATGTTTGTGGCGGCTCCAGTCCGTGATCGCTCAGGTAAGGTGCTGGCTGTGCTGACAGTAAGGCTGGATCCGATGACGGACTTTACGAGGATTCTGCGTTCCGGTCGATTGGGTGAGTCGGGCGAATCCTATGCCTTTGACGGGGACGGATGGTTGGTGTCGGAAAGCCGGTTTGATGAGGAGTTGATAGGCATCGGACTGATGAGGGAAGAGGACCTTTCGATTTTGCGGATACGAATTGCAGATCCGGGGCGTCGGCTGACGCCTCAGCAGCCTTCGAATACCGCTGCGGGAATATTGCCGTTGACGCTGATGGCAGCAGAGGCCTTGCAGGGTAGTGGAGGAAGTAATGTATTAGGGTATCGCGACTACCGTGGGCAACTGGTTCTCGGTGCGTGGAAATGGGATGAAATGTTGGGCATCGGCTTCGCTTCGGAAATTGACGAGGGTGAGGCCTTGGGCGTGTTCCGGTCGACTCGAAAGATCGTGGGATTGATTTTGATTCTGACCGTGGCGTTGGCCTTCGGTTTAACCGCCTACCTGATCATGGCGCAAGAGAAAGAGGAGCAGCGACGTCACCTGCAGGAGGAGAACGCAGCTGCTGAGATTGCAGTTCAGTCGAAGAGTGAGTTTCTCGCCCACATGAGTCATGAGATACGGACGCCGCTCAATGCGATCATTGGTTTCAGTCAGTTACTGAGACGGGATGACTCGTTGAGCGAGGACAATCGAAAGACCGTGCGCACGATTGAGCGGAGCGGAAATCATCTCCTGACATTGATCAATGACATTCTCGAAATGTCGAAGATCGAAGCCGGACAACTCACCAGTAATGTGGAAAGCATCAGTCTGCTCGGTATCGCTGAGGACATGCGTGAAATGATGGGTTTGAAGGCGAAGCAGAAGGGCTTGGAGTTTGAGCTGATCTGGGATGACGCTCTCCCCAAGTATGTGGACATCGACTCAGGTAAGTTGCGTCAGATCCTGCTTAACCTCTTGAGTAATGCGGTGAAGTTCACTGACAGCGGGAAGGTCATGATCCGTTTCATCGCATCGGAGGACAAAGATATCTCGGTGTCTTCGTCGCTGCGTGTTGAGATCAGCGATACAGGAGCCGGAATCTCGAAAGAGGATCAGGAGAAATTGTTCGGCGCTTTCTACCAAAGTGAGTCGGGGCGTGGTCAGCAGGGGGGGACCGGACTCGGTCTGGCTATCAGTTCCAAATTCGCCAAATTCATGGGAGGGACTCTGACTCTGGAAAGCGAGCGGGGTAAGGGTTCCACCTTTATTCTGAGATTGCCGCTGGATGCGTCGACTAACCTGGAGCGAATCGAAGAAGCCAAAGCAGAGGCGGAGGGCGAGTGGGGTGGCCTCGATATTGTTGGGCTAAAATTGGCGGAAGGTCGCTCGGTGCCGCGTGTTCTAGTGGTGGAAGATCAGCCGGAGAACCGGGAACTGATGGAGCGTCTGCTTGGGGACGTGGGGTTTGACCTGCACTTTGCTGAGAACGGGCGTGAAGCGGTTCGCGAAGTGGATGACTGGCAGCCGGAGTTTGTATGGATGGATTTGAAGATGCCGGAGATGGATGGGGACGAAGCGACTCGCTTGATACGGGAAAAGCATGGAAAGGATCTTCCGGTCTTAGCTCTGACAGCCAGCGCGCTGACAATTGACCGGCCTGCTCTCATGGCGGGTGGCTTCACTGATGTGCTGATGAAGCCGATCAAGTCGGGCGAGATCTTCGCAGCGATGCGGGATCACCTGGGAATCGACTACGAAGTGAAGGGAGGGAAAGTAGCCGAAGTCACCATTCAGAACGAGGAAACAGGTGGCGATGCTTTCCGTCGTTTATCTGAAATGCCGGAAGAATTGCGAGAGCGGTTTCTGAAGGCTTTGGACTTGGGCGATTTGTCGGCCATTGAAGGAATTGTCGAGGAGATCCGCCAGTTAGATCCCGCCATCGCAGGATCGCTATCCGACCCACTTGCCAATTTTGCATTCGCCAGCATAGCCGAGGCTCTGCGAGGAGCGTAACGATCAGCACCAGAAGATGAAATTGTTTCGATTTAAGAAAAAAGCCGAGGAGCCACCTCCGGTGGGGGAAGTCGTTGTGATCGATGATACGCCGGAGAATCTCCATCTTCTGAATGATTTGCTTTCAGATCGTGGTTACAGAGTGCGCGCCTTGCCGAACGGTGAGATGGGATTGTCATCCTGTCAGGCTTCTGCCCCGGATTTGATCCTGCTGGATATCTCGATGCCTGGTATGGATGGGTATGAGGTGGCTGAAAAGTTGAAGGCAGACTCAAGAACGCGTGAGGTTCCCATCATCTTTATCAGCGCGATGAACCAGACGGAGGACAAAGTGAGGGCCTTTGAGGCAGGGGGCGTGGACTACATCACAAAGCCACTGCAGGTGGATGAGGTGATTGCGCGTGTCAAAACTCATATATCTATCAGTCGGATGCGGGAGCAGATCAATCAGGCCAATGAGAAGTTATTGGCGTGGAATGTGACCCTGGCTCAGGGAGGTGGTCGGGGTGAACCTGACATTACTGAGGGTTTGGCGGAGGCTTTTGGAAAGTCTCGATCTGAGCTTGCGGAAGGGGACCGTGCTGAGGCCCGGGTCTCTCTGATAGCGGCGACATCCGCGTCGAGCGATACTTTGGAATCCCTGGCTTCTGATCTTCGTGAGTCGGCCCATGGTGCGGTGATTTCCCGATTCGGAGGCATTCTTGTTGGGGTATCGCCGGACTCTGAAGAAGAAGTGGCGGCCTGGATCAATCGGTCATTTGGCGAATCGGATGTCGCGGTGAGTATTCGGGATGCCGAAGGAGTGCTTCAGGTGAAAGAGTTGAGTTCAAATAACAGTGGACTCACATTGGATTTTTTGAGCCCCGAGACCCTGAAGGTCGTGGCGGCCTTAGCGGATTTATGAAGTATTTGGTGATAATATCGGTATTGACCTGCGTCCTTCTGGCCGCAGCGCAGGGGGAGGTGCGCTCCATCAACTGGGAGGATCTCCTCCCGAAAGATGCGGCCTCCTTCGATGACCCCTTTGCCAAACTCTCTGAAGCGCAACTCCTCGACCTTGGCATAATCGCCCGGATCCGCTTCCTGATTGAGTCAGAGAAAATCTCGTTGGACGGCCCCGACGCGGAGGAGGAGAAGGTGCTGGTGAAAAAGTTAGGGGGGCAGGGAATTGACGTGGATTGGATTCTGTCACAGCGGGAGCGAGTTGCCCAAGCGCGCCAGAAGCAGTCTGAAACGGTCGATGAAGGGGTGGCGGGTCAGGCGGTTCGCATCCCCGGTTATATGCTGCCGCTGGCTCAAAATGATGCCGGAGTGACTGAGTTCCTGCTCGTGCCCTGGGTGGGAGCCTGTATTCACACCCCGCCGCCACCGCCCAATCAGATGGTGCATGTGGCCGTGCCGGAGGGAGTCGAAGATCGCGGTCGCTTCGCTGCGGTCTGGATGGAGGGAACGCTCGAACTGGAGCCGGCCAGCTACGATCTGTATTTGGTCGATGGCACTCGATCGGTAAAGGTGGCCTACATCATGGAAGAGGTGAGTCTATCAACTTACTCGTCAACAGAATCGGATGCGCTCTCGCAGGTGGAGATTCCGGAGGCGGCTCTCGCAGGGCACAACTGGTGGCAACGGGCTCAGGCTCAAGTCTCGCTCCTGTTCACCAAGGCGATGACCGATATCCGAGATCGGGAAAGTTCCGCGCCGCTCTGGTTTGGGCTGTTGATCGCTTTTGCTTACGGAGTGGTGCATACGTTAGGGCCGGGCCACGGCAAGGCGGTGGTGATTTCCTATTTTGTCGGAGAAGGTGGCAGTCTGATGCGGGGTGTGGGGATGGGAACTCGCATTGCTGTTTTTCACGTGCTTTCTGCGGTGATTATTGTCTGGGTGACGGATTTTGCAGTGCGTCAGGCCACGGGAAGCGCGCCTTCGGACTATCGGGTGGTCAAGCTGGTCAGCTATGCCGCCATTGCCTTGATCGGCGGGTTCATGCTGTGGAAAGCGGTTGGAGCGACCAGGCTGAAGCATGAACACAATCACGAGCTTGGTGATGGTCACGACGACCACGAACACGAAGGCTGTCACGCCTGCGAAGCAGCCGTCAATCCCAAGGGGGTTTCCGGTTGGCTGGCGCTGGCGGTGGGGTCGGTTCCCTGCACTGGCGCTCTGCTCGTGTTGCTGTTTGGGATGGCGAACAATCTACTCGTGCCCGCGATACTCATGGTTATCGCAATATCGGCCGGGATGGCAGTAGCGATGTCAGGCATCGGTGTGCTTGCGATTGCTGGCCGAAATCTTGTGGATCGAAAGATGAAGGGGGATGCAAAACGGCAGGCCCGATTTGTTAGCGGATCACGCATTGCCGCGGCAGCGGTGGTGCTGTTAATCGGGTGTGGACTATTTACTCTAACGGTGACCCTGGATTCTTTTTCTCTATCCGGCGATATCGATGGATCCGATCGGCAAGTGGACTCCGCTTCCACCGATATGGAGTGACTCAACTCGAGAAGGGCCGGGCGACTCTCATTCTGGTCGGAATGGGATGGCCTTTGGCTTGATGAGGGCGTGCCGAAGGACCGGTAGAGGGCTGGCCGGGATCCGGTTCGGTTCCCGGCCAGGGAATGTGGAGGAGTTAGAGCAAGAGGTCGAGATGTTCGAATGCAGCGTTTTGTCGCTCTATTCATTGACCGTGGTCGCCTTGTTCGACTCCAGTATTCCGTCCTCACTGATTTTGAGATCGTTCAATATGCCTTGCTGCAGAATGCTGAACTTCACCTCTATGTCTCGTCCTAGCATTTGATCGATCAAAGAATCCATATCCGTGACCACTTTTCCGGGCACGGGACGATTGGTGGTGATTACCAGGGTGATATCTTCCTGCCCCCGGGAGCTGGCCCGGCCACCTGCAAGAAAATCGATTCCATCTTCCTGCTCCAGTCGATCGTCCAGGGCTTTCCAGAGATCATCTGAAAGAGATAGCGATGCGGGTCGAGACTGGCCATGGCGGATCTGCTCCATCAACTTGAAGCCCAGCGGTGCGATCAAAATTAGGATCGCTATTCCAAGTCCCAAAATGATTCGCTTCATGTGAATGATGGTGGTCAGTCGATGCGGTGGAGTTCTGATTCCATGCAGCCAGAATACTAAGGCACTTCCAAGAACGATGGTGACGAAATTGGTGATATAGAGTAGTAACGCGCCAAAGGCGATCGTCCACTCTGCGCAGCCCATTGCAATTCCTGCTGCTGCCAACGGAGGAACTAGCGCTACGGAAATAGCAACGCCGGGCAAAGCGCCTGACATCTTTGGTTTTACGAATGCGTAGCCTGCAGCGATTCCTGCGAACAACGCGACCAGAAGATCAAGGATGTTCGGAGAGCCTCTCAGTGCGACCTGTTCGGAGACCTCATTTCCTGGAACGAGAACTCGAAGGAGGATCCCGAGTACGAGGCTAAGTGCTGTGCCAATTGCCATGGCTCGAGCAGCCTTCTCGAGGAGGTCGAAATTCCCCTGAACCAGCGCCAGACCCATCCCAATGAGCGGCGTCATCAGTGGTGCAACGAGCATGGCCCCTATAATGACTGCCACAGAGCCCTGCAGCAGGCCAAGGCCGGCGATGATGACGGAACAGCCCAGCATCACTCCAAAGTTGACACTCCACTGAGATCCTTCCGAGAGATTCTCCAACAAGGCCAGGCGATCGGCTCGATCGAGGTGGGGAAACCAGCTCTTCACGATATCAGTCTTTGAGCGATCCTCTGGCTGGTCTCGCCTTGATCTCGGGTATGATTTTCCTGACGGATTCATGAATTGAAGCTGATTGTCGGGGCAATGAACGCAGATACGAAGCTTTTTCAGATGGCTTCTCTACGGAGCCTTTATCTGAAGCGCTGAACTGTGCCTCGAGGGAGTTCGGATTGTCATCGACATCCCGAGTCGATTGGCTGCAGAAAGGGTCTACGAGAGCCTATTTTAGGTTCATTGCCCCTTCGCAGATCTCCACTTCCAACCCGCTTTTGCAAGGCAGCACTGCGCCGCCAATTGCCAGACGAGAAACACGGATGAAATCAAAGCGATCAGCCTGATCTTCTTTCTGATTTTCTGAGCGACGGTTGCCATTGAGTCGTCCACCTCATCAAGTGCGGCTGAGAAATCTGTCGAGGCAGTGTTCAGCCTATCCAGGGCAGCACTGGCTTGTTGAAATACAGATTTCACCTTCCCGGGGGAATTTTTCCCGGCGCCCGGATCGCGAATGGAGGTGAGTGAAGCCTCGATCTCAGTCAGTGCCAAGGAGGCCTCTGCGATCTGTGCTCTGCCTTTCTGGGTCGTCACCAGGAGTTTCTCAAGAGTGGGTAAATCGGAACCAATCAGCACGCCGGTTGATTCGAGTGAGCCCTCTACGACTTCGATTAATTCTCCCACCCCTTCGGATAGTGCCAGCCATTCTCGCAAGGGCTGCAGGCGGGCAGAAAGTTCTTCGACTGACGCTGGGTTACCGGTGATTTGTTCGCTGGCTTTCTCAACCGCCGTTTCGAGGCTCAATTGCAGTGCGACCACTTCCGATTGAAACTCTTCGATCAGTCCCGTGGTGGCCTGAGTTCCCGAGTGAATACGCTGCGTGATTTTGGAAGCACTATTGAACACGTGGTCGAGGGATTCGTTGGCCTTATGGCTGCCAATCCAGACGGCGATCAGTAGTGCCAGGCAGAGCGCGCTACCAAGAGCGCCTAGAATCGTGATGGTCCACCCTGTGCTGTGGCGAATGGCGGGATAGCTTTTCATAGAACAGATCGTCAAGTTCCGTGGAGAGTAGGGGATCTCACCGCCTTCTTGCAATCGGAACCTTTTTTGAATGGGAATCACAGGTGGCGCTTCCTCGCGTTGCCTGATCGGGCAGTGACTGATTGAAACGGAGCTAGGCTCATGTATTGGTTCGTATGAATATTCCTTGGAGCGATAAGATTGTTATCGTCACTGGCGGCGGCGGTGGTATGGGCCAGGCGGCCGCGAAGAAGTTTGCCGAGGCAGGTGCAAAAACCTTCGTTTTAGGCCGATCCCTGGAGTCTCTGCAGGCAACAGCCGCCCTGTCAGATAATATAGTTCCACTAGCGTGTGACGTCGCCGACAGGTCGAGCATTGCGACTGCATTGGAAGTCGTTCTCGAGCACGGCGCGCCGGATGCCTTGATCCATACGGCTGGCATCAATACCCCTGATCGATTCATGGCTCACGAGGATCCTTCCCGGATTGCGAGCGAAGAGAGTTGGAAGAGCGTGATGGACATCAATGTGCTGGGCGTGGTCAATATGATCAATGCGGTGACCAAGCCGATGGCTGCCAATGGCGGCGGTAAGATCGTGGTGGTGTCATCGACTGCGGGTCACGGATTCGATTCCTATGCCGGGGTGCCATACACGGCGAGTAAGTGGGCGGTGCATGGGCTGCTTTTGACCGCTCGGGCTCAGCTCAGCGCGCATGGTATTGTGCTATCCGAATACGCACCGGGAGAGGCGAATACGCCTATTGTCGACAAGCGTCCCGTCTTGCCGACTGAAGAGCATCGTAGTGCCATGATCCAGACGGAAGACTGTGGCGACGCACTGTTCTTTATGGCCTCACAGGCACACAGCGTGAGCATGATTCAATTGCCGAAGTATCAACCCTTCGGCGGGATGCCTCCGCAGATTCCGGCACCTTGGCTGGACGGGTTGGAGATTGGGCCGAAGTAGGGAAATTAGTTTTCGGTAGTCCTGTCCAGTTGCTCTAGATATCGACTTGGCGAAACTCCGGTCCATCGCCGGAAGGCGTGAGTGAAGTGTGCGGGGTGAGAATAGCCAAGATGGCGAGAGATGTCGGCCATCAATGGTTTGTCCTGGGATAGCAGGGTGGTAGCCTCCTCAAAGCGAACCCGATCAAGAATCTCGGAAAAATCCTGACCTGAATCAGCCAGTCGACGTTGCAGCGTTCGAACACTGGCGCCGGAAAACTCTGCTACGTCTCCAACTGTGGGCGCTTGATAGCCGAATCGTGAACGAATGGATTGCGCGACAGACCCCTGAAGATTCGAAGCTGGCGCATTGGTCAGGTAGTCTGCTTCGGGGGTATCACTGACATCGACTCTGCCTTTCCGTGGAGTTACAGGACGGGAAAGAAGTTTTTTGGGAATCTCAAAGGCGACAAAATTCACCTGCCTATCGGCTTCAGCGTCGGAGAGAGCTTCAAAGTTTGAAAGATCGGATCCGGCTTTCCGGTCCAGCCAGAGTTTCTGCGGCCTCCAATTAGGTCCGGCGGCAAGTCGAACGGAATCGAGCAGTAGGAATAAGGCGTAGCCATCGATGATCTCTCTGCCGACGTCGGTGTCGTGACGCAGGCAAAGTCGTGCGCAGTCGGCGCCCTCGGGCGCCTCCACCCAAACATGGGCACCGGAATCAACGGCCGGGATCCAGCGTACGAGGCGATTGAGCAAATCGTGGAGGGTGAGAGAGCGACAGAGAATATCGCCCAACACTCCGAAATCGACCATGGAGGTTCGGCAGCCCACTTCCAGACCCAGCGATTTTGCTCCTTCCTTCTGGCTGACCATTTCCACGAAGGCACTGGCCTGACGCAATGGAATCAAGTTGTCCTCTGACTGCAGAATCTCCTCAGGAATTCCCGAGGAGGACATATGCCTGACCACGTTGCAACCCCTGGCCTTCAGGTAGGTGATGAAAGGGCTGAAAGCGGCTACTCGAGCCAGTGGGATTTGGTGCATTTTCCCCATATTTCCAAGTTTGTCACGAAATCGCAAGTCTGCATCGTCGACACTGCCGTAACAGTAATATAGCAATTTGAATGGCAACTATAAGAAATTTTATGAAACTATCGATTCCCCTAAATTTTTGCGCCACTCTCGCGATTGGACTGTATTTGAGCCCCTTCGCTCACGCTCAAGTCAGCCAGGAAGTCCTCGACTCGATCTCGACCCCTAACGAAGTCGAAACTTCGATCGGGACTCTCAAGTTTCTCGACGGTGCTCCGCTTCCGGAGACCGCTGAAAAGGTCTATGACTACCTCGATACCGCTCGGGCGATGGACACCTTTCTCAAGGGCATGCCGGGAGCATCGCTCAAGGCCCTCATCGACGGGGCTCACTCCCTCGGCGCGGTAGAGGCAAATGAGGTGATGATCTTCGACAAGCTGATGGGCGCTGAGTCCCTCTTCCTGACCGGCAACAGTTCTACGGTCTACTGTATCCCGGACCTCGACTTGAAACGCGACGGCCCGACCGTGGTTGAAGTGCCCGACGGTCTTCTCGGTGCCGCCAACGACGGCTGGTTCCGCTATATCAACAACCTTCCGACTGCTGGCAAGTATCTCTATCTTCCGCCCGGCTACGATGGCCCGGTCCCGGATGGCTTTGCGGTCTACCGCCCGAAAACCTACCGCATCTGGGTCTTCCTGCGATCCTCGGTGAAAGACGGCGACGTCGAGGCGGCCGCTTCCCTCTGCACGGAAAACGTGAAGGTTTACCCGCTCTCGAAGTTCAAGGATCAACCGGAGATGAAATTCGTCAGCGCCTCGGGCAAGGACTTCAACACCATCCACCCGAACAACAGCGAGTTTTATCACCACGTCGACGAGATCATCCAGTATGAGCCTGTCGAGTTTCTCGACGCTGAAACCCGTGGCTTGTTCGCCTCCATCGGAATCGAGAAAGGCAAGAAGTTCGCCCCGGACGCGCGGATGAAAAAGATCTTTGCCGACGGAGTCGCGCTCGGCAACGCCGCCTCGCGTGCCGTTGTCTGGTATCCCCGATACGACAAAAACATGAAGGGCGTGCGGGTTTACCCGGACACCGACAGCGCTTGGATCATGGCATACACGGCACGCAATGTTTTCTTCAATGGCGAAGATGGAGAGACCATGAACACGGATGCCCGGGTCATGTTCCACTACCCTTACACCGCCGTCACTCCGGCCATGGCGGCACCAAGAGAGGGTACGGGGTCCGACTACGCCATCGCCTACGTTGATTCCAAGAAGCAGGCTTTCGACGGCTCCAAGACCTACAAGCTGACCATTCCAGCAGACCCTCCCGTCGGAAATTTCTGGGCCGTGACGGTCTACGACACGCAAACGCGCTCCATGCTGCAAACAGACCAAGAGGCTCCCACCGTCGGCGGCAACACCGAGGGGCTCAAAAAGAACAGTGATGGATCCTACACGGTCTACTACGGACCTAAGGCTCCTGAAGGCTTCGAGAGCAACTGGGTCCAAACCGTTCCGGGCAAGAGTTGGTTCGTGATTCTTCGGATGTATTCCCCGCTCAAGCCTTGGATCGATCAGAGCTGGCGTCCAGGTGAAGTCGAACTGGTGAAGTGAGTTGGTCGACAGTTTTTATATCAATCCGAAAGAACATGAAACACACACTATTCCTCCTTCCTTTTCTAAGCTTGGTAGCTTGCTCCGAGAACGGGTCCACTGATGGCGACTCGACTGCGGAGGCCGCTGCGGAGTCGATCGACGTCACCTTTGAAAATTACAATCAGGCCGAGACGGCTCGAAATTTCAACAACTGGGTCAAGCTCGGCTCGGACAACAAGATGGTCCACCGCACCGAGCTTTCGCCGATTGGCCCCGATGCTCCCACGATCCGAATGAACCTCGACACTCTCTACAGTGTCGGCGTTTTTAACAACGATGGCGAGATGAGCGTGACCATCCCGGAATCGGGACTCTACCAGTCGATCATGATCCTCGACACCGATGGCTACACCCCCTTCTTCTTTGCCGAACCCGGGACCTTCCCCGTGAAGAACGATTCCGAGTATCTCTTCATCGCTGTGCGCACGGTCGTGAAGGACCGGCACGACAAGGCCTCTTTCGAAGAGGCCTATGCGGCTCAAAAAGGAATCAAAATCGAAGGCAACGGCACCAAACCCTACGTCATGCCTGCCTACGATCAGGAGCAACTGCACCCCCTTACCGCCGAGTACAACAAGAAGATGGTCGAATCGGGAATCTCCTTTGTCTACGGCGATGGCAATACGCCCGTCAACGAAGAGCATCGCACCTGGTCGAACGCGGCTGGTTGGGGCGGCATGGTCACCGAAGTAGGCGTGTCCAACACCTACAACTCGTCAGGAAATATCCCCGGTGACGTCCCCCACGCCGTGACCTTCCCGGATCCGGGCAACAAGTTCTTCACCTCCTTCACCATCTACGATCTGGACGGCTATCTTCTGGAAGGCAATTCCCACATCAATAGCTACACTTGGAAACCGAACGAAGATGGCACCATCACGGTCCACTTCAACGCCGAAGGAAAGATCAATAACATCAGCTCCGGCGGCAAGGAATTCAACTACATCGTCCGCAACTACGGAGTAAGCCAGGCCGCGATTGACAAGACCATCAACCCGGTGAAGCCGGAGCCTTTAAAGTGATTCAAGTAGGTGAGGCCGACTGCGTGAAGTGAGTCAGAATCAAATATTAGAGAGAATTATGAAACTGAAAAAATCAATCCAAATGGTCGCTTCCGCAGTGGTAGCAGTCGGAGTTTCCGCTCAAGCGGCGGATGATCTGGAGCACCAAATGATGGTCCAACGGGCCTGCGAGGCTGCGATCTGGGCCATGCCGGCAGCCGGCATGATCGATTTTGAGAAGGCTACGAAGCGCGATCTGGGTGGCGACGTCAACGATGTGATCTACGTCTCGAAGCCTTTCGAGTCGCGCCATGGATTTCTGACAGCCAATGACGTAACGCCTTACGCTTGGGCATCGATGAGCACCGAAAAGGGGCCGCTGGTGGTGGAGGTTCCTCCTGCCAATGACCAGGTGGGCTATTTCGGTACGATCGTTGACGCCTGGGATGCGCCACTTATCGATGTCGGCACGACCGGCCACGATAAAGGCAAGGGAGCGAAGTATCTGATATTGCCTCCAGATTTTGACGGGAAGGTACCCGATGGATATGTGGTCCTGCCGTGCACGACCTACAACACCGGGTTCTCTTTCCGTCCGGTGATGAAGGAAGGCGCGACCTTCGAGGATACGACGGCCTATGCCAAGTTGCTCAAAATCTATCACCTTTCGGAAGCCGACAATCCACCGGCGACGAAGCACATTGATGCCCACCCGAAAAGTTATGGCAGTCTTCCGACTTACGACATGTCCTACTTTCAGGACGTCTACGACGTGATCAACCGTGAACCGATTCGCGAGCAGGACAAGGGGCTGATGTCGCTCCTTGCCGGCATCGGGATTGAAAGAGGGAAACCGTTCGAGCCGACTGCGGAGCAGGAGAAGGCCATGCTGGAAGGCTTGGCGCGCGCCTACAACTGGATGCAAACCTACTTCACGACGCCTGGAAAGGCTGTCCTGCCGTGGTGGGAGGACCGTAAATGGTACATGTGGAACTTCGCAGAAGGGCAGGCCGAAGCAGGCTTCCCATACGTGACAGAGGATCGGATCCTGATCGATGAACGCGCCGGAGGTAGCTACTTTTGGATCACTTATCTTCCCAAGGTTCTCGGCGGAGGCACCTTCTACCTGACAGGGTTGCGGACCGCGGAAGGTGAGATGTTCAACGGCACTGATACCTACAAGTTGACCGTTCCTGCCGACACTCCCGCTAAGGACTTCTGGTCTGTCATCGTCTACAGCATGAAGACGAAAGGTTTCGTCGAAAATGTCGACCGTGTCGGGCTTTCATCCAGGCAACTGGAGCAGATGAAGAAAAATGATGATGGCTCGGTCGACGTCTATTTCGCCCCGGAGTCGCCCGATGGACTTGAGTCCAACTGGATTCCAACAGGCGAGGACTTTTTCCTCCTCTTCCGCCTCTACGGGCCTGACAAGCCTCTCTTCGAAAAGACCTGGAAACTCGGTGATGTCGAGAAAGTGAAGTAAAGAATTTTAACCCACCAATTCATGAAAAATAGAACTCATTTTAGCAGACTAATTCTGTTCGCGGCGATTCTCACCGGATCGCTTACCGTCTCAACCCTCCAAGCTGAAGAGGATCCGACCTACAAGGCCATTGTTCCGGAAGAGTTGCTCACGCCAGACAAGATGGAGAGCGGCTACGTCGGCGAGCTGACTTTCCAGGACGGCTTTCCCACGAAGGAAACCGCCTCCAAGGTGAGCGACTTCGTGGACACCTCCCGCGCGGTGGAATTGTTCATTAACGGAACGCCTGCGGCATCCATGTATGCGATGCTCAATGGGCATGTCAAAATTGGCTTCAAAGCCAACCAGACTGTGGGGATTACAGAGGAGTTGATGAATGCCAGAACGCTATTTCTTACCCCGCAGACGACCACACCCTACGTGATTACAGAAGCTAACGTGAAAGAGGGTCCCGTGGTGATCGAGATCGGAACACCCGTGATTGGCTTGGTGAATGACGCTTTCTTCCGTTACGTCACGGACCTTGGTCTGGTCGGCGCCGACCAGGGAAAGGGTGGCAAATACCTGCTAGTGGGGCCTGACTACAAAGGGGAGATTCCGGAAGGCTATTTCGTCTCCAAGACATCGACCTACCGTCATTGGGTCTTGATGCGGATCGCCGCGAAGCCGGGGCAAACCAAGGAGGCCGTCGAGGCCTTTAAGAAGACCTTCAAGATCTACCCGCTTGCGGATGTCAAGAAGCCGAAGCCGACGGAGTTCGTCAATTTGACCAGCAAACAATACAATA
>CAXBHX010000037.1:0-56466 GCA_963975655.1 uncultured Verrucomicrobiales bacterium
CCAGTCTTTGGCGTTTAGCGTGGTAACTAACAGTAAGGTGGCGAGAGCCAGAACAGATGAATACTTTTTCATAGATAAACGGTAGATTGTCTGGTGAGACAAAGGCTTGCCAAAGTAGAGCGCGTGTGAGTAGAGCTGCTACAGCAATTTTTGGCGTGATCAGTGCGGCTCTTCCGAAGGGAGTAGTTCGTCGTAGTACTTGGCACTGGGGCCCTGCCAGTAAGGCGATGACCCCCAGAGTGGGTCGGTGGGCAGGGTTGTTTCCCAGTCGGAGAGTTGCTTGAAGAGTTCCAGGAAACGCTCGTCAGCGGGAGAGGCGAGGTCGGATAGCTCACCGGGATCGGTGACTGGATTGAAGAGTTGGGCCGGGCGATGGGAAGGGCGGATGAGCTTGTCGTCGCCATTCAGGACAACGGCCTGTCCTTGAAGCCGCCAGAAAAGGGTACGGTGGGGCGGCTCCTCCTCACCTTTCAAGAAAGGGAGAAGATCGATGCCATCGTAGTCGCCATAGGTCTTGGCGTATCGGGAGTAATTGCCCTTGTCCTCGTGACCGAGGATCTCCCGGGGTGGGAGGGGTTCCCCGCCTGCTGCGGCTAGAAAAGTGGGAAGAAGATCCAGCGCTGAAGCAGGTGAGCGATACCGGGCTCGGGCGGGCAGCGTTCCCGGCCAGGACCAGATCATAGGGACGCGGATGCCGCCTTCCTTGAGGCAGCCTTTACCACCAGACAAAGGGCCGTTCCAGCTGGCGTTACCGGTGGGCCCACCATTGTCGGAAAAGAAGACAACCAGAGTGTTTTCGAGCTCGCCACTTTCAACGAGCCAGTCATGAATGCGCCCGACGCCGCGGTCCAGTGCCCACATCATGGCGGCGTAGGTTCGGCGTTTGTTGTCCTCGATGTTTTCAAAGAGTGCCAAATCTTCTTCGGTCGCGTGCATGGGGCCGTGAGGTGCGTTGTAGGACATGAAAACGAACCATGGCTTTTCCTGTTTTGACTGGTCCTTCATCCAGTTGAGTCCCTCGTCGGTGAAGAAGTCGGTGAGGTAATCGTTGGAAAATTTTGAGACGGGCGTGCCGTTGCGCTCGATGGAGTGCTTTCCTTTGGTAGGGAAATAGCTGTGGCTGCCGCCAAGCATGCCACAGAAGTAGTTGAAGCCGCGTTCGTTGGGGTGAAAGCCCTCTCCGATTCCCTGATGCCATTTGCCAATCAGGGCGGTGGCGTAACCGGCCTGTTGAAGGTGGTCGCCCAGCGTGTGTTCGCCGGGAGGCAGGCCGAGTAGCTCCGGTCGGGTGGGGTAGGCGTCGTCGCCTTTGTTAAGGTTGCCTTGATAGCCGAAACGGCGGGGGTCTCTTCCTGTGAGAAGGCCGGCGCGGGAGGGTGAACAGACGGAGCTGGCTACGTATCCCTGTTCGCAAAAAACGCCCGACTCAGCAAGCGCGTCGAGATGAGGTGTTTTGAGATGCTGGCTTCCGGTGAACTGGAGATCTCCATAGCCCATGTCATCAGAGAGGATAATGATGATGTTTGGCTGATCGGCATAGGTATGGGCCGATGCCAGAAAAAGGAACAACAGGAGGGTGGCGGGAAAGTTACGCAGTATTTTCATGCTCAGTGAGTTTCGAGATGGCTCCACCCGTCGTCAAGGGTGGTCTCCCGATCGAATATGTCATACAACCGATGGGTGTTAGCTGTCAGAACGGGCTCAGCGAGCGTGTCGTTCGGTTCATGGCCTCCTGCATCTTCATCTGCTGAGACAATGGATCCGGTGTCGGGTAGCCATCAACGGTCCCCGATATGTTAGACCCTTCAGGCGGTTCTTCTGTGGTGGCGCAAGACGTGAGAGAGAGGGTGAAAACAGCGAGGCTGGCAAGGATGGGCAGTCGAATGATCATCCCTGGATTTTGATGGCACCATTCTGATGGAGGCAAGCGTGAAACCACGCTTTCGGGCCATATCCGAACTTCTCGAGGAGGGGTGAAGTTAAAGAGGTTAAACCCCTTTGACCTCCCAGCCTTCGCGATAAGGATCATGAACCAATTTGTTGGCAGCATCGGAATTGGTGAACTTTCCTGAGGCTGCATCCCATTTCAATTCCTCACCTGGTAAACGGAGGGCGACGGTCCCCTGAAGGACGGCTTCAGTCATGGGGCCGGCGTAGTCGAAGTTGGTTCGAGGTTTTTCGCTGATCTCTCCCCGAATAGCAGAAGCGAAGTTGGTGTGGTGATGGTCGCTGGGCTCTTGTTCAATCGCTTCATCCGAGGGCTGGCCATCTCTGAAAATCTTGGCAGCTCCTCCACTGCCGGAGTGGGAAATGGTGAGAGCCCCTTCGGTGCCGATCACAAGGGTGCCGCTTTTGATCATGTTTTCGAGTCCGCCGACGTGGCTGATGGCTTCTTCGGAAACCCGCTGTTTGCCGTCGTACCAAGTGAAGTCAAAATCACCGTCGGTTTGAGCATTCCCTTTCATGCGATAGTGGACCTTTGAGTCGAGCGGCCAGCTATGGTCGTCGACGGGTGCGGGGCCGAGGGAGGTGACAGAGAGGGTCTCGGGCATGTTGAGTCCCATGAACCAGGGGTGATAGATGTGGCACCCCATGTCGCCGAGAGTGCCGGTTCCGTAGCCGATGCGCTTGCGCCACTGGCTGGGATGGTACTCGCGCGGAATAAATTTGGTCATCTTGCTGACACCAATCCACTCGTCCCAGTTGAGGGTCGCAGGAGGTGGCTCCTCGGTGTCGGGAAGAGGAGCCATGGATCCCCATGATTTGGGGTTCATGCTGTGTACTTCGAGCACTTTTCCAATGACGCCTTCCTGGAGCAGCTTTACTCCTGTCCGGTTGCCAGAGGTGGAGGCAATCTGGATCCCCATCTGAGTGGTAAGATTCTTTTCTGCCGCCAGTTCGCGAGCGGTGCGACATTCGTGAAGGGTGCGGGTGAGGGGTTTCTCACAGTAGACATGGAGGCCCAGTTGCATGGCGCTGATGGCAATGGGTGCGTGCATGTGGTCGGGAGTACCGACGACGACAGCGTCGATTTGGTCACCAACCTCGTCGAGAAGCCTACGCCAATCCTGGTAGATCTTTGTATCCGGGTGAGCTTTCTGAAGCTTGGTGGCTCTCGCCGTATCGACTTCTGCCACAGCGACGCAGGTGGTATTGGGCACTTTGAGCATTTCACTGAAGTCATTCCAGGCGCGGCCGGCGGCTCCAAAATTGGCGAAACGCAGTTCTTTACTGGGGGCAGCTCCGGCTGAAGTCGACTTCCATCCGATCCACGGGGCGGCAAGAGCGGATCCTGTGGCAGTTTTGATGAAGTTTCTTCGGGATGAATGCATGCGCTGACGATTTCACTTGTTTGTAACTTCGTCATCAGGCGTGATTGAGGCTGTTAGATGTGTCAGAAAGGGACAGGTGGCGGGAGAGGGCACGTATAGTTGCTGCAGTCAGCTACGGGCCTGCATTCCCTTGCAAATTCAAGTGGGCCGTCATTTAGTCCCCACTATGATCAATCGACGGAACTTTCTTCTGACGGGAACAACAGCTTCAGTCGCTACCGGGCTAAGTGCGGGAAGCAGCAATGCAGCCACTCCGTCTCGCCTTCGATCCGGCAAAGTGATTCTGTTCCAGGGCGACTCTATTACTGATGCGCATCGGGACAAAAAAACTCAGGTGGCTAATAATCTTCGTGGACTCGGTCTAGGTTATCCTGCTCACATTGCGGGCGGTCTACTGCGTGATGAGGCCGAATTGGGGCTTCAAATCCACAATCGTGGGATTTCGGGACACAAGGTGCCTGATCTTGATGCCCGCTGGGAGACCGATGCGATTGACATAGAACCGGGCATCCTCAGTATTCTCGTCGGGGTGAATGATATCTGGCACAAGTTGAACGGTCGTTACGACGGCACGCCTGAAGTCTACCGCGATGGACTTGAAGCTTTGTTGGATCGAACCCGATTGGCATTGCCGGAAACAACACTAGTTATTTGTGAACCCTTTGTTCTGAAGTGTGGCGCGGTGGATGAGACTTGGTTTCCTGAGTTTGAGACCCGCCGGGCCTACGCTGAGGAAGTGGCCGCTAAAGCGGGAGCCATTTGGGTTCCGTTTCAGAAAATGTTCAACAATGCGGTAGCAGCCGGAACCGCCCCCGAATATTGGGCTGCTGACGGGGTTCACCCGACCGTGGCGGGTCACGCCTTGATGGCGCAGACTTGGCGCGAGACGGTCGGAGTTTGAGCGGCCCAACCCTGTTGAGAGTGGCATCTGACAGGGTTCGGAGAGGTCAAGGTTGAGTTGTGGCGGTGGTTCGCTACAGTCAGGCTCTTCGTAAAACCTCATGGCGAATCCCTCCATCCAGAACGACGCGGTGCTTTCGGCCACCGAGCTCCACTTATCTTTCGGCAATCAGCCTGTACTCGATGCCGCCACACTGGCTGTGTATGCAGGTGAGAAGGTCGGGCTAGTGGGCCGCAATGGCTGTGGAAAATCCAGTTTTCTCAGGATTGTTGCGGGCGATGAAGTGGCGGATGGCGGAAAGGTCTCCCGGAAGCAAGGGCTCGTGACTGGCTATCTGCCGCAGGAATTTCGGCTCGATGATGCCGCGACCGTCGAGGACAATATTCGGGCGGGTGCGGCGGATCTGTTCGCAAAAATTGAACGCTTCGAGACGGCTGACAACGTCAGCCCCTCTCAAATGGATCAGTTGCAGTCAGCCATAGATCACGCTGATGGCTGGAATATCGAGTCTCGTATCGAAATTCTGATGAGAGAGTTGGCGGCGCCACCGGCCGACCGCATCGTCGGTCAGTTGTCTGGTGGCGAGAAACGCCGAGTGGGGCTGTGTCAGGCGCTATTGAGTCAGCCTGATTTGCTGATTCTCGATGAGCCAACCAACCATTTGGACGCAGCTGCTATTGCCTGGCTTGAGAGTTATCTAGCTAGCGCGGGAGGTGCTTGCCTCTTTGTCACTCACGACCGCTATTTCCTCGATCGAATCGCGACACGCATCGTCGAATTGGCCGATGGAAAATTCTTCTCCTACGATGGAAACTACAGCGACTATCTGATTGGCAAGGCCGATCGTCAGGAGCGAGATCAAGCAGTCGAGGGCAAGAGACAACGATTTCTGAAGCGGGAAATTGAGTGGGTGCGAGCTGGCGTGAAAGCACGGGGAACCAAGCAGCGCAGTCGGATTGATAACTATTACGCAGTCAAAGGGCAGAAGGCGCCGGATCAGGAGCTGAATATGGAATTGGTAATTCCGACGCCTCCTAAACTGGCGAATGTGGTGGTCGAACTCAAAGAGGTCGGGCATTTCTTTGACCGCGATCCTGTATTTCTCGGCCTGGATCTGGAGTTCAAGGCTGGCGAATGTGTGGGGGTGGTAGGACCGAACGGAGCGGGGAAGACAACCATGCTTCGACTGATTCTGGGGGACTTGGAGCCGACTGAAGGAACTGCTCGAATTGGAAAGCGAACCGAATTTAACTACGTCGACCAAACCCGTCTCGAACTGGATGAGGATAAGAGTGTCTTTGAGGAGGTTTCGCAGGGAGTCGACTCAGTGAGGTTTGGTGAAGAGACAATCTCAGTGAGAGCTTACCTGAAGCGATTCCTCTTTGCTGATGATCGGATCAACGATCGGATCGGAAACCTTTCAGGCGGAGAGAAAAACCGGGTCCTTCTCGCAAAGATTCTTAAGCGCGGAGGAAATTTTCTGGTGTTGGATGAGCCGACCAACGATCTCGACCTTCAAACCCTGCGAGTCCTGGAGGAAGCACTTATCAATTTCCGGGGAACCTCTCTGGTCGTGAGTCACGATCGGTGGTTTCTTGACCGCGTTTGTGACCGGGTCATTGTTTTCGATGGTGAGGGGCACGTTTCCGTCAACGAAGGAAACTACTCATACTACCTTCAGAAAAGGAAGGCGATGGAGGCCGTTGCTGCTGCGGCAAAACCTCGACAGGAAAAGAAGACGCGGAGTCGGTCCGGTGATTCGGATAAGCCTCGAAAGCTGAAGTGGAAAGAGGAACGCGAACTGGAGGGGATGGAGGAGACCATACTTGCAGCAGAAACCTCTATTGAAGAGATGGCGGCAAAGCTCAATGATCCTGAATACTATAATGAGCACTACTCGACCATGGAGGCTCTGAGTAAGGAACTTGAGGCCAAGAAGGTGCAAGTAAAGGCACTCTATGAGCGCTGGGAAAAGCTTGAAGCGATTCGGAAGGCGGCGGCAGAGTGATATCCCTGTCAGGCCTTTAGTTTAGTTCGGGTGGCTGCCTTTGTGTTGTCCTTGAATGGTTCCGCTACCGGCCTGAGGCGCCGGTGCTGTATCATAAGCGGCCGGAACAGGTGCGATGGTTTCTGATTCAACGTCGGGAGAGCAGGCGGAGAGTATAAAACCACCCAGGCCGCAGAATAGTGAGAGAAGCATTACGAGTTTCATCAACTCTAAGGACGATTGAGGGGGCGTGTATTTACATGAATTCTCTTCGAATGAATCGGGCTGGTTGATCATATTGAGGCTGTCAGTGTCTTTTTCTCGACGAAATCTCTCAAACGACCTATTTTCGAAGACATGAAGCCTGTCTGGATAATTTGTTGCTGCGCGGTTCTGCTGATTGCAGGAAGTCGTTCTTTTGTTTCCGCTCAGGATGATGATTCGGGGCCCACTTTGTCTCAGTTTACTCTGGGGGAACACGTCGCAGGTGAGGAGGTGGACCTGACAAAGCTACAAGGTAGAGTGGTGGCCATTGAATACTGGGGCACGCGGTGAGGCCCTTGCCTAGGTGCAATTCCCCATCTGGTTCGGATGGACAGAAGTTTGAGAAAGAAAGGTCTGACGATTGTGGCTCCTGAGGTTCAGGGCAGCAGTGCCGACAGCATCGCAGAGTTGGTTAAAGACGAAAAAATTGAGTATGCAGTGACAAAAGGAATTAGTGGCCCGTCTTTGGGGAATACCATTCCTCGTATGGCTGTTTTTGACGTTTCCGGTAGGATGGTATTCTCTGGTCACCCGATGAATAAAGAAGCCGAACGCGCCATCAAAGATGCTTTGAAAGAGGTAGAAGGGGGCGACTCATCCAGTAGCAGTCTCCTGCCACCGCGTCTTCCGGATCTTGTTCCGCTTCGTAGTTGGACGAACTCGGATGGCAAAACCCTCGAGGCTGCCTTGGTGCGGGTCGAAGGAGGCACTGGGTATTTCAAAATGTCCAATGGCCGCACGTTTGAATACGAAATAGGCAAGTTCTCTGCGCGCGATCAGGATGTCGTCAGCAAAGCGACGGCTGCCGGAGCAGAGTAGCGCGTTACTCTCGACGGTTGGGGTCTTGCTATTTCGCGATCTCTTCGTCTTCGCCGTGTGAGGCATCGTCCCCATTTTTACTTCCATCCCGGCTGGCTAGAAACGCGATTAGATCGCGAAAATCTTTGGGTGGGAGCGCTGCCGCCATGGGGGGCATCGCAGATACAGGTGGGGCAATACTCCCAATATCACTGCGGGAGATTTCGACGGGCTTGCTGTCTAGACCGATGACGACGACCTGATCGTCCGTTTCTTCGGAGAGGCGGCCCACGACGGCGTCGCCGGATTTAAGCATGACGGTTGTCATGCCGTAGCCTTCGGCAATTTCCGCTCCGGGAATGGCTACTGACTCGAGTATTTTTTCCCGAGGCAGCCGCTTTGCGATGGCAGACAGGTCAGGTCCCTGGACACCACCGTCTTTCCCTACTTTGTGGCACTGTAGGCAGGCACCCTGATTGCGAAATACAACTTCTCCCTTGTCAGGGTCACCGCCCTCCAGACTGAGAAGGAATACATTCTCAATCTTCTCGGCAGCGTAGGCAGCGGCTGCAGGGGCAGCCTTAGCAGAAAGGGAGAGGTAGACGTCGAGCCAAAGCTCGGGGCGGAGCTGAGTTTCCCGTTTCTCCCAAAGTTCGCTGATGGTGTCTGGCTGGGTAACGGCAATCCCGTCGATGGCTGCACGAGCGACCAGAATCTCGCCTTCACGGATCGCGGTGAGAGCCATTTCATCAGTGCCTTCAAGTTTGAGCTCAAAAGCGCGTGACAATGCGGCGGCCTGCACCGCGGGATCTGCATCTGTCAGTAGGTCTTGGACGACCGAGGTGAATTCAGATGCCCCAGATTGAGCGAGGCTTGCCAGAACGGCAATTCTAAGATCGGCACCGAGTTCACTATTATTTACTTGAACGAGAAGCGTCTCGACTTCGAGATCTACGCCGATGGCATTGGCTAGTTCTAGTGCAAGGGTAATGAGTTCGGTTTCTTTTGATCCTGCCAGGAACTTTCGAATGTCCTCTCCGAGGAGCGATGAGAGCGACTCAAGAGTTCGGTCTGCGTGATTGACGATGGGGCGGTAGTGCCCCAGAACCGGGTCAGTGTCGATAGTTGCCTCCCATTGCTGCAGGGCTATTAGCGCGGCTGTCCGGACTGAGCCCTTCAGATCGTCACGGTTCGCGAGTTTAAAAAGAGCCTGAGCATTGGTATCGCTACCGCGCCGATAGTTGGCGGCAACAATGCGCCGTTGGATGGATTCAGGCAGTGCTCCGATGTTGTCAGACAGCGCTGCCAACTGCTCGCCTGCGGCGGAGTCGATGATGGAAGTGTCGTAGATGGCGCGAATCACTTCACGAACGATGAATGGATTGCTATCGCCAAGAAACAGGACGGCCTGCTCGCTCTCCATTTGTCGAAGAGCGAGGACCGCAAGAAGTCGTTCTTCACTGGAGGGGGAGGGAACCTTCGCTATCGCCTGTTTCGCCGTTGCCAGGCGATAGAGTCCTGTGAGAATCGAGTGACGCAGAACGATGTCGCCGGCTGTATTTTCATTGGTCACTGCAGATTTGAACAAGGTGGCTACGGCCTGTTCATCTCCACGTGTGCACACCCGGCTCAGCGCGATTGCCGCCAGTGACTGAACTCGTAGGCTTAAGTCACTTTGAAGGGAGTTGATAAGAGCGTTGCGGGCTTCTACCGCATTAATGTCGCCAAGTGTCCGGGCAGCGCTGGCTCGAACCTCTGACTCTTCGTCTTTGAGCAGACTGATCAAATCATCGGTTACGCTGGAGCCCCGTCGGCCGGCCTGACCCAGGCCCCATGTTGCGTGAAGTCGCGGGAAAAGAGAACTTCCGTTGGCCGCGACATCTGACAGAATTGCAAGGCCGCCTTCCCCTTGGTCGACCAGGGCAAATTGTGCCGCCTGCCGAACGCGTCGATCAGTATGACCCAACAGCTCCCGGAGCTCTTCGCCATCGCGATCAGAGAAACCCTCCTTGAAGAGCGTTGCGACGCGGGCTCCGGCTTCCCGCTGATTTGCGTCTTTAGATTGCATGACCTGAATCGAACCGTTTTCGTTTACGCTCCAACCGCCTCCGAAATCGCAGATGTAGATGCTGCCGTCGTATCCGAGTTCGACGTCGCTGGCTCCTACACCTTCAAAAAGGACTTCTTCGGAGATGGCCTTGTAGCCAGCCCCTTTGGGTTCGACGCCGATAATCAGGCCTGTACAGATTTCGGAAGGTCCGCGGTAGTTCGCTAGAAGGAAACGATCCCGGAGATCCTCAGGGAGCGATTCCCCCGTGAGATAAGTGACGCCGGAGGGCCCTCGTGCAACGTGAGATGCCGGGGGGTAAACCCACTGTGGTTGCTCAGCATTGTAGGTGTCGAACATACGCTCTTTCACCCACATCGATTCGGCGGGACGAAAATCACCCCAGTCAAGTTTAGTCGCGTAGTGGGCAGCGGATTGATGGGACATGTTCCACCCCGAGTCGGTGCCTTCGAGAGCGTAGACCATGCGGGCGAGATCACCGATATCGCCAGTGTTATCAAAAGTGAAGAGGTTGCCGAAATTGTCGAAGGCCAGCTCTTGAGGATTTCGTAGCCCGTCGCAAAAGACTTCAAAATTTGATCCGTCAGATTCGCAGCGAAAAATGGCGCCTTTTCCTTCTCCATTGAAATTTCTTCCGTCTTCGGTGGTCACATTGTAGGAGCGGTCGCCGACTGAAAAGTAGAGCTTACCGTCGGGTCCACGGGTAATGCCGTGAAGATCGTGCCCGATGAAAGATACCCGGACTCCGAATCCGGTCGCGATGGCTTCTTCCTGATCGGCGACACCGTCTCCGTTTGTGTCAGTCAATTTCCAGACACTGGGAATACAGGTGAAGTAGACCGACCCGTCATCGGCGAGAACGGAGAACCCGATACCATCAAGCGGCTCACTAAATCGATCGGAAAACAGAGTGCGTTGGTCAGCGGCGCCATTGCCGTCAGTGTCTTCAAGGCGAATGATGCGATCGGCGACGCGACTGAACCAACCTTCGGGAAAGCTGGTCGCGTATTTCTCATAGAGTTTGAGCCTGTCCTCAATCGTGACTGCTTGAAAGTCGTCACGAATCAGCTCGTTGGCACCGCGGAGATCGGGAACTCCAAGCCAGAAGCGATTGGCTTCTGCCACATAGAGTCGTCCTTGAGGGTCGAATCCGAAGCTCCCGGGGTTCTCTACGAAAGGAAACCCTACCCAGGTATGGCCCTCAAGGCCTTCGTGCTGAATCAGGCCTCGGAATGACGTGGCTTGATTCGGAAGTTCAGGCATCTCTGCCTCGGGAACTGAGGGGAGTTGCTTGAAGCGTGATTCCAGTTCCGCTGGCGTCAGAGCCAATGCGCACGGGACCAGCGCTGATCCCGCCAATTTAAGCAGGGTGAGACAAAGGATCATATTTTTGACCATAGCCGAGACGGATACCGCTAGAATGCCCCTTCCGCAACTTGGTAAGCCGCCAGAAACTCCCTATAATTAGAGATCAGGTTCGATGGGATTGACAAATGAATTCGCAATCGCCTAGGCTCATGGAAGATGCCAAATACGAGATATTGCCTTCTCATCGCCCTGCCTGAGGGGACGGTGAAACATTATCTGCTCAGTGCGGATTCTGTGACAATTGGACGGGCAGAAGCTAATTCCATCGTGTTGGATTGGGAGACAGTTTCCGGTGGCCATTGTGAGTTGCGTCGTAAGGGGCGGCAATATGAGATTCGGGATCTGGGGTCAACAAATGGGACACAGCTGAATGGCAAACCACTGGGCCGAGAACCTCATCAACTGAGTGGATCAGACATATTGGTGATCGGATTGAATGTGAAAGTGAGACTGGTAGTGATGGAGGAAATTAAGAATTCAGTACCAAAAGAAGCGCTGGTTTCCGGGGCCGCTACGCAACGCCTTTTTGATAAATCTCTCCCTCCTATGCCGTCGATCAATCCAGTGGCGGCTGCCGTAGCTAAAGCGTCGAAAGGGCTGCGAGGGCAATAGACTATCTGGGGCCTGGAAGTGAATTTTTCCGCAATTTTAATCGAAAACCCATTTGGCAGGGTGAAACTCTGGACCACATTGTGAACACCATGACTGTTCGTTATTTTCCGATATTATTTGGCATCGTTTTGAGCTGCGGACTTTCGATTGCTCAGGACGAAGGGGAGAGTGGCGGCAGTTCCCTGGGGGATCTCTTCAAAAAGGTTAAAGATCTGAAGGTTCCCGATTCAGTGTCCAACCTTCCGACCCAGATCACGGAATTGAAGGAGTCCTACCTGGAAACTGCTAAGACGGTTGAGACGCTGAGAATTGAAGTCGATCAGCTTCGGGAGGAAGTTTACATGTTGAGAACGGAAAATAAGGCACTCCAGGAAGCGGTAGGGGTAAAGGTAAAGGAGAGCGATCTCGCCGCCATGCTGAAGCCGATTGAGATCAGCGCGACGGATCTCGCGGCCGAGTATAAAGCTGACAGGAATGCCGCTGAGGGGAAGTATCGAGATCGCTATCTGAAAGTGGTAGGTGTGGTCGCCGGCTTCGAAACGGGTGCGCAGACCATTGAGCTTTTCCTGAAGGCTGAGGGAACCGATTCAAAAATTCGATGCAAGATCCTGACCGGTCCGGATCTGTATGTGGATGTCCTGCCGTCTCAAGGTCGCATGGTCAGCCGGAATGATCGCAGCCCTCTGTTGAGCGTGGGGCAGCCCGTTGCTGTGATCGGAACCTGTTCGGGTGCCGGGCTGAATGTCGAACTCATCAACTGTCGGATCGATGGTTTGGAGGAGAAGCGAATTGTGAAGCCTGAGCCAAAAAAGTAGTGTCAGGAGCGCTCTATTTTGGCCCTGAAGAAGGGGCCGAATCCACTTGATTCGTGAGTGAGTGAGCGATTCAATGGCCTCATGTTTCGATATCTACTCTCCATCCTTTTTATAGGTCTTTGCCAACCTTCGTTTGCGGCAGACTCTAAACCTAACTTTGTCATCATTTTCGCTGATGATCAGGGATACGGAGATCTCGGTTGTTTTGGTTCTACCAAAATTAAGACGCCCAATATTGACCAAATGGCTGATGAGGGTCGAAAGTTCACCAACTTCATGGTGGCCTCACCAGTGTGCACGCCATCTCGTGCTGCACTTCTGACGGGGTGTTATCCCAAGCGTATCGGGATGCATGAGCATGTGTTGTTTCCGTCTTCGACCAAAGGATTGAGCCCTGAGGAGCACACTATTGCCGATCATCTCAGCGGACAGGGCTACGCGACTGCTTGTTTCGGTAAGTGGCATCTTGGGCATCATCCTGAAACGCTGCCTCAGCAGAACGGGTTCGATACCTACTTTGGCATTCCTTATTCCAACGACATGAACCATCCGGACAACAAGGGGAAACCCAAAGTGTCATCGGATGATTTGTGGAAGGATCAGGAAAGTGCCGTGACGCTTTGGCAAACTCCGCTGATGGAGAATGAGGAAATCGTGGAGCTTCCGGTCGATCAGCGCACCGTGACACGTCGCTACACGGACAAGGCAATCAACTTTATCGAAGAGAACAAGGCTGGTCCATTCTTTGTCTATCTGCCTCACTCCATGCCACACATCCCGCTCTATGTGCCAGAGGATGTTTACGATCCAGATCCTCAGAACGCCTATACTTGTGTCATCGAGCATATTGATGCTGAGGTGGGGCGTTTGATGGACAAGATTCGTGATCTTGGGTTGTCGGAGAATACTTATGTCATCTACACCACGGACAACGGTCCCTGGTTGAAGTTTCTGAACCATGGCGGATCGGCGGGTCCATTACGTGAGGGCAAAGGGACGACCTTTGAAGGCGGTCAGCGAGTTCCCTGTGTGATGTGGGGACCGGGGCGAATTCCTGCAGGAACGGAGTGCGATGAGTTAACGGGGACCATAGATTTGCTTCCTACCATCGCGTCCCTGACCGGGGTGCCATTGCCAGCTGATAAGAAAATTGACGGCATGGATGTTTCGGCGCTTCTCACGGGTGATGCCGAGGGACCTCGTAACGAGTTTGTCTATTACACGTCTCGTGGTCAGCTTGAAGGATTGCGTCAGGGTAAATGGAAGTTGCTCGTGAAAGCAGCTCAGGGAAGAGGGAATGGTAAAGGCAAGGGGAAGGCGGCTCCCGCACCTGAAGTGCTGCTCTTCGATCTTTCCTCCGATATCGGCGAACAAGACAATCTGGCTTCGACGAATCCCGAAGTAGTTGATGCTCTCACTAAGCGAATGCAGGCGCTTGATGCAGAAGTCGAAGCCAATGCACGTGCGCCGTGGCTGAAGGAGTGAGTCGCTTCAGGGTGATCTACTTTACGCTACCTTGAAGGAAGGCAATCCCGCGAGCGGCTAGCTCACGGAAGCGTGTTGGTGCGAGAGTGACGTTGCAGGCCGTGTATCAAAACTTGGGGTTATACGAGGCCGCGGGTTCCTACCCGCGTTGGCGCCCTCACTGCAGTCGGTCAGCTCCAGTAGGATACTCTGAGCCTCCACTGAATCAATGTTCTTTGGCGACAGGAGCTTTCTCGGCGCCCTGAAGCGTACGCATCCACTGCCAAAGTGCCTGGAACTGCTTTTTTGAATCGGCTTCAAAGAAGCTGGGATTCAGGGCTGTCTTTTTATCGGCGGTGTATTTCGGCATGATGGTTGTAGGCACGAAGCGCTGGGGCCAGTGCATCCAAGACATGTAGAAGTCTTCACGCAAGCGCTCCCCGGCGAGTTGAAGATTAGGACCCTGTCCTTCAAAGGCTTGGAGAGCAGGTGTTTCACCTGCCGCGTGGCAGGTGGTGCAGGCGTATCCTGTCAGGCCGGCAACCTGAGCCCCTGCGTCGGCTAAGGGTGGGTCAGGCGCGTTGAGCTTAGTTCCAGTCGTCACTCCAGCGCGGTGTGCGATGCCGCGGGCGAGACGCTTGGCTCGACTTGGAAAGGCCGGCATGCGAGCTTCCTGATAGGGGCGAATGCTGAGCACTTCACCTCCGAGGAGCCCTGCGAGCCACTTGTCGCGCAGTTTTTCGCCAGCCAGACTGATGTCGGGCAGAGCGTTTTCGCCGGAGTGACATTGCGTGCAGCTGAGGCGGTCCATGGTACGGTTGGCGAACTCGTGCGGCACGAAACGATTGAGCGATTTGAGGCCGGCATTGCTGTCGACGTTCTTGAAGGCGAGCAGGGCCTGTTTGTCCTCCAGCGCGAGCCCCAGTTCGGGCGCATTGCCTTCTTCCTCGGAAAGGCAGCCTTTCACCATCCACTCTTCTTCCCACATTTCGCTAAGCGGTTTGGCCGCGAACTCGTAGGCGGGGCGTTTGGCTGCATTGGGTTCGTGACAGACGAGGCAGCGTTGTTCCACCATGGCTTTGCCCTTGGCGGGATTGCCCTTGGCCATTTCAGGCAATTTGGGCTGCTCGGTCAGGATCCAGGCGGCGAGATTATCGGCCTCTTCATCGTCGAGATGGAGACTGGGAAAGGTCGTGTCGACGTGGTGCTTTGCAGGATCTTGAAGAAACTCGGCGAGGCCTCCCGCGGTGTAACGAGATTCCGCGGTGAGGAGATCGACCCAGGGGCCGAGGTGCAGCTTACCGGCGAGTTCCTTGCCCGCAGCAGCGTCTCCTGACGGACTCTCGAGATCTTCGACTTTCAACGTCGCAAGGTAGGCGGCGATATGCGGTGCATCATCCGGTGCCACGCTGGGGCAGTGGTCCTTTGGCTGGCGGACCCAGGACTCGACCCAACCAGGATTGAGGCGGCTGCCGATGTTGTGGAAGTCCGGCAATTTCTCGAATAATTCAGGCATGCCTGTGGCGCGACTGATCAGGTCAGCATCGGGTTCGTGGCAGCGAATACAGCCGACGGATGCAAAGAGATCTCGGCCGACGCGCGTTTTGGCCTTCGCTTCGAGCAAATCATTGGGCAGGTGACGGAAGGCAGACGGACGGACGGACTCCCAGTAGAAATCCTGACCGCTCCAGAGCAATTGAATACGACCGAGACCGGCGACGCTGTTCTTCCCTGCCTTTGTGAGGGGGCGTCGGAAGTTACAGAAGATATCATGAGGCCCTGTGGAGAGTTCCATTGGCTTGGACTGAAGCGGTAGATCTCCCTCCATGACCACTTCTCCGTCAATTTTGAGGCTGGCCCAACCGGTGCCATTGAGGCGGAATGCAAGCTTGTCGCGGGCCGGAACGACGAGGTCGCCTTCAAAGACAACTTCGTTGCCACGCATGAAGTCCATGAACGGCGTGAATGGCGCATTTTTTCCGACGGTGAGCGCGAGACGGTCGACAACCAGGGCATCATCGGTGCTGCCATGGGCCATGCTGAGAATCAGACCGGGATTGCCGATCGGCTCAGTATTGATCTCGGGGAGATTGGTGAGATCGAGGCCGTGGTTGCCGAACTCAGGATGCAGATTATGGACTGTATTCCAGATGGTTTCGCGGAAAGGTTCTTTGTCAGCATCTGCGAGATCCATCATGATCTCCATTTGCATGGCCGGAGTCATCTCCGGGATGTAGAGAAATACGGTCTTTCCGTCTTCCAGTAGGGTGGCGGCTCTCACTGGCACCGAATCGATCTGGTTCTGGGCACCCTTGGATGGTTCGTTGAGGGCTTTAAGCCGTGCTTCGTCATCACGCTTATCGATGGAGAAACGGCCGGATCCGTATTGTGGGCCCCAGACGTAGTCCCACTTGTTGATGGAGTAGCGGCGTGGATCGCTAGCAATTTCGGGATCGAGCGCGTCGCTGAAAACCACCATGAGACCGTTCTTGTGAGCCTTGAGCTCAACGGGGACAGGCTTTTCATTCCCGGTCAAGCGCACGCGGTTGAACCCAGTGCCGCCGTTGGTCTGCCAACCTCGGAATCCAATCAGATAGAGGTCACCAGTGGTGGGGTGAAACCGACCCCGCATAACAGCCGTGGTCAGTTCGATGGGCAGCTTGTAGACGCCTCCTTGAACCTGGCCATCGACTTCGTCAATCAGAGTTCGGTAGACTGAGCTCTTGCCGTAGGAGAGGTGGAGCATGGCGCCTGCATGGGTGGACCAGGGGCTGCCTTCGGGGACCCAGAATTGGCTGCCGCTGGAGTTGTCGACAAAGTAGGGAAGCCAGCAGAGAGGGCGCTCGTAGTCGGTGGGTGTACCGGGTAGAGTGCGGACAAATAATTTGTCGTCCCATTCACTTGGCACGACGCCGTGGAAGCTACTGCCATCCGGCTTGCTCCATGTAATTTTACAGCGGGGGACATAGCTGCCTTCATTTTCGCCGGTGGTCAGTTCACCGTTGGGCCCTACGCTGACTCCCCCGGGAGCACGAAGCCCCCAGGCCATGCGGGTGATGCTTTCTCCGTCGGCACTTACCTTGAGAATCGTTCCATTATGGTCCGTCCAAGGCGCAAAACCGCGTCCGCCACCGAGAACAGGTTGGCCCTTGCTGAAGTAGAAATTGCCGTCCGCATCGGTTTGCAGATCGAAGGCAAATTCGTGGAAGCCGGAGGTGATGCGAACGCCGTTGTTGAAGCACTCGTAGAAATCGGCCTCTCCGTCGTCATTGAGGTCGTGGAGTTTGGTGATCTGGTCCCGGCCCAGAGTGTGAATGATGCCGTCGACAATCTTGAGGCCAAGAGTCTGGTAAAGACCGCTGGCATAGCGACGCCAGGTGATGGTCTCGAGATCCCCATCGATACCGTCAGCGACCCAGACGTCTCCGTTCCAAGTGGAGCAGGCGACGCGTTTTCCATCAGGAAAAAAATCATAGGCGCCGAAGCGAATCTCGGATTGCCACGGATTGTCAGTCGGCAGAGGAATGGTATCTACCGTGTAGGCTTCTTCGCTGCTGCCGAGTTGACCTGAGACCTCGATGGTCTCGGGAAACAGCGCGGGACCGGCTTGAGTGAGCGTCTCAGGTGAGGCTGCCTCCACCTTAAACGTGGGGGCCTGATCGAATGTGTATACGAGATGAAAGCTTCCTTCTTTGCAGTTGGCGGGAATACTGACAATTCTTCGGCCGGAGTCGAGTGTTTCGATGACGACTCCCTCTGGCGCGTTGAGGAGTGTCGCGACGCGGTCGGATTGAGGTTCGCCCTCAGCTGGAACCGCAAATGGGTCGGAAACGAGAAGCTGAATTGCTTGCTCGTTGTCCGAGACCCAGAAAGAACGAATCAAAGATCCGTCGACGAGCGCAGGCTGTTCGAGAACCCTGGCATCGCCAACTGTGTAGCTGAGCACAGTGGCTCCTTCGTGGCGATAGAGCCCTTGATACTTGGCTAGAGACCGGGGCAATGGACCGTTAGGGATGTCATTGTCCTTCTCCCGGGGATCAGTCCACTCGCCGTTGATAGCCCAGCCGGGACCCCAGTTGCTGGTAAAAAAGTAGTTTTCGCGCTCACTTGGGGTGGAAGAATTGCCGCCGTGTTTCCCATCCCAGGGAGTGCCCCCAAGGATCACGTTTCCCTGGAATCCTGCGACCATGCGCAGTGTTTCGGTGTCAAAAAGTAGAGTATAATCCTCTTCCGGACCCACTTTGAGCGCGATTCCCTTGAGCGCGCCGACTTCGCCAGTGGGTTCGAACATCCGGAATGTGTCGGAAATAAAGGGGCCTGTGTCCATGAGCTCCCACCATTCCGCTTCAGGATTGGCCTCTGCCGTAGCCTGGGCCTTGTCTGCGCGGGTCTGGGCGGGCAAACTGAGGCACGAGACGGCCAGGACGCTTGCGATCATTGAAAGAAAGATCCATGGCTTCGATGAGAATTTCATGTCGGGAATATGTTCTGGGGTTTGAAGAAGGATACAGGCAAATTTGATTTTTTGCGGGAGGCAACGCCCTATTTAGAGCGAAGTTCGGATTGAGTTAACAAGTTTTTTTGGCGCAATTTAGACTTATCTGGTCATTTCATCGTGGGTTAGCCTCCACGTTATGAAACGCTTGTGTCTTGTAGTTGGATTATTGATTTGGCTCCCGGGTGGGGTAGTGCACTCCGTCGCTGCGAAGAATCAGATCAAAAACGTGCTCTTTTTGATCTCAGATGACCTCAAAGCGAGTGCCTTGGGATGCTACGGCAATGAGATCTGCCAAACCCCGAATATTGATGCCCTGGCAGAACAGGGGATGGTATTCGAGCGGACGTATTGTCAGGGAACCGTGTGCGGGCCGTCGAGGCGATCATTCATGTACAGTCGCTACACGGGTGACACGGGCATTACGCTTGGAAAACATCTAATCGATCAAGGATTCTATAGCGCGCGCGTGGGAAAGATTTTTCACATGCGGGTGCCGGGAGACATTATCGCCGGTACCAATGGAGATGACGTTGAGAACACCTGGACTGAGCGTTTCAATAGTCAAGGGAGCGAAGCTCATACCGAGGGGCTTTACAGGCTCCTGAATCAGAATATATCGACACGTGACCCCGAGAATCGTCAATCGACGAGAATGCCTTTTCGCATGTATGCCAGTGTTGTGTCTGACGGGGATGGATCTGAGCAACCGGACTCCAAGGCTGCGGCTAAAGCGGTTGAGTTGCTGGGGCAACGGGCTGAATCCGAGGATAGATTCTTTCTTGCGACGGGATTTGTGAGGCCTCATTATCCGAGTGTGGCACCGAAGGCCTATTTCGAGATGTATCCGCTGGAGTCGATCCCGGCGCCGCATGTTCCGGAAGGGGATCTTGATGACATTCCCAAGCTGGGTATTTCTAAGATGACGGATGAGTCGAGCGGCATCGGCCAATACCCTGACAATATCCGACAAATGTGGGCGGACTACTACGCCACCGTGACGTTCATGGATGAGCAGGTCGGTAGGGTTATGGCAGAGTTGGATGCAAAGGGGTTGCGAGATTCAACGCTGATTATTTTTACCAGTGACCACGGGTATCATCTGGGTGAGCACCATCTCTGGCAGAAGGGGAATTTTCATGAAGATTCCGCCAGAGTGCCGATGATCATCTCGGCTCCCGGTATGAAGCCGGGCCGGACCACCTCGATGGCGGAACTGGTCGATATATATCCCACCGTTTGTGAGCTGTTGGGAGTGAAGATACCTGACCACGTTCAGGGCACGAGTCAGGTTCCCGTGTTGAAGGATCCTGCGGTGTCAGTAAAATCGTTTTCTATCACGCTCGATGGAGCGGGACACGGGCTGCGAGCTCCGAAGTGGGCCTACATGAGATACAAGGATGGCACGGAGGAGCTCTACGACATGATTAATGATCCGGGGCAGTTTACCAACGTTTCAGACCGCGAGGAGGTGAGGGGGCAGAAGCTCGACCTGATCGAGCAACTGGACCAGTTCGTCAAAAAGGTGAAAAAGTAGAGCTATTCGCTCCAAAGCCACTTCAGCATTTCCGGCAAAAGGACGGCAGCGTGTCGACTGCCATGAAAGCCGGGCCCCCACCAGTAGCGGTAGTCGTAGTTCATGAACTCAAGAGCCGTCTCCATCTGTTTATTAGCGAGGGGCCAGTTGCCAAACTGATTGTCGAGGTCGCTGGTACCGTCGTGAAGAGCTGCTCGAATCGGTTTGAGCTCTGTCTTTCGAATGAGCGAGGGGTAGGCATTGGCTCCCCGGATGTCGACGAAGGTGCCGACCCAGCCGAGTACCTTGCCAAACTTGTCAGGGCGCTCCCAAGCGGCAGTCCAGGCGCAGGCGCACCCACTGGATCCTCCGGCGATTGCCCACTGGCCGGGATCATCGCTCAAATTGAGATCATGTTCTTCGACCACGAATGGAATGATCTCTTCGAGCAGGAAATCGACGTAGTCCGGCCCCAGAGAATCGTATTCCACGCTGCGGTTGCGTGGTTTGCTGCCTGCCGGCTGATCTGAAAGACTGCCAGGATTGATGAATATCCCGATGGTCACCGGCATGTCCCCAGTAGCAATTAGGTTGTCGAACACAGTCGGAGCACGAAGGCCGCCGCTGCTATTGCGGTCAGCGTGTCGCAAACCATCTTGAAAAACCATCAACGCAGCAGATTCCGTCCCGTCGTATTGAGCCGGGATGTAAACGAGAAGGTCCCGTTCGGTTCCTGGAAATATTTTTGAATTCGTCCACCGATGGGGATGGAGTTGTCCTTCAGGATTTCCCTCTATTTGGAAAGAGTCAGGGGGATAGGGGTAGTACTCAATTTTGACGGAGCCGCCGCCGACTACCTCTCTGGATTTTGTTTCAAGCGTGTAGGTGAACTCCTGCACGTTGCCTACGTCTTTTGCCAGGGCGTAGAGGCCTTCATCATCGATCAGAGTGAGGTCGCCGATCTTCTCGCCGGAACTGCGATAGGCTGATACCGGCACGCTGGAGGTCACTCCGACGAGCAGCGTTGTTTCTTCAATCCACTTTTGTTTGCCGCTTGAGAGGGCCTCCTTTCCCCAACTTGATCGAATTTTCTCTGCAGCGAGCGAGTTATTTTTGCCAATCAGCGCTTTCAGTTCGATGGCGGGCGGAGGAGCCCACTTTTTGCTCTGAGCATGGGCGGCGGCAAAGGGAAGCAGAAGGAACAATACGAGAAGCGGTCGAAACATGGAGTGAAAATGAAGGCGATTTCCCCCCGACTCAACGCAATTCGCTTACGCAAGAATGTCCTTTACGACATGACCATGAACGTCGGTAAGGCGGAAATGGCGCCCCTGGTATTGATGGGTGAGCAACTCGTGATCGATTCCCAAAAGATGGAGCAGGGTGGCATGGAAGTCATGAACGTGGACGCCATTTTCGACCACGTTGTAGCTGTATTCGTCAGTCTGACCATGGGTATGACCTCCGCGGACTCCGCCTCCCGCCATCCACACGGAAAAGCATCGTGGGTGGTGATCGCGTCCGAAGCTCTCCTGACTGAATTTGCCCTGACAATAGTTAGTGCGACCAAACTCTCCGCCCCAAACGACGAGAGTGTCATCGAGCATGCCACGCTGTTTGAGGTCGGTAATGAGAGCGGCTGAAGCCTGATCAGTTTCTTTAGTCTGACGTTTAATGCCTGAAGGGATCCCGCCGTGGTGATCCCATCCCTGATGGTAGAGTTGGATGAATTGAACTCCCTGTTCAGCGAGTCTGCGAGCCATCAGGCAATTGGCCGCAAAGGTGCCGGGTTGGCGGGCCTCTTCGCCATAGAGCTCAAAGGTCGCGTCTGATTCTTTCGTGAGATCAGTGACCTCAGGAATCGAGGTTTGCATGCGGAATCCCATTTCGTACTGAGCGATTCGTGTCTCCAAATCGGTGTCGCCTGATTTCGCAAGTTCGATTTCATGGAGTTCGTTGAGCCTATCAAGCATGAGCCGTCGGGAGGTGCTGTCCAGTCCTTCCGGGTTGTTGAGGTAGAGAACGGCATCCTTGTCTGCCCGAAAACGAACTCCGTCGTTTTTCCCTGGTAGGAAGCCGCTGCCCCAAAGGCGGCTCACCAAGGGCTGCCCCTTCTTGTCCTTCGTTACGAGGACTACGAATGAGGGAAGGTTCTCGTTGGTCGAGCCGAGGCCGTAGGAAAGCCATGACCCAATGCTGGGACGTCCGGCAATCTGCGAACCGGTCTGCATGAAGGTCACGCCGGGTCCATGATTGATTGCCTCAGTGTACATCGAATTGACCACGGTGATGTCGTCAGCGATTTTGGCAGTGTGAGGGAGTTGATCGCTCAGCCAGAGCCCGGATTCTCCGTGTTGGGAGAACTTGAATGGCGATCCGACTAGAGGCAGGCTCGCCTGATTGCCTGACATGCCAGTGAGGCGTTGTCCGTTGCGAACCGAGTCTGGCAATTCTTTTCCCTGTTCCTCATTGAGGCGAGGTTTGTGGTCAAAGAGATCAATCTGCGAAGGGCCTCCACCTTGGAAGAGGTAGATGACTCGTTTTGCTTTGGGCGCACCGGTCAGGAATCGGGGCGCGGAAATGCTCGCCTGGGAGTTCCCAACGAGTCCACCGAGGGCGATGCTTCCGAGGCCGCCGCCGAACTGGGCAAGCGCTTGTCGTCGGCTCAGGCCGATAGGGGAGTCGAAACCGGTGCAGCGGGGTTCAGTCATGGGTGATTGGTGGTCTGGGCTTCAGTCAGCGCTTGGTGATACACTCGTCAAAATTCATGACGGTGGAAATTAGAGCGGTAACAGCCGCTAGGTGGGCAGGATTCTCAGTCTTTAGTGGCGCCGAGGCACCTGTTGCGAGAAGAGATTTTGCGGATTCGATGTGTTCGCTGAAGTGAGCCTCCTGCTCCAATAGTAACTGCCGAAGAATAGGGCGTTCTTCCTCGTTGGGGCGACGGCTCGTCAGTCGGCGGTAGGTCTCATCGATAATGGCGTCATTGTCTGTGCCATGGATTTCTACTAATCGAGCTCCCATGGTCCGGGCGGCCTCGACAAACTGGGGAGCGTTTAACAAGACCAGTCCCTGAAGAGGTGAGTCCGTTTTTTCCAGTCGAACCCGGCAGACGTCGCGCTTGGATGCGTTAAGGGTGGTCATGACGGGTGCTGGTCCAGTTTGCTTCCAGTAGGTGTAGAGGCTGCGGCGGTAGAGGTCACTCCCGGCTCCTATCTTGGAAGGCTTGAAGGACAGGGCGATGTCGTAAGGCTTAACCGGAGGGCCTCCAATTTCGTCAACCAGAAGGCCGCTGACATGGAGCGCGTTGTCGCGAATCATTTCCGCAGAGAGGCGGGGCGCGGGATAGCGGTAGAGTAAGGTGTTCTCCGGATCAAGCGTGGTCAATTCGCCTGATGCAATATCAGAACTCTGTCGGTAGGTTGCAGAAAGAGCGATCTGCTTCAAGAGGTGCTGCACATCCCATTCATGATCAATAAAGTCGCGAGCGAGCCAGTCGAGCAGGGCGGGATGACTGGGTGTCCGGCCCTGACTGCCGAAGTCTTCAGACGTCGCTACCAGCCCTGTTCCGAATAGCATTTGCCAGTATCGGTTTACCGTTACCCGGGCGGTGAGTGGATTGTCAGGTGAGGTAGTCCACTGGGCGAGTCCAAGGCGGTTCTGAGGCGCGCCTTCGGGCATTTGAGGAAGGAAGTTCGGAGTGGCAGGGGAGACGGGTTCACCTCGGTTCTCATAGTGTCCTCGTCCAAGCACGTAGGTTTGAAGCGGATCTCTAGTCTCCTCCATGACCATGATTTCGGGTATGTCCTTGATAAGTTCACTTCGAGCGATTTTGAGTGCCTTAAGCTTTGCTGTCGCCTTCTGATACGGGGCGTGAGTATGTGCAAGGAAGTAGTCCAGGCTCGGGTTGAAGTTCGAGCCACTGCACACGGCATTGATCTCCTCGAGAGTGAGTTTTCGGTCAAAAACTTGAAAATCATCAACGACGCCGTTCTTGAATCCATTGTCCCTCATGCGTTGGCCAATGACGATGGTGTCGCTGCCTCCACCGGTGATCTCACGAGTGAGATTGTCGCGCACAATTTCCGTGTCGACTGCAATGCCATCCACATAGAGGTTCAGACCGGTCGCAACACTTGAGCCGTCGTAGGTCAAAGTGACGTGTTTCCACTCACCAATAGGAAGTTTCTCCTTCGCTCGAACTTGGATGGAGTTGCCGGGGTAAAAATGAATCAGCGCTGCGCTGAGTTTGCCTTCCTCCAGAAGGAGTTCGTAGCCCCGGCTCGCAGCATCGGCCCAGGCTTTAGAGCGGGAAAAGATGACAGCGCGCTTTTTCTCGTTGGGCGTTTTCATCCATAGGGAGACTGAAAATGCATCATCTCTGGTGAAATTGCCTACCGGGAGAGTAACGCTGTCGTCTCCGGTAAGATGAACTCCTTGACCTGTTTTTCCGGAAACTAGTTTGTTCCGCGGTGATGTCTTTGCTGACTGGTTAGGGTCAATCGCGTTGGTGAAGGCATTCTTTTTGATTGTCTCGAAAGAAAATGCGGCAATTGGAGGGATTAGCGAAGTAGGTTGAGATTGAGCCTTATTCCAGTCCTCAAACGCAGGCAGAGCTTTCATTGCGAGTTGCCCGATCCGTTTCTCTGTGGCTGCAATCTGATCAGTCAGATCATCGAGTTGCTTCTCTTCCCCTTCATTGGGAAGCCATAAGGTCGGTGATGGAACGGCGGGCGTAAAAAAAGAGTAGAGGCCGGCCTCGTCGATTTTGTCGAAGAAGGCGGAGAGTTGATAGTAGTCCTTGGCCTTGATGGGGTCATACTTGTGATCGTGGCAGCGGCAGCACTCCATCGTTAGTCCGAGAAATGCAGTGCCGTAGGTGTGGACGCGATCGGCGACATACTCTATCCGGAACTCCTCCGGAACGCTGCCACCTTCAACTTTTTGCCCATGAAGTCGATTAAATGCCGTTGCGATGATTTGATCTCGAGTTGGATTGGGGAGGAGGTCTCCGGCGAGTTGCCAGGTGATGAACTGATCGTAGGGAAGGTTCTCTTTGAAAGCACGAATGACCCAGTCCCGCCATGGCCAGACGAAGCGATCACGATCAACCTGATAGCCGTAAGTATCGGAATATCGGGCCACATCAAGCCATTCAGAAGCGAGCCGTTCCGCATAGCTATCGGTGGCGAATAGCCGATCGATCACTTTCTCATAGGATTCTGGGGAGGTGTCGGCGACAAAGGAGTCCAATTCAGCCGTGGTAGGAGCTAGCCCCGTGAGGTCGAAAGAAACCCGTCGGAGCCATTTTTCCCGACTGGTTTCTGTTGAGGGCGAGAATTTTTTCTTATTGAGACGAGAGAGAACAAATTGATCGATCTCATTGCGCACCCATTCTGAATCCGTAACTGGGACAGGGATTTTTTCAGCGACGGGTTCGAATGCCCAGTGCTCCTGAAATTTGGCTCCCTCCTCAATCCATTGGTCAATAATGGCAATCTCCTTTTTGGTGAGGGGCATCTTCGACTTTGGCGGTGGCATCAAGTCGTCGTCGTCATCGCTGTGGAGTCTCCAATGAACCTCACTCTCCTTGAGGCTGCCGGGGACAACACCTGAATAGTTCCCGAGATCGGCCGTGGCCTGTTCGAGAGTATCAATTCGAAAGTCTGATTTCTGATTCTTTGCGTCGGGTCCGTGGCACTTAAAGCACTTGTCGGAAAGGATGGGGCGGACGTCGCGACCGAAGTCCACTTCTTCAGCGGCGGCCGCGAAGAGGAGTGCAAAAGTCAGAGTAAAGAGTAGGAAGCGCATCTATTGGGCGATTGGCGTATGCCGCCATTGATAAACGTCGACAGATTGGAGTATCTCACGGAAGGTTGCGATCTCATGAGTCACGCGATTGCGGCTTTTCCAGAAACACGAGAGTTCCTTGCGGAGACGGTTCGCGGGATGACCCTCGACGGCAAGGCTCTGCAGCGTCCTCTCCGTCGTTGTGACTTGAATTCGTGTGGCGGGACTTGTTGCCACGATGGAGTCTATCTTTCCTCTGAGGAAGCTCGAGTTATTAGGGCATTGTCGGATTCAGCTTCGACGGAACTCAAAGCGATCGGGGCTGAACTACCGAAGCAAACGGTGGTTTATGGAAAGTGGCGCGATGTTGCGGCGGGGCCAAAGACGGCTGTCAAGGTGGCTCCAATGAGGGGGAAAGTGCCGGACTACCCTGATCATTTCCCTGAAACGAATTGTGTGTTTTTGCTGCCAGATGCGCGTTGCTCTCTGCAGGTATTAGCTACAAATCGAGGTCTCCATCCATGGCACTATAAGCCGGCGACGTGCTGGCTTCATCCTCTCTCGGTAGTCTCAGGGCCGGATTACAAGCCGAGGTTGACTCTCTTCTCAGCAAAAACGGACCCTCAGCGATTCGATAACTACGATGGATTCGTCAGCCGTACTCATTGCGGGCAGACTTGCGAGGGCGGAGAGCCAGCCTGGCGGGTTTTGCATCAGGAGCTGGAGACCCTCGGGCAAATCGGTGATCGTGACCTAATCGGCGAACTGGGTGAGCTCGAATCTGAAGGGCCTTCTTCAGTTTAGTCCTTAAGCCTGATCAGTCGGCCTGTTCGGTAGATTGTTCGTCCTCTGCCGGAGCATTGACTTCCAGTCCCATTTTCGTAGCACGGGTTTTCCACATGTTGCGGGCAAATTCCTGCATGTCCTCACGGGTATCTGCCTCGTCGACGATCTCGAGTCCCAGTAATGTTTCGACAACATCTTCCATCGTGACTAGACCGCTCATGCCACCGTACTCGTCGAGAACAATGGCGATGTGATCCCGATTGGCGACCAGTTGCTGAAACGCATCGGTCATTTTTGTTATTTGAGGCATGGCGGGGATCTCCCGGCTGAGATCGTTAAGCTGGAGGTCAAATTTGTCCTGAGCCGCTGCGAGGAGGATGTCGTGTTTGAGAACAAACCCCCTGATGTCATCGCGGTTCTCTGCAAAGATAGGGATCCGGGAAAACGGCGAACTGTCGTGTCGATCGAGGTACATCTGCACGGTGGTTTCCTCTGACAGGGCAAATACGACAACCCGGGGCGTCATGACTTCGCGAACCGCAATCTCGCTGAGGCGAAGAAGGTTGTCGAGAATTCGGGATTCGTCTTCTTTGAGTTTGCCCTGTCGGGTTCCGAGTTCAGCCATCACCTTGAGCTCGTCACGGCTGAAGGTGGCTTCGCCGTGACCGCCTTTGCTGAAAATCTCGATGAACCACACAACGGGTGTCATCATTCTAGTAAGCCAGTGAAGGCATAGGCCCACCCATGGCGCCCAGGCTCGCCAGTGACGCGCTCCCAGATTTTTGGGGATGATCTCCGAAGCGATGAGAATAGCGATGGTCATCAGGGCGCCGGCCAGCGCGTCCCATTTTCCGCCGCCAAGGGCCGTTACCTGAGAGGCGACACCCATGGCGCCAACGGTATGGGAAATAGTGTTCAACGTCAGGATAGACGTGAGAGGCCGGCTGATGTGATTTTTGAGATCCTCTAGAAGCGTTCCGACCTTGGGCTTGTTTTTTTTCAGGTTGGCAACGTAGGGGTTGGTGATACTTAGAATCACAGCCTCCCAAACGGAGCAGAAAAATGAGACGCCGATAGCGACGCAAAAGTAGACAGCTAGAAGTGTCCAGGAGCCGGTGGCATTTGGGTCTGCTGCTGCTGAGCTGATCGCAGCGACTGAGAGGGGAAACATAGTTGCCGCAATGTGGCTATGAATTCGACTGGCTTCAAGTCGAATTGAGAGGGATTCCGTAGAGTCGTATATCGGAAGAAACAGGGTTAGACCGGTGATCTAACCCTGCTGGGACGCTCGAGATTCTACTTCCGTTTCACGTAGGCGTAGTAGGCACCGGTGACTTGTCCTTCGGGGCCCACGAAGGTGGCGGAGAGCTGGGAGGGACCTGCTTCGAGCTTGATATCAAAGGTCACGCTACTGGCTCCTGCTGGAATTTCGGTTTTCATGTTTTGACCACCGATTTCTATCTGAGCTGTTTTAGCAGGAATTGCACGACCGTCCGTGGCGCGGTAGGCCTTGCCGCCGGGGACCTGGCTGCCTGCAGGAATCGCATCAGTGATAGCCCTCTTTGACACGGGACCTTCGTTGGGCCAACGGCGCAGCTCGATTTCGTAGTCGCCGGATTTTTCAATTTCGAGATACCAGAAACCGAGGTTGCCGGGTTTGTCATCACCGTTTCGGATGTGTGCCTGATTCCATGGGCTCGATCCTGTGGTGATCCAGTCGTGACAGGTTAAGCGGCTGGGATTTTCGGCAGGATTGCCAATGCGGATGCGGGCAGGATCGCCGAAGGAAGGCTCTATTTCGACCCACCAGTTGTGGTAGAATTCCTTGAGACGTTCAGCGACTTCAGGGTGGTCGGCGATGACATCCTTCTCCTGTTTGGGATCAGACTTGATGGCATAGAGTTCGTGTCTGGGGCCGTCACTTCCTGCGTCACTGACGAGGCGCCAGTCGTTGGTCATGACGGCAGACTTTCTCCATTTGATGGGGTCTTTGACCCTCTGGCTGTCAGTGACAAGAATGCGATCGGGCCAGTCGGATGGACGATCAGAACTTTCTAACAAAGCCCGAATGGATGTGCCATCAAATATGACTCCTTCCGGGGGATTGATACCACAGAGGTCGATTAGTGTTGGCACGACATCGACGTGAGCGGTGATCGTCTCGATCCTGTGCTCCTTGTCGAATCCGCCGTTGGGCCAGTGAAGAAAGAAGGGGACTCGGTGTCCACCGTCATATTCGCTGCCTTTGGCTCCGCGCATGCCACCATCAAAAGTAGATCTGCCGCCGGCGGTACCATTGTCGGTGGTGAAGATAAAAATGGTGTTGTCGGCGATTCCTTTCTCTTCAAGGAATTCGCGCATGGCTCCCACGTTGTCATCGATGTTGGCAACCATTCCGAAGAAATTGGCAACTGACTCGCCGTGCTCTGCATAGGGCGCGGAGCTCTCCACGGGAGCGTGCATGGGTCCATGAGGTGCATTGGTGCAAAGATAAGTCAGGAATGGCTTGTCTGCCTGGACCTGTGCTGAAATGAAGTCTTTGGCATATTGAAAAAAGACGTCGGTGCAAAAGCCTTTGGCCGGAACTGGCTTTTTGTTGTGGAAATAGGATCCATCAAAGTAGGCGTTGTCCCAGTAGTCGGGCGTTTGCCCGACGCCGCCACCACCATGGCGGAGGACTTCAGTGAAGCCTCGGTCTTCCGGACGAAAGGGGTAATTATCTCCCATATGCCATTTGCCGAACATTCCCGTGGCGTATCCGTTGTCCTTGAAAATCTGTCCAATAGTGACCTCGTTTTCACGAATCATAGAACGTCCCATAATGGTGTGCCAAACGCCAGTTCGGTCGGTCCAGTGTCCGGTGACGAGGGCACCCCGGGTGGGTGAGCAAGTGGGAGCGACGTGGTAGTCATCAAGTCTTACTGACTCCCCGGCAAGTGCGTCAATAAAGGGAGTTTTGACGACAGGGTTTCCATGGCAGGAAAGGTCTCCGTAGCCCTGATCGTCAGTAATTACGATGATGACGTTGGGTAGGTCGGCGCCGTTTGAGAAGGAAGGCAGCACGAAGCCGACTAGCAGGAAGAAGAGGAAACAGGATGATTTCATGATTTTCAGAAGGGAATCGTATCGTGTTTTCCGGAGGTGACAAGGGGCAAGCTAGCTTCCAGCTTTCGTAATGACGCCATATCCCATGACGAGTGGTATGCCGCTCCGAGCAAGGAGTCGGAGTATGACAAGTAGGGATTCAGCCTTGACCAGATCATCTTAGATTCAGTACAATTCAGCTTCAGCCGCACCGAGACCTTTCGGACGGCTCTATTTTGCTATGAAAATTCCTTTTCCTGTAAGTCGGCACTTTCGTGGATTCACGATGGTCGAGATTCTCGTCGTTATCGCTATCTTGGGGATTCTTATCTCTATCATGGTTCCGAGTCTCAGCAAAGGGAAGCAGCTCGCTGAGGCGATGAAGAATACCTATAACCTCAAACAGATTGCGATCGCTACTCTGACCTGGGCAGGAGACAATGGGAATAAGCTTCCCTCACCTGAGTATCCGGGGGGCATGGAGGTTCCTGGAAGCATGGATCCGGACGACTTTTTCCCGAAGTATTGGAATCTCAGCGAATCGGGACTGTGGATTGATGGCGTAGTTTTTGGCCACCTTTACTTGAGTGAGCAAGCTAACCGCGAAGAGAATGACGGCGAATATGCTGACTCCGGGGGCTATAGCGTGGACGAGCAGGGAAGCCATATCAAAGGTACCCTGTTGGAGAACACGCAATCGGTCAAAAAGGATGTCGAGGAGAGGGATTATCACAAGCACAGCTATGCGATGAACACGAATCTCCAATATGACAGGATCTACGAATCAGCAAATTCAGGCGACCCATACTTAACAGAGAAGACGCTTTCGAATCTGTTGTTCATGCCGAATGCGATGCTCTACATCGAGAATAAAGAATCCAATCTCGTTGATTTCGAGGATCGAGATTCTATTATCGAAACGATGGAGGAAAGGTGGGATGGGAGCAAGACGATCGCGGCCTACCTCGACGGCCATGCTGAGCGACTCAGGGAAGAAAGTATTCCCGAAGAGGATCCTGAAGTGGACCGTCTGTCGAGCCGATTCTGGCGCGGTGTTGATCCTTGAAGAATTCGCGTTCGGTCTTCAATTGCCATTGCTTCGGAATTAGCTCCGAGCGTCTTCTTTTTCATCGGCCTCTTTAACGAGTCGACGTGCTTCTTCGATTGCGAATGTGCACGCTTCCGTGCAGATGACCGGAATGTCGCGGGGAGGCCTGGTGAGTCGGCTGACTTTGCAGCAGTTGTCGATGGGCCAGGCAATCTTCCTGATGCAACCCTGCGAGCAGGTGCTTCTCATGATTTGGTTGGCCATCTGATCAGTGATCTGACCCGATTGACTATACTGGCCGGTCTGGCGGTCGAGTGTGTCTCGCAGTGGAACTGGTGTGAGATCGCCTCCTTGATAGGCCAGCCAGGTTCCGACAACTGCGGGATAAATCACGTCAAGGAGCTCAAGGAATTCCGTGGAGGATCGGCATTCGATTTTCCAGCCGGATTTGAGCGAAGGTGCGGTTTTGAGAGGGCGGAATTCACCGCTAGCGTCAAATTTAGCGATCTCACGGAGATCGCTGACAGAATCGACGGTCGGAATATGGCCGGTCATTCCGGTGTCTCGTTTGTGACAGGCTGAAAAGACCCCTTCGCTGGAATGGCTGAGGGTTAACTCTCCGAATCGGCGCATCTCTCCGCAAGGGAGGAGGGTCTCAAATGCCTGGGCCAACGTCATGACCGATAGTGTTCGTCGAAATAGGCGACTTGATCAACAATGACTTCGGATAGGGACGGATCAGTTCCAATTGAGGCACTATAATACAGGGTTCTCTCCCCAAATTGATGAGGGTTTTGATGGAATAACTCTCTTTGCCCGCCTGCCTGAGTGGGTTCAGATTCGATTCCGAGAAGCGCCGGGATATCTTCGTAGGTGTGGAGCCCGTCGGCGATGAAGAAGGGAACGGCGACTACAGTTTTGGAATGGGTCAGGGTCTGCCAGTCGGCTATGTAGGGCGGTTCGTCCATGTAGGCAGCAACGACTTCAGCAAATGGGTCGCTGGAATTGCGGATCGCGGCGACTTGATTTTCAATCGCCTCGCTCGACTTGCTGTTCAGTTTGGTTCCATGACCTAGTACGATGAGCGAAATGTCTCCCGGCGGGATATCACTTCCGGCAGTCTCCTGGGCTCGTTTCGTGATTAGCCCAGCCATCGAGATGTGACTGCCCACGGGATCGCAGTAGTGCACGGTCTTGCCCTTTCTCAGGGTCGTATGGCCTTCGATTTCGAGCTCGCGGGGAAGCACTTCGCGAGTGAAGTAGCCTTCACTGATGAAATCTGGAACCACGTAGACCTCATCTTCCTCGATCATGGGCCATACCTGGCGGAAGCTTGGCTCCTCCTTCCAGAACGCGCAGTAGACGTTGCTGAATTGTCCCGTGCGCTTGATTGCATCAGCATGTTGCCAGCAAGGATGGCTGGATTCAGGATTTACGGTTGAGCCGTGACCTAGGATTAACAGGGCACTATTTGGTTTGTCTACCGCCATGAATGGGTTTGAAACTGAAACAAACTCCGGAACCTAAAGAATGCCGGAAATTCTAGATAATTTAGATTGATTAAATATCTATAATAATTAAGATTATAACCGTCGGTAGTCCGATAAGTTATCATGAGAGGATGGATCATCATTGGCCTGTTGGCGATTGGCACAAGTGCTTTTCGTCTTTGGGCGGTTGATCCGGCGGATTCGGGCGCTCTGGCTGCACTGGATTCGTTTGCCCAATTGTCTGGGCAAACAGAGAATGAGCCTGTGCTGGGGATGGTAGGATTTTTCGGTCAGCCGCAACCGCCACAATGGCTGATTCTTACCGATGTTATTAATCAATCGGGTGTGATGCGCGAGTCTGTCGTCGCCGGTGGAACCATTGTAGCAGAGCGAAAGTTCCAGCGGCTACCAAATCAGGACATGCCAGACATCCCTATTGATCTGGCTTCGCTCAAGGTCGATTCGGGAGCCGTATTTAAGATTGTGGAGAAACTGGCCGCATCCCGGAAGGTTTCATTCGACAGTGTTCACTTTCAGCTTCGTTCGCGAGATCTCAAAAATGAGGCTGTCTGGATGCTGAATTTGAACAATGTGGGGCAGGTATCCGTCGGGATCCTTTATGTCTCCGCTGTGAGCGGGGAACTGCTCCGGGCCAACTGGTCCAATGATCCAGTTGATAAATACTCATCGGCTGATCTTCCGTCGAAGGGTGCTCCCACCGCCAGTCGCTCAGTAAGGAACGCCAACGGTCAATAGGGGCCTGAGCGTTAGGCTTTTTGGGCAAGAGCTAGCTCAATCGGCTCACCTGCAGGAATCGCTTGATCGAGTGCCGGTATGATTGAGTCAGTCTTCGTTGCGTCGTCTTGCCAGATTACGTGCTCTCTTTCTCTTGCCAGTAGGCACGCCTTTTGCCAACCTCGCTGCTCACAATATGAATATTGAAACTCTCTGTCTTCACGGTGGTCACGCTCCCGACCCAACCACGAACGCCCGCGCGGTACCAATTTATCGCTCCAGTTCGTTTGTATTCGATTCGACTGAGCATGCGGCCAATCTCTTTGCTCTGAAAGAACTCGGCAATATCTACAGCCGGATCATGAACCCGACGACTGACGTGTTGGAGCGACGGGTGGCTCTAATGGAGGGCGGTCCGGAAATGGGTGGGCTGGGGCTTGCTTCGGGAACCTCAGCGGTATTTTACGCGATCATTAATTTGGCACAGGCGGGGGACAACATTGTTTCGGCCCGGAACCTCTACGGCGGTACTTACACGCAGTTTGCTGAGCTTTTACCAGCGATGGGGATCACCGTGAAATTTGTGGATTCTCAGGACCCGCAGGCCTTTGCTGACGCCATTGATGACAAAACCCGTGCTTTGTTTTGCGAGACCGTTTCGAATCCCGCGCTGGAGATCACTGACCTCGATGCGGTGGCCGATATCGCTCACGCCAACGGACTGCCTCTCGTGGTTGATTCCACCTTTTCAACCCCGTATTTAACTAAGCCCATCGATCATGGCGCTGATATCGTGGTGCATTCCTTGACCAAGTGGATGGGGGGACATGGCACTGCCATTGGGGGGCTCGTAGTCGATTCGGGCAAATTCAATTGGGCGGGCGGTAAGCACCCGCTTTTTGATGAACCCGATAACTCTTATCATGGTCTTCGCTGGGGGCACGATCTTCCCGAGCCTTTGGCTCCTCTTGCCTATATTCTGCGGATGCGGACCGTGCCCCTTCGCAACCTGGGTGCCTGTATTTCACCTGATAACTCTTGGGCGATCCTGCAGGGAATCGAGACTTTGCCGTTACGGATGGACCGGCATTGCGACAATTCACTGGCAGTGGCGCGCCATCTTCAGGCACATGACAAAGTCGAATGGGTTCGGTATCCAGGCCTTGAGGGAGATTCTGAGTACGAAAAGAATCAGAAATATATCAAAGGCAAAGGAGGAGGCATGGTGGTCTTTGGTATCAAAGGGGGCGCAGAGGCCGGCCAGGCGTTCATTGAGAAACTGGAGCTATTCTCTCACCTTGCCAACGTGGGCGACGCCAAATCTCTAGCGATTCATCCGGCGACGACGACTCATTCACAGCTCAATGAGGAGCAACAGGCCGACGGAGGGATTACGCCGGAGTTAATTCGACTCTCCGTTGGAATCGAGAGTATCGACGACATTCTAGCAGACCTTGATGCCGCGCTCGCTGCATCTTAAAAGGAGCACTGTGGGCACCGGAAGTTCAGGTAACCAGAGCAGATAGGCTCTGGTTTGCCTGAAGATCCGTTTCTACAATCCTATTCGCTGGAACAGCTTATTCAGCGGCAATTGGAGACCGATGAGGAAGTCGCTGAACTCCGCGTAATTCGAAGTGAGTTCATTGAACCGCATCTCGTAAACCATTTCTTTGATGTCCTGAGAATTGTGTGAAAAGAGCGAGACGGCCCATTCCTGCTCATCGAGTCCTGATGAACCGGTGACGAGTTGGCACACTTTTCCTTCTCGTTGACGGGCGACTTGAGCGTGGCCAGCCATCAGTTGTCGCCGCACGTCATGCTCCATGCTGTACCAATTGTGCACATCGCCACGGCGAAGGGACATGGGGTAGAAGCAGAAAACCGGCCAATCGGGCATGACTGGATAGAGACTGTCCTGCTCGAATTTTTCGGTCCTGCTTTTGTGCTCCGCCATGCTGCTGTCGAACTCCTTGCTGCCCTTCTCGACTCCTGTCGAGACGAGCTGTTCTCTGTAATGTTCTTCGGTGGACCTGTATTCGCAGACCTCGGTCATACTGAGGTAACTGTAGGAAGGGGATAGCACGTCGGACCCAAGGGAGCGGGTAAGCCGGGTTTCGAAATCATTCACCTTGTGTAAATCATCAGTCAGAAGCATAAAACCGAGATCGGCCTTGGGAGTGACCATTGAGAACGTAAGCAACTGCGTAGAGTCCGCCGATCGGATCTCCTGGATCAGTTCCGTGAGATGAGTTTTTGCCTCCAACTTCTCTTCGTCCGAGAAGAGCGACCATTGGGATTGCTCGATATGGTAAAAGAGATGAATGACGTGCCAGCCCTCCCGGGGGATAACGGTGTCGGCTTCGTCTTCGAAAGATTCGTGCGTGTGGGTATTCATCTGGGAAATTCAGCAAAGAGGGGTAAATCGTGCCTGAATAGGACCTTTCCAACAAGTCAACGAAATTTGGTTGCGCCCGTTCAAAAGGAAACCTAGTTTTCCGCCGCCTCATAGGCGCCTTCAACATATTTGCAACATGGCCGAACTCGAAGATAAATACGAAGATAACGTCGCTGGAACTTTCTATGTCGATGATCAGTGCATCGATTGCGATCTTTGCCGTGAAACGGCACCTGATAACTTTACTCGTAATGAGGACGGGGGCTATTCATACGTTTTTAAGCAGCCTGAGACCGATGAAGAGCGAGCCCTTTCTGACGAGGCAATGGAAGGCTGTCCGGTTGAAGCCATCGGAAACGACGGCGCAGCGTGACTTTCATTCCAGCTAACTGAGACAGTAGCTGGAACAAATTAGCTTTTTCAAAACTGCGCTGCTTCCGGGCGACGCAGTTTTTTTGTGGAGTTCAGGTCAGCTTGGAATTACTCTGGAGACTGAATGGCCTACCGTCCCCGCCCGCGTCGAACATCCAAGGATAGAGCTCTGGCGCAGTTACGTGGCTATTGGGAACCCCAGGATGTTTCTAAGTATTTGCAGGACAGCGAGTCTGCTGTTGCGAAAACGTTGAAGGGACTGGGACTCAAGGATCGATTCAACGAGGATCAGGTTTTTGATGCCTGGAACCACATGGTTGATGAGTTTGTGGCGAGGAATGCCCGGCCCGTCGCTCTCCAGCGAGGGGTGTTGAGTATTCAAGTGCTTCATTCCGCAGTCCACTACGAGCTGGAGCGGATGAAAGGCCGGTTGCTGGAGAAAATGCAGGATGCCTTTGGTCGGGAAAACGTCCGCGATATTCGCTTTCGTCTCGGCTAGTTGAGGCATAACAGGGTAAGGTCCCTAACTTGACCCTGTTCGATTCAAATGAGTGATCATATCAATATCAAAGGCCTTCGGTTGGTCACTACGGTAGGTGTACCTGATGAAGAGCGTGCCATCCCGCAGAGTGTGGAGGTGAACGTCACCATCACTTTGTCGAAGACCTTCAAAGGGTTCGATGACTGTATTGAACACACAATCGACTACTATCAGGTTTCCAAGAAATTGCGTGAAGTCGCATCGAAGGGAGAGCGAAAGTTAATTGAGACGTTGGCGGAGGATCTTGCCGCCTCTGTGGTGGCCTTCGAAGGGGTTTGTGCGGTGACTTTGGAGGTTGAGAAGTTCATCCTGGCTGACTGCGGAAGTGTCAGCGTCGTCATCACCCGGGCACGGGAACACTGTTAACATAGCTGACTCAGTCCATATTCAGTCGGGGCGCGTAACCACGACTGATGAAGGTGAGTCGGACGCTCGGTGTGATAGTGATTCTTGGAATCATCGCGACAGTTTCGATCGGCAGTTTGCGAGCCGGTTATGAATCCGCCCGCTACAAGGTGGTGAAAAGTGATGGGAAGTTCGAGATACGCAAGTATCAGCCGCATGTTGTCGTGTCGACATCCATGCAGGCGGCAGAAGGAGGCGGGAGCTTCGGGCGTCTCTTTAAATACATCTCAGGCAACAATAAAACCGAGAAGAAGATCGCGATGACAACCCCGGTCTTCATGCCCGCAACGTCTGAAGGAAAGGCAACGGAAATGCAGTTTGTGGTCCCTGAGGATATTGCAAAAGCGGGGGCACCTGTGCCAGCAGGCTCCTCTGTTAGACTCGATCGAATGAGTGGGGGAGACTATGTTGTACTTCGCTACAGCGGTCGGAACTCTGAATCTTCACAGAAGAAGCAGTTGGCTGCGTTGAGAAAAGAAGTGAAGGATCGAAGTCTCTCTACCTCGGGAAATCCTATTTTTGCTGGTTATGATCCGCCATGGACTCCCGGGCCGATGCGCCGGAATGAGGTCCTTTTGAAATTGGACTGAATTGAGTAAGCCTGAGATTGCGGTCACTTCGCACTTTCATCGGAATTTTTGTATACTCATGGAACCTATTGAAGCCATCTACCAGCGCCGTGGGATTTAGCATTTTGATCCTGATCATCGACTGAGTTCAGTGGAGGAGGCCACTTTGCTCGAGTCCACGATTCAATCACCGACCAGTTTCAATATTCAGCATTGGCGATTCGTGATCGTTCGTGAACCTGACCTGAGGCAGAAAATTCGGACTGAGCTTGGTAATGATCAGGCTCAGATGACTGACGCTTCGTTGTTAGTGATCGTGACGGCAGACCCCAAAGCGTGGGAGAAAGAGCCTGCTCGATACTGGCAGAATGCGCCTCAAGAAGTGGCAGATCTTCTGGTGGGCTGGATGGGGCCATTTCACGAGGGCCGGGATTGGCTTCAGCGTGATGAAGCTCAGCGGTCTATCGGAATGGCGATGCAGACGATGATGCTCACGTCCAAGGACATGGGCTATGATTCCTGTCCCATGATCAGATTCGATATTGATGAAGTAGCCAAGCTCATCAATCTTCCCGAAGATCACGTGATGGGTCCGATGGTGGCGATTGGCAAAGGAACTCAAGGGGCCTGGGCAATTACCACTCGATGAAGTGGTGATGGGAAATGGGTTCTGAGTTAGGTGAATCCGCCTATTGATCTTTCCTCAGTGCAGAGAAAGATGGGGCATGTTTGATCGATCTATTCTGATCCCGGCAATCGTTGTCCTGATTGCGATGCACTCGCCGGAGTGCTTGTGTGCTGCTGAAAATTGGCCGGGTTGGCGTGGCCCAAGAGGCGACGGATCAACCGTTCCATCAAATCTTCCTACTGAGTTCTCCATTGATGCAGACGTGGCCTGGTCCACAAGAATTGATGGGATAGGGCATTCTTCTCCCATCATCTGGGAGGACCGGATTTTTTTGGTGACGGCGGATGAGGCGGGGGCGACACGCTCTCTGATGAGTCTTGACCGAACAACGGGACAAGTTCAGTGGGAGCGAGTAGTTCTGGAATCCGGGCCTGAGGAGATTCATCGCCTCAACAGTCGGGCATCCAGCACCCCGGTGACGGACGGTGAACGGGTCATCGTAAGTTTTCTCGATGGAGATTCAATGTTCGTCGCGGCGTATGATTTTGATGGTAATGAGCTATGGAAATCCCGGCCAGGTGCCTTTGCCAGTAAACACGGCTACTGCGCTTGTCCTGTTCTGTGGAACGGGAAAGTTATCGTGAACGGCGATCATGACGGCGAGGCCTACATCGTTGCTCTGAATGAGAAAACAGGAGAAATTATTTGGAAGACAGATCGGCCTAACAAAACGCGAAGCTATTGCACTCCTATCATCAGGGAGATTGGTGGTCGAACTCAGATGATTCTTTCAGGGAGCCTGTCGGTAGCCAGCTACGATCCTGATACTGGTGATCAGCACTGGGTGATAGACGGTCCAACAGAGCAGTTTGTGGCATCGATCGTTTACAATGAAGGTTTGAACTTGTTGTTCATGACTTGTGGCTTTCCACAGAAGCACATGCAAGCGATCCGTCCGGACGGGATCGGAAATGTCACGGATACCCACGTTGTTTGGCGAGATACGGTGGGGGCGTCATACGTGCCGAGCCCGATTGCGATTGGTGACTACTTTTTGGTGGTGGCAGACAATGGCGTTGCGAGTTGTTTTATGGCCGAGACAGGAGAGCGGCTTTGGCGGGAGCGATTGCCGGGGGGGCATAGCGCTTCAATTCTTGCCGCTAATGGACTGGCCTACTTCACTTCCGACGCAGGGATTATTTCGGTAGTCGAGCCGGGACCCGACTTCCGAGTAGTGGCTCAGAGCGAGATGGGGGAAGCCGTCTTTGCATCGCCTGCTGTTTATGGCGACCAGCTCTATATCAGGGGAGAGAAGCATCTCTTTTGCATCGGGAAGTGAGGCGGCGCATAAGCGTCTCTTGGTCGCTTTACATGAGGGGCTCTTTTGCCAACAATTACGACTATGAAATTCTCTGTAACTACCTGCCTCCTGATGATTCTGACTGCTGTGCCGGCTATCTACGCGGGCGAATTGAAGATGGAGGGGCGGGTGGCTTTTGTGGAAGGGCCTGCCTGGCGGGCTGACGGGAATGTCTTTTTCACCGATATTGAGAACAATCGGATTATGCGGCGGGATCCATCGGAGACGATCCATGTGTTTCGCCATCCGTCCGGTCGAGCCAACGGGTTGGGGTTTGACTCCGAAGGGCGCTTGTATGCCTGTGAGGGCCATCGGGAGGGTGGGAACCGCCGGGTCACTCGGACCGAGTTGGATGGAACTATCACAGTTCTGACCGATCGATTTGAGGGAAAGCGGTATAATTCGCCCAATGATTTGCTGATTGATTCACTGGGCAGGGTCTTCTTCACTGATCCGCGCTATGGCGGTTACGACGGCCCCGACGAATTGGAGCAGTATGATGCTGACGGGAAAGGCGTCGAAGGAGTTTATCGGATCGATCCTGACGGAACGGTGGAACGCATCATCAGTCATGAAGTACAGCGCCCTAACGGAATAGCGATTTCGAACGACGGTCACTATCTCATTGTGGCCGATAATCACAATGGTCCGGAGGCGGACGGCCAACGGGCTTTGTGGCGATTTGATCTCAATGCAGACGGGGACATTGATCGGGGCAGTCGCAAAAAGCTTTACGACTGGGGGAGTGAGCGTGGACCAGATGGAATCTGCGTGGGGCCGGACGGAAATGTATACGCCACTGCCGGTTTAAATTTTGCGAGTTCACTTGAAAGCGCGGCTAAGCATTTGGCGGGAGTTTACGTTATTTCACTCGAAGGAGAGCGGTTGAACTTTATCCCTGTACCTGAGGATATGATTACCAACTGCACCTTTGGTGGCGAAAATGGGAAGACGCTTTTCATTACTTCAGGGGCGAAGCTTTGGAGTATCGAAGTGGAATAAGGTATGGAGTGGGATCGGCGGACATTTCTAAAGACGGCGAGTCTGACCGCCTGTTCCTCAGTCACACAAGCGGCGGATGAGTCGGGATGTGGATTGGCAATCGGCACCTACGGGCTTCAGTCGCTACCGCTGGCTGATGCCATTCGGCTGGTGGCCAAGACGGGGTTTGATGCTGTTGAGTTTACTGTTTTTCCAGGATCGAGTGGGGATATTTCAACGGTATTGAAGGAAACGAGGGCCCGGACTGAAATTCGAGAATTGCTTGAGAATTCGGGATTGAGAGTTTCTGCGCTGATGGCGGATTTGAAGCCGAGCGAGGATGATGACGTTCACCTCAAGCAACTCTATCACATTGCGGAGTTGATTCAGCTGGCGAAGGATCTATCCCCTTCGAATCCACCTATCATTCAAACTATTTTAGGTGGCAAGAACTGGGAGGTGTCCCGGAATCTTTTTCGTGACCGGCTTGCCAACTGGAATCAGATTCTTGCGGATCAGAAGGGCTATTTATCAATCAAGCCGCATCGGGGGCAGGCGATGGCCACACCGGCTGAAGCAAAGTGGTTGTTCGGGCAGCTAGGGAATCCGCCCCGCCTTAGAATGGTCTACGACTATAGTCACTATGCCTTCAATGATCCGCCTTTGAGTATTTCGCGCTCGGTAGCCGAATCGCTTTCCGTCGCAAACTATGTGGCGATGAAAGATGCCGTGATAGAGGATGGTAAGGTGAAGTTTGCCCTTGTCGGTGAGTCCAATAGCTGGGATCAGGCTGAAGTCGTTCGAGAACTTTACCAGGGCGGCTATCGTGGCGATTTTTGCTGTGAGGTCAGTAGCCAAATCTGGCGCAACGATCCTTTATACAACGCAGTTGATGGTACCGAGACGTGTTATCGGAATCTTTTGGCCGCTTTTGAACGAGCGGGAGTTCCTCGGAGCGGTAATCTTTGAGTTTCGAAGGAGTGAAAGAAAAAGCCTGACCGGTGAACCACCGGACAGGCTTTTCAGAAGGGGCCTTGTGGCTTGATGCTATTTCACCGTGACGGTAATTTTCTTGGAAAGAAGCGGTGGATCGTTCGGGACGTGAGCGAAATCTCCAAGAACCAGCTGCAGGGTGTGCTCGCCAGGTGTCAGCTCAAGGGTGACCTCAGTTTGACCTCCACCAAAGTGTTTGTAATTGTCGTCCATCGGGAACGGCAGCTTTAGATCAGGAAGGTCTGCATCAATGATGAGATGGTGGTGTCCTGTTGGCTTGTCTGCTCCAAGATAGATGCCGGCAGGAGCAACGCCCATTCCTTTGAGGCCAAAGATCACGGTGACGGGCCCTTCTATAGTAGCCCCATCAGCGGGTGAGACAATATACAGATTGGCATCGGCGGGGCGCGGGATAGGGCTCATGGGCGGTACCGGGAGTCCAGAATCTGCGGCCTTGTGATCTTCACAAGTGGCGTTCTGCTTTGGAAAAAGGAAAAACGCGGCACTGGCAAGAGCGGCGATAACGAAGATGCTGATAGCTGATTTTTTCATGGTTGGTTGTTTTGAAGGAGTGGTTGTTTTGAAGGAGTGGTTGGTAGTTACGACAGCCCTGAGGAATTGGAGTCCACTACTATTATAGTATTTGGGCAGTATCTTGACGAGGTTCTGGGTGAAAGTTAATCAGGTGTGGGGCGGTTCAGCAAGTGGCAAGAACAAGAGGGAGGGGACGAATATACGTGGCTGCGTCATTGCATCGAGCAATGAGCTTGGGCATGATGCAGTGTCTTCCCGACTCGTATTCCTGTCTATGAAATCTCAAATCTTTGTTCTTGGTGTGATCGCGGTGATGTCCTGCGGTGCCGTTTATGCTGATGATTCCTCCTGGCCCCGTTTTCGCGGCGTAAATGGATCGGGTGTCGATGATTCTGCTGCGGTTCCGACCGAGTGGAGCGATTCGAACGAGCTGTGGTCGGTTGAAGTTCCCGGCGTGGGACATGGTTCTCCGGTCAGTTACGGAAATCGGATGTTCCTTCTAACCGCGGTGGCGGAGCCACAGAGTGCAGCGGCTCCCGATGCGCCGGGTTCAGCAGCGAAGGGTAAGAAAGGGAAGAAGGGTAAGACGCCGGTTCCGGTCCTTTCGTATCAGTGGCTTACCTTATGTCTCGATCGTGAAACAGGGCAGAGCCTGTGGGAGCAACGATTTGATCAGAGGACATTCAAAGGGCATCGCTTCAACAGTGCCGCTTCATCGACGCCGGCAGTGGATGGCAAGCGGGTGGTTTTTGCTTGGGGGACTCCTGATCAACTCACGGTAGCGGCGCTTTCTCACGAGGGAGAGTTACTTTGGAAAAAGGATCTCGGTCCCGTTTCGGGAGGTCATGGCTTTGGAGGCTCTCCCATTCTCTACAACGACCTGGTCGTGCTGAACAATGATCAGGAGAAGCAGGAGGGGAATTTGCTCGCGCTCAACGCAGAGACGGGTGAAGTGGTCTGGACAGTTGAGCGGAAGAGCGAGCGTATTTCGTATGCGGTCCCCTGCGTTTATGAAGTGGCTGGACGGGAATTGTTGGTTTTTACCAACTGGCAGCATGGATTTACTGCGATTGATCCCAAAGATGGATCGGTCGTGGCGGATAAATCTGTCTTCAATCTGGATACCAACGAGCGTGCGATCAGCTCACCTATTGTCAGCAAAGGGCTTGTCATCGGGACCTGTGGCTTCACGGCGAACCCTAAACACTGTGTAGCAATGAAGCTTTCCGGGGGTGAGTGGCACGAGGTGTGGCGTCGCGAGCGAAATATCAATCACATTCCTTCGACGATCGCGGTGGGCGATTACACCTACCTGATTGATGATGCCGGCATTGCGACTTGCGTGGATACATTGACGGGAGAGGAAAAGTGGCGTGATCGAATCCCCGGAGTTGAAGGATCAATTTTTGGTTCACCTGTTAGCGACGGACGAAATCTGTTCTTTGCCGACGAAAGCGGTAACTTTCATGTTGTAGCGGCGAGCCCTGAGTTCACTCCCGTGGCGACGAATTCACTGGGCGGTCTGTGCCGGACAACTCCTGCGATCGTCGACGGGACGATCTATGTGAGGACCGAGAGTCATCTCTCGGCCTATCGTTAAGATTCGAGTATCAATCTTCGATATCGAGCTTCCTCTTGAGACGATCTCTAGTCTGTTCCCAGGTGTCGTTGGGGAGGGCTTCCCAGACAGTCAGGTTGCGAATACTGACGGGCCCCCCACTGACGACAAACCCCCATTTGGTTTTATCAGCAGCAAGCAGAGGGTCAGCGCCCATGCTGATATGTTCTCCGGTTTGGGCGAGCATTTCTTCGCCGAGAAGTTCGATCCGAATGGTATGCCACTCGTCAGTTGCCATTTCCTCGGCGATTTTGTTAAAGGGTTTTGCGGCATCTGGTCCTTCATGATCGTTGTCGTCCTTCTGGGCGCTGAAACCGGCCGGGCTGAGTGAAACCCTTGCAATGTGATCATTGTTATCAAAGCCGAACGCGGTGCCTTTGGTGTCGCCGAGCATTACTTGATATTCGACAATGACATTTTTCAGAGTGAGCGCGCGCTTCATGACGCCGCCGTGATCGTCGTCGGCGACCTCCACGCCGCTTAGTCCATCGTCGCTGGCTGACCAGTCTCCGATATTGGCCTTCCACTCAGAGTCGATCTCGGTGAAGTCGGTTTGATAGATCACTTTGCCCGGTATCGTCATGAGGGGCTCAGAAGAGGGTTTGGGGGCACTGGCAATGGCTTCCAGTTCTGCTTGCCAGTGGCGGGCAAAGGCGGCGTCGGCTTCCGACAGGGAATTCAGTGGGAGTGTGTACTGACGTCCGTTATCCATCTTCAAGGTGATGTCCTCGCCTTCTACAGAGAGCAGTTCCGCCGAGATGGTCTTTCCCGTAGCATTTGTCCAGTCCCGAAGTTCGGCATTGCCGATGAGAGGCAGCGACAGTGAGATGGTCAGGGCGACGATGAATTGAGACGTTTTCATAGCAATATGACTACAATGGACAGGCGGAATGGTGGACTGCAAGTGGCCTTTCAAAGGGTGAATAACCTATCTACCGCTCAAATTTCAGCCGTTCCTCCAGCTCACTTCGTTGCTTCGGAATATTTCCGAGCACTTCACCGAGTGAGCGGATCGGATCGACTCCCGGTTCGCAAACTCCAAGGTGGTGCGCCAGTTGCTTCTCAAAATGGGAGATTGCCCGCATATCGGCGTCGCTCTCTTCGAGGTAATCTAATCCACGGTCGAGCAGATCAGCAATCTCGGGAATGGGTGATTCCGGTTCGGCGATGCGGTCGATGAGTTTGACAAAATAGGAAGCGGCCAACGTTTGAAGATAGTTGCGTCTCAGGCCTAGCCTGGGCCTTTCGATATTGAGTTCTTTAAGAATATGTAGATCTCCCCTTGTCGCTTGATGAATCTCAACTTCACACCGGTAGAAAAGATCGAGCCTCCCGGCAAAAGCGCTTTTTGGCCGTCGGGCACCCTTGGCCACCGATTTAACGATACCATATTCGTGGGTGCACCAGTGCACGATGAGACTGGTCTCGGTGAGGGGAGACCGGCGAATCAAAGTGCCGTGGGCTTTCATGGGTGAATTGAGGTCAAAAAGTGAATCGCTCTCTATTGGTAAGCGAAAGTTTGAATTATTCCATATTTGTGAGAGACCTTAAGCTTCGCATGAAGGAAGAATTACAATCGATTGACACAGAATCCCTAAAAGCCCGGCTCAATGAGTTGCGGCGGTATCTTTGACTTTGATAAGCTGGAGAAGGAGTTAGAGGCGTTCGAAATCGAAATGAGCGCGCCGGAGTTCTGGGACGATAAGGATAAGGCGCAATCGAGAGTCACTGATGTGACGGCTCTCAAAAACAAAGTAATTCCCTTGCGCGAGTTGGATGCGCGGGTCGAGGACTTTTCAGTGTTGGTGGAAATTGCCACCGAAGAAGGTGATGCCTCAGCCGTTGCCGAAGTTCAGAGCGAGTTTGATGCGATTGAGTTGGATCTCGATGCGATTGAACTCCAGACGCTGTTGAGTGGTCCAAATGACGCTGAGAGTGCGTTCCTTACCGTCCATGCCGGAGCTGGCGGTACTGAGGCTTGCGACTGGGCTGAGATGCTGGTTCGGATGTATCAGCGCTGGGGCCAGCAGCAGAACTACACTGTCGAGGTGATCGACATGCAGGAGGGGGAGGAAGTTGGCATCCGGGGAGCGACCTTGCGCATCGCAGGAGAGAATGCCTATGGCTATCTCAGCTGCGAGCGGGGAGTCCATCGTCTCGTCCGAATTTCGCCCTTCGATTCGCAGTCGAGACGGCACACTTCGTTTGCCAGCATTGATGTGGTTCCTGACTTGAAGGAGGAGCCCAAGATGGAGATTGACGAAAAGGATATCGAAATCAAGACGGCTCGAAGCGGCGGTAAGGGCGGCCAGAATGTAAACAAGGTCGAGACAGCGGTTCATTTGAAGCACTTTCCTTCGGGGATTCAGCTTCGATGTACGGTTGAGCGGAGCCAGCATAAGAACCGGCAGATGGCAATGAAGTTGCTCAAAGCTAAGCTTCTCGTTCTGGAGGAGGACAAGAAGCGCTCAGAGATGGAGCGTCAATACGGCGAGAAGGGTGAGATTGGCTTCGGAAGCCAGATTCGGTCCTACGTATTTCAGCCCTATCAGATGATTAAGGACCATCGAACGGGTTGCGAGAGTCCTAATATTCAGAGTGTGATGGATGGAGATCTGGGTGCCTTTATTGAAGCGAAACTTCGAGGTAGAGTGGCGGGTGACAGCAGCGACGATGTGTGAATGAAGTTCGTGCTCACAAGTTTCATGGCTCTCGTTCTTGGCGGCGCCGTGGCGCGGGCGCAGACTTCCTTGGGTGTTCCCGAGTCGCCAATTGCGGGAATTGTCGATCAGCGCGACTATTCCGATTCCATCAACGGCTGTGGGCCCGCATCGATCTTGAATCTGCTGAAGTTTAGCAAGTCTGGGTATCAAGAGATCTATCACGGCTTGGTAGGCAGTAATGACGGCGTTCGCATGCGCTTCGTGGTGGATCGATATTTTCGAAATCGTCGATCAGTCGTTCATCCTGATCAGAAACGTTGGGGACCGCACGGAATTCAAACCGCCGATCTGGTAACCGGGCTTAATGAACTTCTGGCCGATGGTGGGGAGCCCCGGTTGAAAGGGCAGTATTTGGACAGGGAAGAGGGTGAGAGCGCCGGGAAGCACTTAGCTCGTAGTCATGACATGATCGTCGCGTCGCTTAAGAACGGGGTGATGCCAGTTCTCAGTTTGCGGTCCTATGTGGTCCGAAATCAGGACGAAGGCGCGATTAGTCCGGCCTGGGAGACTTCCCGGCATCACAATTTGGTGGTCACTTCTGTGCCCCGCCCGCCTTCTTCCGCAGGGTTTGAAGTGATTGCGCTGGACCCGTGGATGGGCCGTGCCGTGGAGCTCTATTTTCACATTGAGGGGAATGCTCAGGCCTTTCGGGCACTCAAAGGGGTGAGCGAAACCGGGGAATGGCTGAGCGGCGAACCGTTTCTCCAAGTGGTGGCTCCTGAGAGCTCCAGCCTTCAGCCGCTAGACTTGAAATGGTCGGAGAGGTTCATCGTTGTGGCAAATTTTCTCATAGGAGATTTTTGAAGTCTTGATTTGAGCCGACGAATTCGGGAAACTAAACGGCATTCCGGTGGTTTATCTGCCGTAGAAACGGGTCCATGGTGACCAAAGATTATGTCCGGCCAAGTTATTGTATTACCAGCACCCGAAAAAGGATGGGTTTTATCCCAGGGAGGATCCGAGATCGGTCGCGGAGATCGATTGGTGGAGTTGGTGGGGCATCGTGGTGATGTCCTGATTGGATACCCGGCGGCTAATGTCACTACTTTCCCGGTAGTGATGCCCTCAACGGATGAGGGGCTACACGAGAGCATGGTGTTCTCGCAGATTGAGAAGCGAGGCCTGATAGGCCGTGCCGCAGCCGAAGGGGGCGAAGTCCTGTTCGACTTCGCTGTAGTCGATCACGGCGAGAGGGAAGATACTTTTGCTGTCTCCGTGGTTTCCGAGATTGCGGGCGATTTGATCGTTCCGGGAGCGGCGGGTTATGCTTCTTCGGCCGCACTGCGTTCGGTCCAGGATGGGGCTTGTGCGCTGTGGAAAGAACACGGGCGTTTGGTCCTGGCAATCTACGCCGGGGATGAACCCGTTCATCTTCAAGTATTGAGTGGTGTGTCTGAGGTGGGGGAAATGGCCGCGCGGGAAATTAATCTGATTCTTCTCGGACTGAACGGCGACCCAGCGATGGCTGATAGAATGCCGACGAGGCTCGAGTTGGATGTGCCCGGTGTCAGCCGCGAGGCGGTCGAGGCGTTTTCCCATGTGTTGACGATTTCAGCGGATGTTCGGTCGGTTACGAGTTCGCTGCATTCGAAGGCCCGCGCTAGACTGCTGCCAGGAGCAGTCACCCAGGCGAGGCGGAAAAAGAGGAATCGGGGCCGGGCCGGATTGGTCGTAGCTGTGACATTGGCAGTGTATGCGGTGACCATTTCATGGCTTCTGATAAAGAGCCGCAACACGACTGATGAAATCGAGTCTCTGAAGCTTCAGATTTCGATGATTGAGCCGGACGTGGAAGGGATCCAGCAAGTGGATCAACGCTGGGCTGTATTGGAGCCGGCTTTTGAGAAGGCCTGGTTTCCGGTGGTGCAGTTGAATTGGATTACCTCCGCTCTACCCGGAAGTGGAGTGGTTGTGAGAGAGTTTCGAACTTCCGGCCGTGGGATTAGGGTGCGGGGGCAGGCAAGAGACGTTCAGTTAGCGAATCGTCTCTACGAAGACCTTCAGGTAATGGAGGGGTTCTCATCTTACGATTGGAGCATGCCGAATCCCAAGGTGGAGAAAAACAATACAGCGACATTTGAGATTGAAGGAAAACCAAAGAACGAGGGCAATGACAGTTAGAGAAAAATGGCTACTTGGGGCCTGTTTCGGCGTCATCTTTTTGGTTGGAAATGGTTTCGCTGCGCGATCAATCGTGAAGAATTTACGTGGCAGTGGAGATGAGATTCAGGCCTTGAAAAGCCAATTGGCCGATCATCAAATGTGGCTTGAATACGCTCCCCGGGCTAAGGCCCGGGAAGAGTGGATGCAGGAGAAGATGCCGAGACTGGGAGCATCGACTCTGGGTAAGGAACAAGGCGATTTTCTTCAGGCGCTTCAGGATGATCTGTTTGATCGGAAATTGAAGATCGATCAGCAAAGCCTGCAAGAGATCGGCTACGAGAATTTCTTCACAGAGGTCGCGGTCCGGCTGACTGTCCGAGGGGACGAGGCAGTGGTTACGGAATGGCTGACGACGCTGCAGAGTCCGGAACTTTTCCAAGTGATCAAGGCAATCGAACTGGAGATTGATTTGAAATCCAGGGAGCCGGAGCCGCAAGCGGTCTGCCAGATTACTATCGCACGCTGGTATGTACCGGATTCGAGCGATTCACTGACGACGGATGCCTCTGCTGATTTGGGAAAGGACCAGGGGTAAACTGATCAGGATATTGAGAGTTTTTCGATGAGAACGAAGCGACTGAACAAGATGGAGTTTAAAGCACGCTCCATTGTTGTTTTGGCTGCACTCACCTTTTCAGGAGCTGATGCGCAGGAGTTGGAGGGTTTCGTCGAAGGGGCTTCTTCCGTTTCAAATCCACCGTCCGCGCCGACTGACTCGGATTACAGCGCGCTGCGCCTGTCCAGTCCGTTCAGCAGGGTTTTGAATCCCGCTGACATCTTCACTTTGAGGGGATTTGCGGTCCTTGATGAACTTCAGGTCGCTACTCTCTACAATCGGGAGACTAAAAAAAGTCTGGTCGTGACTCCCGAGAGCGCGAATAAGGAGGGGATACACTTGGTTCAGGTTGTCCCGGGGAACGAATTGGAGGCTGTCACTGCTACCATTTCATTCGCGGGTGAGGAGGTCGAATTGAAGTATGAACTGGAGGGGCTTTTCCCCAGACCAAGGGCAAGTCAGGGTTCGTCCAGCAGGCCGGGAGAACCCGAGCGGAAGGGGCCTTCTCAGCAGGATGTCGATCGATATAAATCTCTCAGCGAAGAAAACCGAAACAAGTTGCGACAATATATCGGGCACGTCATGAAGGCTTATCCCAATATATCGAGGGATGAACGGGGTAACATGATTCGTGGTGCGATGATCCGTCTTACGGATGGACGGGGTCTTGAAGTCCCGGCGGCTGGTGAATCGGGTGCCAGCCAAAGTCGGCCCCCGCAAGGGCGTTGAATCAGCGCCCCTTACTTGACCAAACGGACTGCTGCCACATCCATGATATCCGGTTGCACATCGTCTCCTGCTTTGAGGATCAAAGTGTAAATCATCTCAGGCTTGAGATCGACTGACCCGTCGAGGCGGATCGATTTGAAGCTTTCCAATGATGGCGTCTTCTTTGTCTCTCCCTTGAACATTTCCCCTCCGAGGTGGACTTCGATATTGCTGGGAGTCTCACTCAGTGATGATTGATCGATCTCGATCGAATAATTACCAGGTTGTTTGACTTTGAAGCTCCAAGAAAACCAAGTAACTGGAGAGGTCCACTTCGTGATTGATCCGAGCTTTGAATTGAAGGATGCCTTTTTGTCGCCCTGGACGCGTGCTTTGTTTCCCATCAATTCTTCATTGGGCGCTATCGTTTTAACGGCCGCGATTGCTTTCTCCATGGTGCTAACGGATCCTTTAGCGATGTTCTTGAGATCTTCGTCTTTGGCCCATGCTCGCATGAGAGCCAAAGTCTTCTGGTGAGGGTTCTCGATCAGCGTGCCAACGATGCGCCGGACATCGCTCGGGTTGGTAATGAGATGTGCGGCGCGGTCCCAGATTTCAACTTTCGCTTCGATGGGGTCGGCTCCGGGGAGCGTCACCAATCGTGCTAAAGCGCTCTGCGCGATGCTGCTCAGCAGATTGTCTTTGGTGTTGACGATGATGGACTCAACATCTGGAATTACCGATCGGTCTTTCCAGCTGAGGTAAGCCATCATGGCATCTCTCTGATACTCAGGGTCATCCTTCTGCTTGTAGATGCTAGACATGCGAGTCTTGACTCTATCGGTCCCCATTGCCCCGAGGATACGGAATAGGCTTTTGCGTTCATCTCCGCTCGTCGTGGAAACCCGGGTCAGAATACTGTCGATGGCCGCGTCCGGATTCTTGCTGTTGCGGAGCAGGGTGATCGCTGTGCCCTCGATGTTTTTGCGTAGCCCCAGGCTGTTGTTCTGCTGAAGGAGAGAAAGGATTTCATCGAGATCCTCCGGCTCTGCCAGGCTGCGTGCCGCGTTGAGAAACTGAATTTTTTGATCATCTAAAGATGCTGACCCCAGTGCTGCGACAATCGAGGGGAGTGCCGGTGCGTACCCACGATCCCCAAGAGCCCGGGCCAGGCGGATTCGAATCGTTGAACTCTGGGCCCCCTTGAACTCTTCCAAAATCCTTTCATCAACTCCGCTACCTTCCAGCCTGCCAAGAACCTTCAGGGCGCTGTTCGTCAATTCGGTAGTCGCTTTGGAGTCGCTGAGGATACTGACGGCAATACTGACGTCTTCAGCTTTGCCTACGATCAGTTCGGTGGCGGCGAGCTGAGTAATCCGAGCCTGATCTTTCTTCTTCCCAAGGCTACCTGCAATGTTGATGCCCGCGAACACAAGCACGATAGCGAGCACGCTACCGGCGATAATGAGCTTGGTTTTTCCACTGATCGGCTCTGGCTGACTGCGACGGATGCCGGGTCTTCCCCCGACGGGGCTGTTAGGGGAGGTGCCACTTACAATCAGTGCAGGTGGGGCATAGGCCTGGCTGGCCGCGGTAACAATCGTGATCTGACCGGTGGTGACATCCGGGGTCTCTTCGACAGGTAAGGCCTGAACGGCGACGGCCCCGGTCGGCTCGGGATTTCGTGGCCAGCGTTTTAGCGCGTCACGCGCGTCGACCGGGCGATGTTCGATGTCACGATTGATCAACCACATGACCCACTGGCAGATGGAGGGAGCCAGGTCCGGACGGATTTGCTCCAGAGGAACGACCTTGTGCTGCAGGTGAGCGTTCATGACCTGCGGTGCCGTTTCACCATTGAACGGGTATTGACTGGTGAGGGCGTTGTAATAGACACAACCCATCTGGTAGAGGTCAGTGCGGGCATCGAGTTCTCCACGTTCGAACTGCTCTGGAGCCATGAAAAAGATGGAACCGAGGACGGAATCCTCCTGATCCATCGTTTGTACTGATGGACTCTTGCTGAACTTGGCGAGGCCGAAGTCGAGTATTTTGATCTGGAATTTCCCGGAAGCCTGCCAGATGACCATGATGTTGGTCGGTTTGATGTCCCGGTGGATCACGTCATTAGCCTGAGCGGCAATTAGCGCCTCAAGAGACTGGATGACTACCTCGCCGAAATCTTCCTGAGTGAGGACGCCTCGCTCAATCGTGTCATCGAGAGTCTCACCCTTGAGCAGTTCCATGACGACGAACCCGCCCTGCTCATCCTGCCCAACGTCAAACACCGTGATGATGTTGGGGTGGTTGAGGCTGGAGAGAGTCTGTGCCTCAGCCATCAAATTGTTGGCGGCCGCCTGCACCTCCTCTTCAGTAGCCTGGTCCGGCGAAAGGACTCGTTTGATGGCCACCTCACGTTGCAACTGGGTGTCCAAAGCTTTGTAAACCGCACCAAGACCACCTTTGCCGATTTGCTCGCGAATTTCGTAGCGGTTACTCATAGGAGGGAGAATCCAGTGTAGCGGTTCGACGGAACGCTGGATTCTTCAGATAAATATATAGGCCAATAGCAAATTTTTCACGGATATTTGAGCCCTTTTTCTCAATAGGCCATTTTTGCTAGTATCAGGCGATCTATCTCTAGCTGATTGAGCCCTATCTGACTGGCGATTCGACAAGCAGGATGATGAGGAAAAGTGTTGGCGTCAGGGCCGCTTGAACTTAGTCTCCATAACAAACATGACACGGGAAAATCTGGCCGAAGTATTGGAAGAAATTGCGCTGCTCCTGGAGCTGAAGGGGGAGAATCCTTTCAAGATCCGGGCCTATCGAGGGGGAGCCGAAACAGTGCGTCAGTTTTCGGGCGATATCGTAACGCAGGCGCGCGAGGGCGATTTGAAAGGCATCAAAGGAATAGGTGAGGCCTTGCAGCAAAAACTGAACGAGTTGGCGTCGACCGGGAAGCTTGAGTATTTCGAAAACCTCAGAGCCGAATTTCCCGAGACTCTGTTCGAACTCTTCAAAATTCAGGGGCTGGGGCCAAAGAAGATCAAAGCTCTGTATGACAAGCTGGAGGTCGACTCTGTGGGTCGACTGAAAGAAGTATGTGAATCAGGTGAGATTGCTGATTTGGCGGGATTCGGTACCAAGACAGGGGCCAAAATTCTTGAGGCGATAGCCTTTCGTGAGAAAAATGCTGATCGTTTTCGCCTGGGCGATGTTGTGGCACCGGTGACGCAGATTCTTGACTCACTCAAGGCACATCCTGATTGTTTGCGAGCCGAACCGGCTGGTAGCTACCGTCGCGCCAAGGAGACTGTGCATGATGTCGACTTTCTCGTCGCCTCCAGCCAACCGGAACGGATCATTAAGCATTTCGTATCAGCGGAGTGGGTTGATCGGATAATTGTGCAGGGGGCAACCAAGGCGAGTGTTTACCTGGAAGGCGGTTTGCAGTGCGATCTCAGAGTGGTTGGGAATGAGGAGTTTGCCTGCGCCCTGGCCTATTTTACGGGAAGCAAAGAACACAATGTTGCCTTGCGGGGACTGGCGTTGGAAAAGGGATACACGCTCAATGAATATCGTCTCGCTCCGAAGGAGGGCAGTGATAGCAAGCAGCCTCCGGTTTTTGAAAGCGAGGAACAGCTCTACCGATTTCTGGGCCTTGATTTTGTGGCACCAGAATTGCGCGAAAATTCCGGCGAAGTGGAAGCGGCTGTCGAGGGCGATTTGCCAGATTTGATTGAGCTGGAGAACTTGCGGGGGACTTTTCACAATCATACGACCGCAAGCGATGGTCAAAACACGCTGGAGGAAATGGCTGCGGCAGCGATTGAACACGGATTGCAATATCTCGGGATCGCCGATCATTCTAAGAGCTCGTTCCAGGCCAATGGACTGGATGAAAGTCGGCTTCGCTCCCAGATCGCCGAGATCGCCTCGCTCAATTCAAAGTTTGTTGAAGAGGGAACGGATTTCCGCCTGCTTGCTGGAAGTGAAGTAGATATTTTGAAAGATGGGTCGCTCGACTTCGACGACGAGTTGCTGGGTGAGTTGGATTACGTGGTTGCCTCAGTGCACAACTCCATGACGCTTTCTGAGGAGGCGATGACAGCAAGGCTCATCAAAGCGGTGAGTCACCCGTCGGTAACAATGTTAGGGCATCTGTCAGGGCGACTCTTGCTTCAGCGGGATCCCTACGAGGTAGATGTCCCCGCTGTGATCGAAGCTTGTGCAGAATCGAATACGATTATTGAATTGAATTGTAATCCGTGGCGCTTGGATATGGATTGGCGATGGTGGAAGTTGGCGACAGAGAGGGGCGTAAAGTGTGCCATCAATCCTGATGCCCATCGTACAGAGCAACTGGACTATCTCTGGTTCGGTGCTCAGCTGGCTCGCAAAGGTTGGCTGACCCGACACGATGTGATCAATACCCGCACCTTGGCCGAAATTGAATCTTTCCTCGATCTATCTCCATTGAAATGAAACGTTATCTAATCAAACCCACCGGCGACGGGAAAAGTGAGTTCGTCACCGAAGATATTGCTGCGCTGCCCCCGGGGGAGGGATCTGTAAAGGTTGGGGTCGACGCCTGTTCGCTCAACTATCGAGACCTTCTCATGAAGGCTGGGAAATCCGCTTCGGGTGGGGACCATCCCGTTGTGCCTCTTTCCGATGGAGCCGGCGTTATCACTGAGGTGGGGAGTGGAGTCAGTGAGTGGTCGGTTGGGGATCGAGTCGCCATGACCTTTTTTCGTGACTGGGAGGACGGGCGTTTTGACATGAAGTATCACAAGGCGGCCCGCGGGGGATCCTGCGATGGAGTGTTGGCAGAGTCTGTCATTGCTCCGGCTCATAGCCTGGTCCGGGTTCCTGACCATCTCACGACGGTGGAGGCATCGACTTTGCCGTGCGCTGCAGTGACCGCGTGGCATGGCTTGATGGAGCGCGGCCGCTCACTTGAAAGAGGCGACACCGTTCTTTGTCTTGGTACGGGTGGGGTTTCGACCTTTGCCCTACAGATTGCAAAAGCGGCCGGTGCCCGGGTGATTGTGACTAGCAGTTCGGATGACAAGCTGGCTCGTGCCCGCGAACTGGGGGCGGATGAGGTGATCAATTATCGAGAAGACTCTGATTGGGATAAAGCTGTATATAGACTGACGGAAGGACGCGGAGTGGACCACGTCATCGAAGTTGGGGGGCCTGGAACGATCGAGCGTTCGATGAATTCCGTCGCTGCGGGGGGATCGATTGCGTTGATTGGTGTATTGACTGGATTTGATCCACCTGACACGAGCCTATTTCCTCTGGTGACGAGGAACGTGGACCTGAGTGGCATCTATGTAGGAAGTCGTTCGATGTTTGAGCGACTGAATGCATTCATGGCAGAGCATCAGCTCCACCCGGTGATTGATCAGGTGGTGCCGTTTGATGAGGCCCTGTCCGCATACGCTGCTCTTGAGGAGGCCGGGCACTTGGGGAAAATTGTAGTTAAAGTGTGAAATGACGAACCCCTCGCGAACTCGAGGGTAGGGCAGTAGGAGGAGATAGCTCGCATAGATACGCGTTATGAACGAAGTTTTGATTGCCGGAGTTCTATTTGGCTTCGTGACGAGTCATGCCTCTGATATTCCGTTTGAATCAGTGGTGTTGAATGCCGATTCAACATTCAGTGCGGCAGCTATATCTGATATCGATCTCGACGGCGATCTCGATATTTTGTGTGGCGGTTGGTGGTATGAGGCCCCCTCGTGGGAGAAGCATTTCGTCAGAGATGTGGCTGAGATTCGAGGACGTTACGATGGATACTCACATCTTCCCATTGATATGGATGGGGATGGTGATGAGGACTTTATCAACGTCAACTACCGGAGCTTTTCCATTTTCTGGGTAGAGCGCCCGGATTCGCTCGAAGAGCCGTGGCCGAAACATATCCTCGCCCTTCCCGGTGCGATGGAGAACGGGCTCTTACTCGACGTCGACGGCGATGGGGCTGTTGATATTTTCCCCAACGGGGCAAAGTTTGCCGCCTGGTGGCAGGGAAAGAAACCAAGCGATGATCAGGGTATTCAATTTGAGCGCCACGAGTTCGATTCACGGTTAATTGGGCATGGGCTCGGAGTAGGCGATGTCAACGGAGATGGAAGAGAGGATGTGATCGGCATCAATGGATGGTCCGAGGCGCCGGTCGATCGCCTAAATGGGGCGTGGACCTGGCATTCGGAATTTGAGTTGGAGAGCCGTGCGAGCTTTCCGGTCCTGGTGAAGGACGTGGATTCCGACGGTGACTCTGACCTGATCTGGTCCAGTGCTCATGACTATGGGGTTTTCTGGTTGGAACAGATTGAGAATGATCGAGGTGGGCGTGAATGGGTTCGGCACCTTATTGATGATTCCTGGTCGCAAGGTCACACTCCGGTTTGGGTCGACCTGGACGGGAACGGAGTGAGTGAGTTTGTTTGCGGTAAGCGGTTTTACGCTCACGACGGGAAGGATCCAGGAGCGGAAGACGAACTTGTTGTCTACAGTTATGAATATAAAAAGGCTCTCGGAGATTGGACGCGTCGCGAAATCTCAAAAGGTGGATGGATCGGATGGGGGCTAAGTCCCGCAGTAGGTGATATCGACGGTGATGGCGATATCGATTTAGTTTGTCCGGGTAGAAGCGGCTTGTACCTGCTGCTCAATGGGAAAAACTAACTAGGATCGGTGATTCAGTCCGAGGCAATTGCCTTCGATTTTTGCCGTTCCACCGAATGGGATCGGTAAGTTCTCGCTGATGTGTCCTGCCGAAAACCCCTTAAGGACTGGAAACGTAGCCCGGCCGAAGTGGCTTTGAAACACTTCATCGATTGATACCCCGTCCGAACTGGGCTCTCCTTCAGTAAAGGCACCGATGATGATGCCGCGCAGTTGGTCGAACCACCCGGATTGACTTAGGGTTGTGAGCATGCGGTCGATCCGGTAGGGGCGTTCACCCACATCTTCAATGAAGAGGATGCTATCAGTCAATGGAGGAGCAAAAGGAGTTCCGTTGAGGGCGGCCAGTACGGCCAGGTTACCCCCCAATAGGATTCCCGTAGCTGAGCTTTTTGAATCATCGACACGTTCCAGGTTCCACTGAAGTTCCTGATCGGGGTGCTCTAGCGCGTTTATCCATCGGCTGCGAATCTCTTCGCTGGCTCCTCCGAGGGCTGCGACCATAGGCGCGTGGACCGACCTTACTCCGGCACGGGCCCAAGTTGCATGAAGCGCTGAAATATCGGAAAATCCAACAATTTGCTTGTTGGCCTTTCGGATCTCATTCGAATCCAGACCGGGCATCAAACGGGTGGCTCCAAACCCGCCTCGTGCGCACAGAATCG
>CAXBHX010000038.1:0-56026 GCA_963975655.1 uncultured Verrucomicrobiales bacterium
CGGGCGTTGGTGGGGGTGGGGGTGGGGTGGGCTCCTCGCGAACTTGTGGCTTTCTTGTGGGTCTGATCTTCGGGTTTCGAGGGATCAGCGTGAGACCTTCAGGAACGCCCCCGGGCCACAACTCCGGGTGCAGTGGCCCGAGTTCCTGAGTCATGAACTCTTCAACCTCTGGATCAGCCAAGAATTCAGATTGCCGGCGTCTCAGTTCCTCCTCAGGGGTATGAGGAAAGGGATAGGAAGCAACAGGAACGCTGAGGATCTCTCCCTCGCTCGGAGTGAAGTCGCAGATCAATCCCGAAGAAGGTTGATCGAGGGTGATCGACCGGCGCCAGATTGTGGATGCACCGCCTTTTCGGTCGCCGTTTGAGTTCACTTTGTGACCATAGGCAACCCGATTGGCGACTTCTTTTGCGGAAAGGTTCATATCGAAACCCACTGAAGAGATTTCTTTGATCAGATTAACTGGCACCATTTGAGAAATGAGCCTGATGTCGAATTGATAGGGGCGGGCTCCTGTCAACTGACTTGGATCGATTCGATAGGTGGCTTTCTTGAAGCTGAGAGGGGGGATCGTGCGGAATTGCTTACGAATACCGCCTCCACGGCCGGTGTGGACATTGGCTTGAGTCGCGGGTCTGACGAAAGGGTTAGGATCGATCGATGTATTTAGGGCGAGGATCTGCTCGCGCTCTCCACCTGACAGAGTTCGTGCCACAAACTTGGACTGCAGTGAGAATAGGTAGGGATCAGGACGCCAGAAGAGATCTTCTTTGGTTCTTTGAATGCCGGCACGCTCTTTCCAGGCGGTCGAACCAAGCCACTGACCTGATTTGGGTTCACTGGCATGAACGTAGGAAGAGTGTAGGTCTCGGAGATCACCATTTGGATCACGATCACCTGATTGGAAAATACGATTGCCGTTAGCATCTCGCACGGTCACCTCAAGATACATGACACGCTCTGCATCAAAGCCTGTAGGCACCGCATGACCACTTGATGCGTTGTGAACGTTGAGATGAAACTCGAGGGCGCGATTATCATCGCGAGAGACTTCAAATGTCCCGAGTTGAAGTGCTCTTCTTAGAATTCGAGTACGCTCGGTGTGGGCCTGATTGAGGAGATTGAATTGATTGCTGAGAATTAGTCGAGCAGAGATTCTGCGGTACCTGGCAGATATCGGATCGTGCGTATCCTCCCACGGGAATCCGACCCCCATGAGATTGCGGGTGCGGGACGTTTCTGAAAGGTCTTCCTCAAAGGCATCAGTTCCCCAACCCTCCCACCAGCGAAAAGAGAGCCAGTCTGAATAGACATGTTTTCTGGCTTCTGCGGCGGCATTCCTTAGATCCTGGTTCTCTTCTCTCTTTTGAACTTCGGCGGCGTCTTCAGCTGTGGACTTGAGATAGGCGATCAAGTCTTCAGCTTCTGTAGCAAGAGTCATACGGAATCTGGCTTTGTAGGTCAGGTTTGCCGCCTCCGGGGAGTGAGGGAAAATGCCGGGATGAACAATGCTGTAGTCCGGTCCGGCGAACATATGGCTAGTTCGCTTCCTACTGCTAGTCGGCGAGCCTTCGGTGGGATCGTTGGGAGAGTTGCGGATTTTTGCAGCAGGTTCAAATGCGTAGTTTTTGTCGCGACCATCTGCTGAGTAGCGGATCTCGTCGGGCAGAACGGCGCCCGGTGTCTGGTTCATGTGGCAATCCTGGCAGCTTGTGCCGTCAGCATTTGCGGGAGAGTTCTTGAACTCGGTCGAAGCGGACTCCAGCCTCAAGCCAGTTGGAGAGTTTACGTCGTGGCACATTGAGCATTGTCCCGACCGTGAGATGACGGGGGATTTGATAGCTGAGCGGTGAACTGTCCTGCCCCGCTCGCTTTCGTTAGTCACCAGTCCGAGATCAGGATTGGATAGAGCCGCTTCAAGTCGGTCACCTCCATCAGGACCAAAAATTGGGTCGGAAAGGGGACCCGTGGTGATCGATATCCTTCCGGAAGCATTGCCGGGATCACCTTCAACTCGGTGGCAGGCGACGCAGGTGACTCCCTCAATCACTGCTGGAGAGCGCAGCAAGGCGGTGCCGTAGATGTCTTGTTCCCGCTCCATACCGACTGGGGTATGACAACGAATGCAGAAATCGCCGTTTGTTCCTCCAGTGCGCTGGGTGATGAACGCGTGCATGGAATTAAATACCGGACTCAGCATCGCGTAGGCATGCGAGGAGACGGACCACTCCTCGAAATGGTCAGGATGGCATTGGGAGCAGCTGACTGCAGACGGGTAGAGGTCGTCACGCCGCAGGTTCTCTAAGTAGGTGCGATGTGCCGCGTCGGCTTCAGTCGGCTCGTAAGCCATTGGTTCGTCGCCATCAAGATCCTGTGCTCTCAGGGAAAACCCGACCAGCCATAGCAAGAGGATCACCAAGGGAAATACCTTTGGACTATGAGGTGTGACTGTAATTCGGTAGGGGAACATCAGAGTCTTGTTGAGTTATTCTCTAATTATTGATATTATAACTATTATAGTTATTGAAATTAATTCAAGGTTAATGTTTATTAATTTTAATGTCTTCGTAAGTTCTTTTTCGATGCGATTCCTCTTCACAGCAATCATTGCCGTTTGGGTGGTACCAAACGTCTATGCCCAGCGTTCGCCGATGAACCCGGTTGATATCCTCGGGGTGGAGTCTTGTGCCGAGTGTCACGAGGAGATGGCGGATGCCTGGCAGAGCAGTGCTCATGCTCGTTCCTTTGAATCTCTAGTTGGCGGGGAGGCGGCCGCTCGTATGGCATCTATCCTGAAGATCAGCCCGTTTGAAATTCCAATGAAGGATAGTTGTGTGCGTTGCCACTATACGCAGGAGTGGATGTCCTCAAGTGTGCAGCCGATTGAGGCGGTCAGTTGCGAGAGTTGTCATGGCGGTGGCTTTGACTGGATCGACGAACACAATCGAAAGTCGCTTCCCCGTGACGAGCGAATCAGTCGATCCACCGGACTGGGCATGAATCACCCTGCCTCTATCTATTCAATAACTAAGACCTGCTACGAGTGTCATGTGGTGGATGACGAACAGTTGGTGAACATGGCGGGACACCCGGCACTGAGCGAGGGGTTCGAATATCTCTCATGGTATTCCGGTGAGGTGAGTCACAATTTCATGACAGAGGCCCCTGATAAGGTGGTTAAAGTTCACAGCGAGAAGCAGAAAGAGATTCCTCAGGCCCGACGACGTATGCTCTATCTCACCGGAAAACTGCAGCATGTGATTTTCACCTTGCGAGCGCTTTCCCGAGCAAAGGATCCGCCGGTGGATCGCCAGGGTAACTTTATTATGCTACCCAACGGGAATTACACCTATGCCGTCCAGCATGCCATGAAACTGAAGTCGTTGGAGAAAGATCTTAAGGAGGTTCTTCGTAGTGTCTCTATTCCGCAATATTCGAGGGCCCTGGCTTTGATCCGAGGACTGGATTTGAAGACGGGCCATTCGCGCGAAATGGAGGCCGTCGCTGAACAGTTGAGTCAACTGACTGAACAGTTCAGCACTCAGTTCGACGGGCAGCGTTTCGCCGCGATCGATCCTCTCTTGAAAAGAGAAGAGCCGAGGTACTCGGAAAACTGAATTATCCGATTGGCTCTAGCTCACTGAAAGCCGTTTCTTCGCTTCCGTCATATAGGCCTCATCGATCTCAAACCCGATAAAGGTCCCGATCTCTGTCTCGCCGGCAGCTACAGCGGCGTGGCCAATTCCAAGGAAGGGATCCATCATGGTGATGTCGGCGGCTTTTCCGCCGTGAAGAAGGATGCACTTGCGTGCCAACTCAATCGGGAAAGTCGCGGGGTGGGGGCGGTCTTTTTGACGCGAGGCGATGGTCTCGTAAGGAATATACCAGTTGTTGCCTCGGCACCGTTTGTCTTTGCCCTCCGTGTGAGACCAGCGGGATATGTTGCTCTTGTCCGCGTAAGGAACACCGACGGCCAACCGGTCGATGGGGACCTTGCCCGTTTTGGTAAAATGAAAAACGAACTCGTGACAGTCGTTGAGGAAACGTCCTGAGTTGATTGGTTTGAAGTGTCCCGCAGAAACAGGTTCCCCTTCCCGAGGCTCTACTGTGATGGACTTGATCCAGTGAATGGTGTTCTGGAGATGGAACTGATCGCGCAGAGCCAACGCGAGTTCGTGGGGCATCCATGGGTTGACGGGGGACGCCCCCACATTGAGGAAGAAAGAGCCACCCTCTTTCAGGACTCGATGGACTTCGGAGGCCCAGCGCAACGACCAGGCGAGATAGTCCTCTGGCGAAAGGTTATCATTGTAGTCTTTGTAGTTAATTCCCAGATTGTATGGTGGGGACGTCACGACGAGATCGACGGAATTTTCGGGAAGGCCCTTCATGCCCTCAACACAGTCTTCCAGTCGGAGGTCGTAAGAGGTCTGGTAGGTCATGACACCTTCCATGCCGGGGAGAATTTCGGGATCTGACATAGCGATAGAGATTACGGATGACAGGAGGCGCGGTGAGAGTATCAGCGAATAGTGGCAGTCAGCGAGGAGATAGCATGAGCGGCGCACGTTTGAAGCAGCTCAGCGGCACGAGCCATGTTTTCTCCGACTGTTAGTTCCGGCTGGCGAATCTCGTGGATGGGGCCGAACTCAGAATCTAGGCTCTTGTCTTCGAGCGCCCCGCAGAATGCGGCGGTGGGTTTGTTTAGACTTCGGGCTAACAAAACCAAGCCGTAAGGAGCCTTGCCTTGTAACGACTGGCGGTCCAGTCGGCCTTCACCGGTGATGACTAGGTCGGCCCAGGCAACGGCCTCATTGAGTTGGAGCATTTCAGCAACCAGGTCGAAGCCCGGGACCAGCGAAGCTTTCAGAAATACGAGACATCCAAATCCGAGTCCGCCAGCTGCTCCTGAACCGGGGGCGGCGGCGGAGGCCTTTCCTGATTCACCCATTAGTTCGACAAGTCCGGAAAGGCGGCTCTCATGTCGAGAGAGATCAGCCTCGTCTATCCCTTTCTGAGGACCGTAGATTCTGGAGCAACCCTCAACTCCCAACAGTGGATTGTTGACGTCACAGGCAACGGTAATGTCAGGAAGCATCAACTTGAGTGGCGGCAGAATTTCGGTCACCTCATCCAGGTGTTCGGGAATCCGTGTGACCGCTTTGCCTGACGAGTCGAGAAATCGAAATCCGAGTGCGAGGGCCATACCTGTGCCTCCGTCGTTGGTGGCGCTGCCGCCGATTCCCAGGATGATACGGGTCACCTTCCGGTTGATGGCGTCCAGAATTAGCTGCCCGGTTCCAAAGGATGAAGCGGTCCATGGCTGGAGTTTCCGGTCGCCGAGTTGGGCAAGGCCGGAGGCTTCTGCCATTTCGATCACGGCGACAGACCCGAACTCAATGATTCCATACCTGGCTTGGGTCGCTTGGCCGAGGGCATCTAATACATTAACTGTAATCCACTCGCCGCTGGCAGCTCCAGTGAGCGCGCTCGCGATGCCATCTCCACCATCAGCGATCGGAAGTGTCCTGATATTGCAGGTTTTGTCTGATGGGAACTCTTTTCTGATTCCGACAGCGATGGCATTACATGCCTCGGGAGCGGTAAGCGAGCCCTTAAACTTGTCGCTGGCGACGAGTATATTCATGGAGGGGATCAGAGCTTCCGAAGGAAGACCGCTTCATCAATGAGGTCAGCCAATTTGTCCTGATCGTCAGTATCTCTGATTTCTCGTTTTAACTGAGCGTATCGACTGATAGTGCCCTTCTTAGTTGACGGGGCAGGGATGCTCTCTTCGTCCTGAGGCTGGTTTTCTTCCGCTTCGTTCTCAGCTTCCTCCTCAGCTTCTACATCAATTTCGAACTCGATGGCTGCCGGTCGAACCCATCCTTCATCCGTATCAAATTCAAGGTTGATGAGATTTTCAGGCTCGAATTGAATGGCGATTTCAGCTTGATGGGTGGCCACGAAAAACTGCCCGGGTCTATCCGGCTGAAGGGGCTGAAAAAACTGAACCTGTGCAACAGAGAGCTCTGGGTTCAGCCCGCACTCGGGCTCGTCGAGAAATACAAAACCACGTCGGTCCAATCGATTGAAATACTGACAAAACACTAATGCGATCCGGAGAAAGTAACTCTGGAGGCCGGGGCTCAGCGCGTAAAAGGTGACCTCTTCGCCCGATTGAATGGATGTGATAGGTGGATCCTGGCCGGGGCTGAATTCAATAGAGAGGTCCTTGAGGATGTGGTTCCACAAGCCTTTTACAGTTTGAAGCGGGTTTGGAAAATTCTTTTCGAAATCGGATTCAACTTCAGCGACCGTGCGATTCCGGTTCTCGTCCTCTTGAATGAAGGCCTGAAATTGATCCCGTCTCTCACAGCGGCGGGCATGGAGGAACTGATAGAAGTCTTCCGCCGGGCAAGAATCTACCAGAGCAATCTGCGGGCTGAAGAATGCGAGGGCAGAGTCGGGGAGGGCCGGAGATTCTTTTCGGCTGAGTTTGTGGTTCGAAAATTGTTTGATGAATTTTTTGTAGCCCATCGGTTTCTCCGAGAGGGTATTCCATCGTTTGGACTCCTCGATGTCTTCGCTGAACCAGGAAACATGACCCTTCGAGTAGGCGTCGGCCGCCCCTGAGCGCGCCTGAAAGACGGTTTCATCTCCGATGATAAATTGAGTCAGGATCAATGAATCTCCGGCTGCCGAAGCATCAGTAGCGAGCGGAAACGTCGACGGATCGATTGAATGATAGAGGTGCGCCAGAATGGTCGACTTTCCGGTTCCATTGGCGCCGAGGAGGCACACTTCATTGAGAACTTCGCCCGTGTTGGGGTGGGTAAAATTCAAATCGCAGAATTGGAACTGCTGAAGCTTTGACAGGATCAGGCGCTTAATCTGGAACACATCGGACATGGGCGGTGAGCATAGAACATGACAGGCTCTGACTCAACAGGGTTCGACTGATGCCTGTCAATACTTGATGCCGGCATTGACCCTGTCTGTGAGTGGAGATCATGGGCCCTCATGAATCGCGTAATCACAATCGTAATCTTGCTCTTTGGCTACCTGTCTTGGGGGATCACCGCTGACAAATGCCCTAACCTATTTTTTGCCTGCTTTGGCGATCTGGACGCCAGTCCGACCAAGGCGTGGATGGTGGAGAATAGGGAAGACGCTAAATACCAGGCGCAGTATGAATTTGGTTTCGGGAGACGTGCTGAACGTGAACTCTATGTGTTGGCCGACGATTCTGACCAAGTCGGCAATCGGTCCGGTGATCCTTCGTTGGCTGAAGTCGAGGCTGTGCTCCACCGACGGCTCATGAATGAGCTGAAAGGAGCACTGGATCCCCGCGCGACGCAGGATCCGGTTCCTTATGAGTCAGCGCCGTTCACAGACTGATTCAAGAAGTGATCGAATAGGGTTGGGAGAGGGGCTGCCCCTGTTGGGCGGCGAACTCGACCCCCTAAAATTTGTTTTTGAACATCATCGACTCCACTGGCAGTGGCGTCTTGGCGTTGTACTTGGCCGACTGCTTGGTGTTGTAGGGGGTGAGGATTTCTCCCTCGACCAGAAAATAGATGAGCTGTCCAACGGGCATGCCATCGTAGACGCGAACGGGTTGTTTGACCGAAATCTCGAGTGTCCAGTGGTTGCAGAAACCCACATCGCCTTTGCCGGCGGTGGCGTGAATGTCGATGCCGAGACGGCCAACGCTGGATTTTCCTTCGAGGAAAGGGACCGCAGCGTGGCTTTCTGTGTATTCGATGGTGGAGCCAAGGTAGTTGATCTGAGGCTCAAGGACAAAGCCTTCGGGCGGGATTTCAAAGTGCTCGATTTCGTTGTGCTTCTTGGCGTCGAGAACACGGTTACTGTAGGTGGCCAGATGTTTGCTGAGGTGCACGTCGTAGCTATTGGTGCCAAGGCATTCGCGATCGTAGGGTTTGATCACAATTTCCCCGCGCTCCATGGATTGTAGTATTTCTGAGTCGGCCAGAATCATAGTTCCACCGATAGTGATCGACTCGGGTCGGAGCAAGAGATTTTTGCGTTCTGAAGGCCTGTGGAACGAAATACGATTGCGGGGGGGGAGTTCGGAGTTCAGAATAGGCCTGCTATGTCAGAAGATATGAGTCTAATTGTTGCGATCGACGGGCCGGCCGCCTCGGGTAAAAGTACCGTTGCGAAGCGGTTGGCTGCCGAGCTGGGCATCGTCTTCGTGAGTTCAGGGGCCATGTATCGCGCCTTCACTTGGTGGGTTATTGAGAATGATTTGGATCCGGCGGTGACTGATGCGGTGGAAGAATTGCTCAAAAAGACTGAGTTCAAGTGTGGTTCGGAGAATAATATTGGGACTGTCGAGGTGGCGGGACATCTCCCCGGTCGGGATCAGCTCAGCTCGGAGGAAGTCAATAATGGGGTGTCGGCGATCGCGGCAATCCCCTCAGTTCGTGATCGTCTTGTGGCGGAGCAGCGGGCTCATGCGTTGCGTCACGGGGTGGTCATGGAAGGTCGGGATATCGGCTCGGTGGTTTTTCCTGATACACCCCACAAGTTTTACATCGATGCTTCCCCAGAGGTTCGGGCGCAGCGTCGTCGAGCGGAGGGGATTACTGATTCGATCGCCGAACGGGATAGAAAGGATTCAAGCCGCAAAACTTCACCTCTCGTGATTCCCAGCGACGCGACAGTGGTGGACAGTTCTTTCCTGACGGTGGATGAAGTAGTTCAGAAGGTGATCGAGCGTGTTCGCGGTCTGGCTGACTGAATCTTAGATCTGCCTTCTGATGTTTCAGGCCTCTGTCGGGTGACCGGGTGCCACTGAACTCGTTGGTGATCCTGAGTCCGTGTTGAAGCTCCTGAGCCGAAAAGCGGTTTGAGCTGTTGTAAATCCTTTGAGGTCGAGTTCCGGCAGGGGATCAACCACTGCGCCTGAGTCCAGGGCCACCCGGGTATTGTCGTCGATGACGACTTCCCTACTTTTGGCTACTCCGCAAAGTCTGGCCGCCAGATTGACTCGTGAGCCGAGGACGGTGTAGTTGAGTCGATCGGTTGATCCCATGCAGCCTGCAATGGCCTCGCCCGTGGCAATACTGACTCCGATCTCAATGGGGAGATCGAGTTCACGATTCAGCTTTTCACGGGCCTCGATCATATCGAGTGCGCAAGCCGCGGCATTGGCGGCATCATTGCCGTAGGACTTCAACGCTCCGAAGACAGCCATGATCTCGTCACCGACGAACTTGTCGACCACTCCGAGGTGGGATCGAACTACCTGAGTCATGGCCGTCATGTGGGTGTTTAACATTTCGATCACATCAGAGGGATGCATGTGTTCCGTCAGACTGGTGAACCCTCGAATGTCACAGAAGAGGACGGAGACGTGCTTGATCTCGCCACCGAGTTCGAGATCAAGAGAACCGCTCACGAGCGCCTGGGCCACAGTCTCGTCGCTGACTTTCCCGAGCAGCTCCCGATAGAGGTCCTTCTGTTTGAGTTCTTGGGCCATCTCGTTGAACGAGGCGGCCAGTTCGCCGATCTCGTCGCCGGACCGAACGGCCACATGATGATCAAGGGCTCCTGCCCGAATCGCCTCGGTTCCCTGAGCCAGCTCCTTAAGGGGAATTGTCAGATTTCGAGCCATCAGGTAGGCCAGGAGAATCCCTACAATCAGGACCAACCCGCCGATGCCGCTGCCACGGAGTCGAAGCTCGGCGAGATCCGCTCTTAAGCTGGTGAGCGGGAATGCCGCGACTTCGTAGGCGGGGCGGGGAGTTGGATCGTCGCTTAGGGCGTCGATATAGACGGCATGAAGCAGGCCGTCGATTTCTCCCTCATAGCGAAAACGCGATTCAGGACCGGCTGATTCGAGTGTATTCCGAACTGCCTCGGCGAGGTCAAAGGCGAATTGCTCTCCCAGAGTGCGGGAATAGATTTCCCCGTCGAGATAGATGCCACTCTTGAGTGTTTCCTGGGATCCCAAGGTGCTTTGATAGCGCTCAATAAATCGCTGAGCATCCGTCTCCGCCGATGTACCGCGGAGGAACAGACCGATACGTTTGCCGGTCACTGGATCAGTGACGGGTGTGCTGATCGTTTCCTGCACGAGTGGCCCGGCATCTTTAGCTGGATCGGAGCTTTCTCCTTTCTTTGCTTTGGCTTTAGATTTTGAGGGAGCATTTTCTCCCGGCTTGCCGGGAATAGGAAGGAAAACGGTCCGTTGCTGATCCTGGTTGATTAATAGCTCCAGTTCCTCCCTCGCTCCGGTTTCGTTGTAGTTGAACCTTTGCCCACGGATGCGGCCCGGGTTGTTGTTGGTTTGCGAACTAGGTGGCTCAAGCAGAGTGATTTCACCGTCGAGATTCATCGTCGCAACGATGCCAATACGCTTGCCCGCCTGAGCGAATGATCCGTTGCCTCGCTTCATGGGCGGACCCGTCAGTGGCGATTCAAGATTCGTCTCTGACTCCTCAAGTGCAGCGCGATAGTTTTCCCAGAACTGCGCTTCGGAGTCAGAGGACTCAGCCCCTTGCAGTAGATCCACGATATAGGGCTCCCGGGCGAGGGTGCTCCCGAGGGATAGAAATTCCTGAGACCGGCTTTTCCGAGACTCATCGAGTTGATCCACCAGGCGCTGGAATTCCCGCTCGAACTGTCGGGTGTAGGTTTGTCGAATCTTCCGCTCAGTAGCGGTGAGGAGGGCGAAGGTTACGGCGGCAATGGTGATGACCATTGTCAGCACCAGCTTCGTTTGAAATCGCATACCTCTCTTCATGTCTCCTAATATCAAACTCCGGTCATCCTCTCCAGTTCCGCGGCGAATCAGTACGCGATGTGGTTTCGCGGGGCTTTGATCTTGACTCTAGGCGCATTTTGACGATTGGATAGTTACCCTCACTCCTTCTCCATGGAAAAGCCCAATTTTGACGAAGCTATTAAAGATATTGCCGGCAGAGACCGCCGCTACAAGCCTGATGGCTATCAATTTCTCAGAGATGCGCTGGACCACACCGTGTCGTCCCTGCGCCAGGACGAGTTGATCGAGCACCGCCATGTCAGCGGCCCTGAGTTGATCGATGGTGTGATTAAGCACGCGCTGAAAGAGTATGGTCCCATGTCCGTGGCTGTGTTGGACTCGTGGGGAATACGTACCGGTGAGGATATTGGAGCGATGGTGTTTAATTTGATTGAGGTTGGGGCATTCGGCCGCTCAGATGAAGATTCTCTTTCTGATTTCTCCGGAGTAGTGGAGCTTCAGGATGAGCTTCTCGTGCCATTCAGGCCTTCTCGGAAGGTTCTGAAGGAGCAGGAGAATAAAGGGGGCGACGAGCCACCTGCACGAGGTAATCAACCCGCCAAGTCGAACGAGATTTGAGCAGGGAATCAGCTTCACTGGAGTTTCCTGAGACCACAGCCCGGGTTATTACTCTGGGGAACGGACTCGAGATCATCGTCAAAGAGGACCACTCGGCTCCTGTGGTCAGCATGCAGGCTTGGTGTAAGGCCGGCAGTATTCACGAGGGTGAGTGGCTGGGTGCGGGGATGTCCCATTTTTTGGAGCATATGCTCTTTAAGGGGACTCCAAATCGTGATGCCAGTGAGATTGCGCAGTGTGTTCAGCGTGAGGGTGGCTATATCAATGCCTACACATCATTTGATCGTACCGTCTACTGGATTGACGTGCCTTCGTCAGGAACCGATGCCTGTCTTGATGTACTTTGTGACGTGGTTGGATTTGCCGAGTTACCGGAAGATGAGTTTAAGAGCGAGTCGGATGTGATTCGTCGTGAGATCGCGATGGGAGAGGACAATCCAGAGCAGGTTTTGAGTAAAGCTTTGTTTCAAACTGCTTATTTGGCTCATCCCTGTCGCTATCCTGTGATCGGTCACCTTGATTTATTTAATCAACTGAGTCGTGATGACCTGTATGGCTATTACCGCGAGAAATACTCTCCTGATAATCTGTTTATTGTCGTGGCAGGGGATGTCGATACCGGAAAGATCGTTGAATCGATTGAAGCTCAGTTAGGAGGGCTGGAGCGTCGTCGGCGATCGCCTATCGTCCTTCCCGAGGAGCCTCGACAATTAGGAATTCGGGAGGAGTCAGTCTCATTTCCGACGGACTTGCACCGGAGTCGGCTGGGGTGGCAGGTTCCTTCCGGGGATCACCCTGACGTGCCGGCACTCGATTTGATGGGTGCCATTTTGGGAAGTGGCAAGAGTTCGCGCCTTTACCAGAAGGTTCGTGAGTCCCTTCAATTGGTGCACAGTGTCGGTGCTTATCCGTATACGCCGTCATTTTCCGGGCAGTTCATTGTCAGTTTCGATACTGATGTTGAAAAAGCTGAGGCGGCTGAAGAAGCCGTGTTTGAAGAGTTGGAAAAACTGAAGAAGGAAGGAGTGACCTCTGATGAACTGAGCAAGGTCGGGAAGCAGGCCCTGAGTTCGCAGCTTTCCACGCTGACTGATATGCGAGGCCAGGCCTCTGACTTGGGCTCGAATTGGCTTTCAACTCGAAATCTGAATTACACGAGGGATTATGTTCGCGATCTGCAGCAGGTTGAAGCTGATGATGTTTTGCGAGTCGCGGAGACCTATTTGAACAAGGATCGGTTCACTCGTGTTTCTCTGGTTCCCGAGGCGGAAAAAGTGGCTGCGACCGCGGTTCCGCAATCGAATCGGTCGGAGGACATTCGCCGGGTTGAGTTGGAAAACGGGCTCACTGTTTTACTCCTTTCCGACTGCCGTGTGCCATTTGTCCAGGCGACCGGTGTATTTCGTGGAGGTGTGCTTGCAGAAAGTGCGGCAGATAATGGCCTGACTCGTCTCATGTCTCGATTACTGGTGAAGGACACCGGATCACGATCAGGGGAGGAAGTCGCTACCTTGATTGAGTCAGTGGGAGGTGGGATTGCCAGTTCGATCGGGAATAATTCATTTGGTGCCTCTGTTAGTTGCATGAGACCCGATATAGACCTTGCGGTGGAATTGCTCGGTGGTGCTCTTCTGGATCCCTCTTTTATTGATGAGACGGTTGAGCGCGAAAAGCAGTTTCAGCTGGCCCAGATTAAGGCGGAATCGGACCGTCCTTTCAGCGTTGCGATGCGACGGTTGCGGCAGGAGGTCTATGGCATGCATCCCTATGGCCTGGGCCTGAGTGGGACTGAGGAATCGGTCGCCTCGCTGCAAAGACCACAGATCTGCGCGATTCACGAGCGTCTCCTCAAAGGCGGCAATGGCGTAGTGGGATTGTTTGGTGATCTGGACTTGAGTCATGCTGAGGATCTCATCAGAAAGGAATTCGAGCAGGCTATGGCTCCCGGTGAGCGGGAGTTCTGTGATCCCGTTAGTGTTGGATTTCCAGTCGGCAACGGACGAGTGTTCGAGTTAGAGCACGATAAGGAACAGGCCGTTCTCCTGATTGGATTTCGCACGGTTGATCTGGCTCACCCTGACAATCCGCCTCTTGATTTGATTGATGAGGCATGCAGCGATATGGCATCCCGGCTGTTTATTCGTATTCGGGAGGAACTGGGGCTGGCGTATTCTGTCGGTGCAACCCGTATGATGGGCCTGGAGCCCGGGATGATTGTTTTCTATGCGTCCACTTCACCTGAGAAGTTGGATCTCGTGCAGGAGGAAATGCTCAGCGAGATCGAACTGATGGTTACACACGGATTGCTCGAAGAGGAATTCGATCGGGCGAAGGCTTCCTGGCTTGGGCGGGAAATTATTCATCTTCAGGGCGCACGCGAATTGGCATCAACAGCTACCGTGGATGAACTGGTCGGGCTAGGGTGGGATAACTACCGAAAGGGGCCGGACCAAATTCGCACGGTGACGCGTGAACAGGTCCGGGAGGTCGCGGGTCGATATTTGACTGAAGAGAACCGAGTCATTGTTCGACTGACTCGATCCGAATAGAGCGGAGGGCGAAGCCTAAGCCTCTTTGTCCACGCCTCCGATTCCAGGGATCTGAGTGACGCCAGGAATGGCAACAGGGTTGGGCTCGTAGGGCTGATCCCACTGCATATTCCCTTCGTTGACGAAAAGATCTTCATCTGCGTTCATGGCTTCTTCCCAAGTGATTTCCTTGCCGGTATGGGCTGACATACGACCCATGATTGCCATCATGCTTGAGTGAAGCATACGGGGGCCGTCATTGATGAATTCGCCCGAGCGGATTGACGCAAAAAACTCGTCGTGCTCGACTTGATACATATTCTGCTCTCCGCTCTTGGGTTTGCGATGGCGCCAGATCAGATTGCCATCGTTGTCTTCAATGTAGGGATCGGGTCCGCGGCCAAGAATGAGAGTGCCTTTGGTGCCTCTTACATAGTCGGCGTTCTCGTTGAGGCACCCGGCCGCTTTCCTTGAGCCGAGATGGCACCACACGTTGTTGGGGTACTCGTAGGCGACGTGGTAGTGGTCAAAAATATTTCCTGAGCCAACTTGCGGAGCCGCTAGGCCCCCGGTGGCACGGCAGCGAATGGGATCGGCGTCTCCCATGACCCATCCGATCTTATCTACACTGTGGACCGCTTGTTCAACGATTCCTCCACCTCCAAGCCAGGCATAGTTATACCAGTTCCGAATCTGCCATTCGATGTCGGTCGTACCATCGGTTCTCAATGTAGGGTTTAAATGTGGTTTGGAGTGTCCCGAGTAATAGGTGGCATAGATACTGGTGACGTCGCCGATGAGTCCTTCTTCCATTACCTTTCGGTAAGCCTCGACCCGGCTGGGGGAGTATCGCCAGCAGAAGCCTGCGACAATTGAAAGAGGCTTCCCTTCCGCCATCTCCAGGGTCTCGTAGGAGTGACGAATGCCCGCGGCGTCGGTGGCCATAGGTTTCTCAGCGAATACGTGCTTACCCGCTTCGATTGCGGCCCGGAAATGAAGCGGTCGGAAGCCCGGTGTGGTTGTCAGGATGACAACGTCAACGCCGGAGTCGATCACTCGCTTGTAGGCATCAAGCCCAACGAACTGACGCTCGGCGGGCACATTAAATTTTCCTTCGAGTGAGGAGTTTTTCTTCAGTGTCTCCAGCGACTTATCGATCTTTTCCTGGAAAACATCACCCATGGCATACAGTTCGATATTGTCGTCTGCTGATAGGGCTTGAGATGCTGCGCCTGTGCCACGTCCGCCTGTGCCAATGAAACCAACTTTTAGCTTTTTGTTAGTAGGGGTTCCTGCGCCATGGGCTGATCCGGCTAGCGCCGCCGTCGCGGCAGTGGCACTTGCCGCAGTTCGGATGAAGCGGCGTCGATCGAGTTCTGAGTCGGAGGGAGGATTTTGGGTCATGATGAAATGATTCGGTTGTAGATGTATGGTCTGCCATTGAGCTCGTCGCTGACAAGAGTAAACGCATACCGTGATCAGGCGGGCTTTGTTCGGTGTGATTTTGCAGATGCAAATGTCAACTCCAGCCTATAGAGTCGCGACCGGTGAATTTGGTACATGGAATATCCTGAAATTCGAAATGGTTTGAGAACCGCAGCGTTATGTCTGGCGCTGCTTGCCCTGTGCTCACCTTTGCTGGGGCACAAAGTGTCGTCGGTTTCGTTGATCTCGTATATCGATACGGATGCGAAGACCTACGTGCTCGATGCGGCGATGGAGGTTATTCCCAGTGAGGAACAGGCCTTGAACGATCAGATTCCTCCTGAAGAGGCGGCCCGTCAATTTGCAGAGGAATTTCTCATCGTATTGTTCGACGAAGAGGAGATTTCTTCTGAACTCTCGATTCGGATTGAGACTTCGAGCGATGAGGGAACCCCCGAGGAACTTCAACGGCGGGAGGTGCTGGTGAAAATGTCAGGCTTGATTCCGGAAGGAGCGGAGGATTTTCTGCTCTATTTGGATCCTTCCTGCCCCATGGCGGTGGTGATGGTGGTTGTTAAAGACCAGCAGGCTTCCCGACGCATGCAGGTGATTCTCGCCGGGGAATACAGCCGTCCCGTGAATGTGCAGCCTTTGCTGGCAGGGGATCCTTTCGTTGCGAGTGAGGTCGAACCTGTGGTCCCACCTCCGGCTTCGACGCCAACTTCGAAAGTTCAGGAGGGTGAAAACGGGTTTTTGGCGGGTTGGAGCGGAGTGTTTGGGGGATCTCTTTTGTTGCCGCTCGTTCCGGTGGGCGTTCTTTTGCTGACAACAGCAGGCCGCGCCGTCATTGCGCAAATGGCAGTGCTTCTGATCGGATTGAGTCTGAGTCTGTCGTCGGCTGCGTGGGGGCTGGTGGGGGGTGGTATTCCAGCATCCCGGATTCTGGGCGGTTTGCTGGCTCTACTTTGCCTGGAGGCAATTATTCACCGCAGGGTGAGATGGTGGAGGTTTCTCGTTCTCGCTGTGACCGGTGTTGTGGCTGGGCTGGTGTTGGCCAATTCGGGCGAATTCAGGCGATTGTTTACGGATGTTGGTGAGGTCAATTTGGGTAAAGTAGTGGGTTACGTGGCTGGGGCAGAGCTGGCTCTAGTTGCGGCAGGCCTAGTGAGTGCGGTGGTTCTACTCGTTTTTAGCCGGTTCGATTGGTATCGGAAATCGGTGGTTCAACCTCTGGCTGTCTTGATCATGGGCTACGGAATCTTTGAAGTTGTCGCGGAACTTTTCTAGCGATTGGGGTTCGACAAACGATGCATTTAGCGTCTGAGTGAGTCCCGTTGAGTTTCTTCCGAACAGCTTCCTATCGGCATTGCGCCTGGATCCTTTCTATCTTGTGTGGAGGGAGTCTTTCCAGTTGCGTTCTGCGCAATGCATTGGAATCGAATCCTGCCGAAATAGTGGGGGAGTTGCCCTCGACCTGGACGGGAGGCAATTGGCGAATCCCGGGATTCGCGGTGACCGGGTGGATTAATGATTTTCAAAGTCCCCGGCTCACCAGTCTGGTGAATGAAGCCGTGGCGAAAAACTACGATTTGTCATCTGCTTTGGCACGAGTGCAGCAGGCGGGGGAGCGGGCAGCGATCACAGGGGCAGGGCGACTTCCTGAATTGGATGCGGGCCTACAGACCAATCGATCTCAGAATCTTCGAGGAGCTACGTTTCGAAGTGTCAGGGCGAATAATTTCAATTTTGCTCTGAGCATGGCGTGGGAGATTGATATGTGGGGGCGGATCAAGAATCTGAGAGATGCTGATCTCGATGAGGTTTCGGCTCAGGCAAATCTCTTTGAAGCCTCCCGTTTGTCTCTGGCGGCAAATGTGGCGAAGACGGCTTTCGATATCGTCGAAGCCCGCCTGCAGATTGATCTTTCTAATCGAACGCTAAGAAGCCTTCGCACTAATCTGGAAATTCTGGATGCCAAATTGGAGGCTGGTGACGCGGATGATAGAACGGCTCTGGAAATCAGCCTGAGTCGTGCCGATATCGCGCGGGTTCAGTCCAATATTCTGGCGAATGAGCGTCAGCGAGACGTCTCGAAGCGTACTCTTGAGACGCTCATGGGAAGGTACCCGTCAGGCTCGATCGATGGATTGAGCTCTATGCCAACGATTTCCCGAGAGGTGCCAATTGGCTTGCCGAGTGAATTGATGCTACGTCGTCCCGATTTGCTGGCGGCAGAGGCGAAAGTGGATGCCGGCTTGAAGAATCTCGCCGCCAGTCGAAAGGCGTTGTTGCCTGCTATTCGCATCACGGGCGGTGCGGGAACTGCTACGACCGATGAGTTCGTGGACATCTTTGATGTTCAGAATCTGGTCTGGAATATTGGAGCGAATTTGACGCGACCTATTTATCAGGGCGGCCAGCTCCGGGCTGAGATTCGTCTTAGCGAAGCTGAGAGGGACGAATTGGTGTCGGACTACGCTCAGACTGCGTTGACTGCGTTCCGGGAGGTGGAGACCGCCCTAGCTTCGGAGGGCTACTATCGTGCTCAGGTTGCGGCGTTGACGATTGCTGTCGTAGAGGCTCGGAGGGCTGAATCGCTCAGTTTGGGGCAGTATGAAGAGGGGTTGGTCGATATCATAACGCTTTTGGACAGTCAGCGCCGAGCGTTTGACTCCCAAAGCACTCTACTGACAGTTCAGTTGGAGCTCTTGAAAAATCGCACTGATCTCTACTTGGCGCTGGGAGGAGACTTTGATCACCTTCTGAGCGAGAAGTGAGGCGACCTAGCCGGTGGTGGGGCAATTCCTCTGTATTGCGATTTCCTCGTAGGACCGTTAGATTCGAAACCAAATTGCAACTTGAGTCGTTTTTCAGGGTTGTAGTAGACTGACTTTCTTTTATGAAATTGGCTTTTCGGATTCTTGCTCCCCTTGTCATCGTGGTCCTCGCCGTGTTGCTGGCGAAGTACTACATCAATTCAAAGCCGGAGCCGAGAACGATGGAGGTTCCGGTTCAAGTCGAGCGAGTTGATGCGACGCGCCTCAAAGCGCAGGAGTATCAGATATATCTTGAGACGCAGGGAACTGTTCGCCCTCGAACCACCAGTGTTTTGATCCCCGAGGTCAGCGGTCGGGTTATCAAAGTATCCCGCAATTTTCGGGAAGGCGGTTTCTTCGAGAAAGGAGAGGAGCTTTTGAGAATTGATCCAGTTGACTACGAGACTGCGGAAATCGTTGCGGAGAGTGCGGTCGCCCAGGCTGAGAGAGCGCTGCAGGAGGAGAAAGTTCGAGGCGGACAGGCGTTGGAGAACTGGACTCGATTGGGTAAGACGGGCGAGCCAAGTGATATGGTTCGGCGGAAGTATCAGTTGGCTGAAGCTGAAGCTCGACTCCGTGCGGTGAAGGCTGAATTGAAGAAGGCATTACTGGATAAAGAGAGAACGGTTGTGAAAGCCCCGTTTGCCGGCCGGGTTATCGAGCAGATCGTCGATGTGGGTCAGTATGTTTCTTCCAATACACAATTGGGGCGGGCATTTGCGACGGATGTGATGGAAGTTCGGCTTCCACTGACCAATCGGGAGTTGGCGTTTGTCGAATTGCCTGAATCCTTTCGAGGAGAAGTTGGAGAAGAATCTATCAATGGGCCTGATGTGTTGCTAACAGGGATGATAGGCCGCCATTCAGGTCAGTGGACTGGAAAGGTGGTTCGAGTGGACAGTTCGATTGATGAGTCGTCCCGCCAATTGTTCGTCGTCGCAGAAGTGGAGGATCCGTATCGTCGCAAGGAGGGCAATGACGCCGCTCCACTGAAGATCGGCATGTTTATCGATGCGCTTGTAAAAGGAGATTACCTCGAAAACGTCTTTGTGTTGCCCCGGGCGGCTGTCCGGGTGGGAGGCGAAGTGATTGTGATCGATAAAGACAATCGAATTCGTCGTCAGAAAGTTGATCCAATTTTCTCCAAAGATGATCAGATCGTGATTCCTGTTGAGGGAGGGGGGCTGGCTGTCGGAGAGGTGATATGCCTCACCCCGTTGTCTTTTCCCGCGAATGGAGCCAGCGTGTTGCCCACCATTGACGGTGTGACTCCGGATATCGAGCAGCCCCCGGGAAGGGCGTTCGGAGAGGGAGGTAAAGGGAAAGGCAAGGGGAGCAAAGGGAAGGGTGAGACCGGTGCCTACGGATCTGATCAAGTCAGAGATGGAGAGCCAACCACCGTTCAGCGCTCCTGAAATCTACTGAGTGAGACCAGTGCCCGGACCGAATTGATTCATGATCGCATTTTTTGTCAGAAACGGAGTCGCAGCGAACTTGCTGATGGTGGCCATCATCGTAGCAGGCATTGCGGCACTTTTTTCGAGGAAGATCCCTCTGGAGGTATTTCCTGAGTTTGAGAGCCGGACGATCTCGATTTCTGTAGCCTACCGTGGAGCAACTCCTGAGGAAGTGGAGGAGTCCGTTGTCATACGGATCGAGGAGGCGATCTCCGATGTTGAGGGGATCGAGGACATCTTGTCCACCGCAAGTTCGAGCGGAGGCAATGTGTCGATCGAAGTCGATGAAGACTATGACATGCGGGAGGTGCGGGACAATCTTGAGTCTCGCATCAATGCACTGGAAGACTTCCCCCCGGGAGACGCTGAGAACGTGGTGGTGAGAACGGCGGAATCCAGTCGATGGGTGATCAGTGTCGTGATCAGTGGAGAGTTGAGCGAGCACGATATGGCTGCGATGGGGGCTCAGGTCAGGGATGAGATCGTAGCATTGCCAGAGGTCACTAATGCCGATCTACAGGCGGTTCGTCCCTTTGAAGTTTCGATAGAAATCGATGAGATAGCGTTACAGAAATACAATCTCAGTTTTAATCAGTTAGCTCAAGCGATCAGGCAGTCATCAATTGATTTGCCGGCCGGCACCTTAGAGACCGTGTCCGGGAAGGTAGTTCTTAGAACCAAGGGTCGGGCCTACAACAAGGAGCAGTTTGAAGCGATCACTCTCATCGCCCGCCGTGATGGAACCCGTATCTCAGTGGGAGACGTTGCCACGGTCAGAGACGGGTTTGACGAGAATCCGTTTGTGGCCCGAATGAACGGTAAGCCATGCGTGTTGGTGGCTGTATTTCGTGAGGGCAATCAGAGCGCCATCCGTATTGCCGATGAGGTCAAGGCGTTCATGGGTGACTATCAGAATCGAATGCCGGATGGCGTGAAGATTAGCTACTGGAGCGACTCATCCAAAATTGTAAGAGGGCGGCTCGATACACTGTTGGATTCTGCCTGGAAGTCGATGCTGTTTGTTTTCGTTCTATTGACCATGTTTCTTCGGCCGAGTCTAGCCTTGTGGGTGGTGCTTGGAATTCCTATCTGTTTTCTGGGCGCCATTTCACTGATGCCCTGGGTGGACGTGTCTATCAATATTGTAAGCCTATTTGGGTTCATTCTTGTTCTCGGCGTGGTAGTCGATGACGCCATCGTGACAGGGGAGAATATATACACTCGACAGAAGGATATTGACGATCCGGTCGAGGCGGCTGTTGTAGGGGCAAAGGAAGTGTCGCTTCCTGTCGTGTTTGGGGTGCTGACCACTATGTTAGCTTTTGTGCCGCTGTTCTTCATGTCAGGTTTCCATGGGGCCTGGATGCCTCAAATTGCGACAATCGTGATTCTCGTCCTTGCCTTTTCGTTAGTGGAATCAAAATTGATTCTACCTTCGCATTTGACTCATAGTCCACGGCGTTGGATTAAGGCACTGAGCCTGTTTTTTCTGGGGCAGTCAATTACAGATCTGTGTTCTCGATTATACAGGGGATTCTCTGCGTTTCAGCAGAAGGTAGCGGGGAGTCTGGAGTGGTTCGTTAAGGTGCTGTATCAGCCCGCTTTAGACTGGTCATTGAAGAACCGCTACACTGTTCTTGCTGTATTTGTGGGGGCTTTCATTGTCCTGGTGGGTGCGTTTCAGGGCGGGAGGATCAAGCAGGTGAGCTTCCCTCGTGTCGAGAGCGAGCGGGCGACATGCCGACTAACAATGCAGGAGGGAACTCCGTACGAAGTGACCGAGAAGTATATCCTCATGATGGAAGATATCCTGGGGGAAATGAAAGAGCGCTATGTTGGAACTGACGGCATTTCTGTCATTCAAGATATTCTTTCCAGCATCGGCGGGCAGGGGATTTCGTCGTCGCGATCTAGGAACCGAACGGGACAGAGCCATCAGGGAGAGGTCGTCTTTTTTATCACGCCCCCGGAAGATCGTCAGTATGAAATCGGAACCCGTGAGTTAGCGGCCGTGTGGAGGGATGAGATTCAGAAGCGTGGAGGGATCGTCGGGGCCAAAGAACTCTACTTCAGGGCAGAGATCGGACGGGGTAGCGACCCTATCGAGGTGCAGTTGCGTGGTAAGAATGTTGATCACCTCACCGCCGCTGCTGCATTAGTGCGTGAGAAGATGGGGACCTATGACGGTCTTTATGACATCTCTGATAACCTGGACGAAAGTCGGGATGAGATTCAACTTCGCATTCGGCCGGAGGCCGAGCAGTTTGGTCTAACGATGTCAGATCTCGCCCGGCAGGTTCGACAGGCGTTTTTTGGAGAGGAGATCCAGAAGATACAGCGCGACCGGGACGAGGTTCGAGTGATGTTGCGATTTCCACTGAAGGATCGCAGGTCGATTAATTCGCTTGAGTCGATGATGATCCGGACGGCCGATGGAGAGGCTGTTCCATTTACCTCTGTTGCAGACGCTGAGATCACACAGAGTGTGCCGCGAATTGAGAGAATCGACCGAAATCGAGCGGTTGAAATTTCAGCGGATGCTGACAAAGAAGTGGCCGACTTAACTGCGATTCGAGAGGACCTGACCCTGTGGTTGCCATCGGTGCTGAATAGGTATCCCGGTATGAATTTCAGCTTTGAGGGAGAGGCTCGAGACGAGAGAGAGAACTCTGGCGGCATCTACATCGGATTCGGTCTGATCATTTTTGGCATCTATGCCATGTTGGCAATTCCGTTCCGCTCATACGTCCAGCCACTATTGGTAATGGCCGTAATTCCCTACGGGTTGATTGGTGCTGTGATAGGCCACTTGATTGAGGATTATCTGAAGCGTGACGGCATGGGGATGCCTCTGAGTTTTCTTAGCTATTTCGGGATGCTGGCGCTCTCAGGGGTGGTGGTCAATGATAGTCTTGTTCTGGTCGACTATATCAATCGGCGCCGCAAGGCGGGAGACTCGGTTTTTGACGCAGTGAGTAAGGCCGGCGCGGCGCGATTTCGGGCGATCGTGTTGACCTCTGTAACGACCTTTGCTGGTCTGTTTCCTCTCATCCGGATGGAATCCACTCAGGCCCAGTTTTTGATTCCGATGGCAGTGAGCCTTGGCTATGGAATTCTTTTTGCCACGGTGATCACGCTTTTCCTTGTCCCGATCAACTATCTGATCCTGAACGACATTGGAGAAGGTTTTCGCCGGATCTATGGCGTGCCTGAAATAAAAGACGGCAGTGAGGAAGCGCTTGAGGTGGCGAGTGCCTCCTGAATCGTAGTGACTCTACTTTTTCTCGGTTGCTTCAGGCAGTGACAGCGTCTCGATACGAAGCTGGCATCGGATGAACTGAACCTGATCGGCTGCAGCAGGAATCAAGATGGTTGCCCTGTTTTTTCTGAGTCCTGCCAGTTTAGTCGAAATCATCCCCTCGAATGGTAGCAACTGGTTGGTCCACAAGGTCATCTTTTCACGGTATTCTTCATTCGATGCACTTTCTTCCCGAATAGGGAGGGCTGGCCCAAACTCACCAACTAGTCTGCACTCATCGATAATGAAGCCGTATGGATTGCCAATTTCCAGGTGCACTCGGGTTCCGACGTCTGACTCCTCTGCCTTAACAAAAGTGACAAGAAAGGCGCCATACTCGGTCTTCAGAATCGAGGCCACCTCAGCACCGGCCCGAAGGTGAGCGATGCTGTTAGTGCTACCGGATCCAATGCTCTGGGCGTTGATGTCAGCATTTTCGATCTGCATCGAAAAACTGATCACTTCGAGCTCCTCCCGGGTATCGGCTTTCATCTTCACGTCAAAGGATGTCCAGGATAGCGGAGCCAGTGTCGTGTTGATCCGGTACTCAAAAGGTGTGAGCGATTCCTGCCAGGCGCGGATGGTGGGATTGTTAAGGCTGTAGTCCTCTCCCTCTTCCAATTCGGGGGTTCCTCCGCCGTGGTTCCCGGTGAGGGAGAACTGGTTCACGGAAAAGGCGAACGGATTTCCGATGCTGAGATGAACTGTGTATCCGCCTTCTGCGATATCGATATCCATTCCTTCCATTTGAACGAGGAAAGTGCCGTGATCAGTGTGAAGGAGCGAATGGCCTTGCATCATGGCGCGGAGAAATACGGGCTGGTTGCCGGTAGCTCCTAGCGATCGGACAGCCTCGATTGAAGTCTCCAGGTGGTTCAATCGATCATGTAGGGATCGGTCATCTTGAGAAAATCCAACGGCGCTCTCGGCGGAGATCACCCGGGTCTTGATCTGGGCAACCTCATCGCGTGTATCAGAGCGAACCTCGCGGAGTTCAGCCTCAAGCCGGTCAATTCTCAACTGAGTATCTTTGTCGCAACCTGCTTGAAGGAGGCAGAGCAACGCGAAAAGGGATGCCCTGGAAAAGGCGGGGAAATTCATAGATCAGAAAGTATGGAGCGACATGAAAGGCATTCAAAGAAGAAACGCTACTGCCGCTTGAGCACAGTGGGAACAGAAAGGATGCCGGTGGCGCTAACATGGCGAATACAAATCTCGTCAGGTAGCTTGCTGAATTCGTAGGTAGTCTGTCCGGCTGGCATGAGTCGCAAGGTGGTCCAGGTGTTTCCGCTAAGAACCTGGATGATGCGCCATCGTGCGTCGTTGGCAGGTTTGAATGATAAGGTAAGGCCATCCTCCCGCTCGATCGCGGCGACGTAGACCGGGCTTGGTGGCTCGGAACCCAGCCAGGGCGAGGCCGGAGGAAGCGCCGTTTCACCATAAGCTTTGCGAAGCTTGGCTCGGAGGCCATCGCGATCTTCTTTGATGGCTTTGATGCTCCAGTGAACATGGCCTGGCCCCATCGGTGTCGCGTATTTTCGGGTGACGTCGATTTGTAAAATCGTCTCGTTGGCAGGGCGGCCTTTGTCCTCTGAACTCATGATCCGACTCGAGGCGATGCCGGGAAACAGGTGACGTTTTTGCGAGTTCTCACCGGCCCACCATTTGGTCAACTCGGTGAAGCTTTGATCAGAAGGGGATATTCTCCAGTAGAGCTGTGGCGAGAAGTAATCCAGCCATCCCTGTTGAAGCCATTTTCTGGAGTCGGCAAAAATGTGATCGTAAGCATCGAGGCCGGCTTTCACGGAGCTGGGATACCCGGGGCGCCAGATGCCGAAAGGGCTGATGCCCACATCGACCCACGGCTCTGTGGACTTGATGGATGCGTAGAGGTCCGAGACAAACGCATTGATGTTGTTCCGACGCCAGTCTCTCAGATCCAACTTACCACCCTTGGACTTGTAGGCTGAATAGGAGGCAGAGTCATCGAACTGATCGACGGTTTTTCCATTAACCGTTTTTGGGTAGGGATAGAAATAGTCATCGATATGAACTGCATCGATGTTGTAGCGCTTTGTCACATCGACCATCACATCGATGGCGCGTTTTCGGATGGTGTCCGAGGCAGGGTTGCCCCATTTCATCGAGCCGGCACTGAGCATCAGTGAAGGATGTGTTTGGCTGATATGTTGGGATGACTTTTTAGAGGTCTGAGTTGCGCTGGATCGGAAGGGGTTGAACCAGGCATGGAGTTCAATGCCCCGGCGGTGGGCCTCTTCGACCGCAAACTCAAGGGGGTCGTAGTTGTCCGAGGGCGCTTTACCCATCGTGCCCGAAAGCCAATAGGACCACGGTTCGATCTCCGATTTGTAGAGGGCATCGCACTCCGTTCTGACTTGCAGGATGACTGCATTCAGGCCGGTTTCGGCGGCGAGATCGAGCAAACCGATCATTTCAGCTCTTTGCTGGCTTGGCGTCAGGTTGTTTTTAGACGGCCAATCAATATTGTGAACTGTAGCGATCCAGGCAGCACGGAATTCGCGCCGAGGTTCAGGGACTCGACTTTTCGTTGGAAGATATTCCGCCACAGCGCTGGAACAAGTCAACGCAATGGAGGCAATGATGAGCGAACGGAAATGGGGCACGTCCATAAGAACTTAACAAGTCCATATTATAGCGCCCGGACGCGTTGCGGCAAACAGTATCCGCACCGAGCTTCAATCGTATGAAAAAACGATCTATATGGCGATTTCAGGGTTGGAAGAGCGAGAACTGCTCGATGAGGTGGCGGTCCTCCGGTGAAAGTTGATCGAGTTCGACTGTAAATACCCGCTGGTCTCTCCTTCGTCGGAATGTGATCTGATCGGGCATGGGCCGCTCCAGCAGTGTTGCTGCGATTGTTCGCCCATCTCTCGAGGTGAGGGTGCAGTTGTGCGGAAACTCCTCAGTTCCCAGCACTGGGAGCATGGGGAACGCGACTCTGGATAGCTCGGAGAGTCCGGCTAACTGAGAGGGGGCCGGCTGCGATGGGTCCGGGAACGATTCGATCAGGCTTCGACTTGATGGGGCCAGCCTATCGAGTGTCACCGTGAAAGTGCGGTTGTCGCTCACTCGCCGAAATACGATCTTCTCGGAGTCAGGACGCTCCATGAGGACCGCACTGACGGTGCGACCGTCCCGGCTCGTCAGGTCCGTGAAATAAGGCAGTTGGTGGGATAGCAGGGGTGGGTGAGGGGATCCGCTTTCCTCGGACCAAGGCATCAAATAGGCTGGAAGCAGCGATTCTGTCAGGTTATCCCCAGTGATGCTGTGTTCCAACCAAGCCGTGAGATAATAGAGCCCGAACAAGACCAGTAAAATGCCACCCAGATTGACGGCGAACCGGGCACCGCTGCGAATAACCGAGAGTTCGCTGGCAGTGAAGGGGATTCTCATGTTGGGAGTGGTGCTTGGTCAGAAGGCGCTGAATCAGTCGACGACCTTTGCGAGGCGGAGTTGCTCGTTCACGGCGGGGGTCCATTTTTTGTCCCTCATTTCGAACTCGGCGATGTCGCTCTTCCACTTTTCCTGTGCTGGCCGATTCTCGGTGCGAGCAGGTGTCAGGATGAGGGGTGGCCCGATCGTAGCGGCGAAAATAAGTCTGGATATCATCTTGGGAAGGGGAATGGGGGGGGCAACTGCGGGTTCGGAGCATCGTAAGCCGGGTTCGCGTGGCAGTTCAACTGCGTAAATGACGGTAAGGCCGCTTGCGTTTTTATCTCCGGAAGCGAGAATGCCGATCATGGCGGAGCGGGACACAAAGAATCAGAAGCCGGTTGATGTTGAGACCATTCTGGAGGCTCTGGAGAGCCTTTCCGCCGAGCGGATTCTTTCAATTTCTGAACAAGCTCACCCGGGTGATGTCGAACAGGCGTTTGAGCGTCTCGATGAATCCAGTCGTGAAGAGTTGCTCAATAACCTCCCTGCGGAGGTCTTGTCCGAGTGGGCTGATTACCTTCCTGCCGCCGATGTTGAGCGCGGTCTGACTTCTCTCCCTGTAGGGGAGAAACGTGAAGTTCTCGAGGCGCTCTCCGATGATGAACTCGTGGACCTGCTTCAGGAAGTTGAAGAGGAGGATCGGTCCCAATATATCGAGTTGCTTCCGGAAGAGAAGCGTCAGGTCTCTGAGGACCTGATGAGGTATCCTGAGCAAACTGCCGGAGGCCGGATGACTACCGCCATGGCTGCGATTTCGGTCAACCTGACTGTGAAAGAGGCGCTACAGGAGCTTGAGGGTTCACGTGATGAAGCTGAATTGCTAAGCCGGATTTTCGTGGTGGATGATGAAAGGCATTTGCTTGGAAAAATGCGTTTGCGAGATCTGGCATTCAGCACCTGGGACACACCTATCGCGAGTTTGATGTCGACCGGCCAGATCTCGGTCCATGCGATGGAAGATCAGGAGGCAGCCGGACAGATGATTGCCCGATATGATCTTGTTGCGCTGCCGGTCGTTGATGACGAAAACCATTTGCTCGGTGTGATTACCCACGATGACGCGCTCGATATTATTGAGGAGGAGTCCACTGAGGATATTGAGAAGATCTCAGGTATCGGCGGAGACAGGGGCGATCTTGCCTATCTTCAAACGCCGGTTTTGTCGCACTTTCGCCGTCGTTTCGGCTGGGTGCTGGTGCTGGCCTTTCTTGCGCTGACCTCGGGGTTCGTGCTGATTGAGTTTGAGGCAGTCTTTACGGCCTATTTTGTTCTCGCGATCTATTATCCGATGGTAGTTGCTGCTGGCGGTAATACCGGCGCGCAATCGGCTACCATGGTTATCCGGGCGATGGCGCTGGGAGAGTTTGATACCCGTGAGTTTGGGCGAGTGATCTGGAAGGAATCACGAATTGGAATTTTGTTGGGGAGTTTGCTGGGGGTTTGTGTCGCACTTCAGATCAATTTCCTGCTTCCGGCGAAATACCATCCAGAGGGGTTATCCATCTCCAAGGTTGCGTTGGTCGTGGCTGCGGCGTTGACGATTCAAATAATGACGTCAACGCTGTGCGGTGCCCTGTTGCCGATTTTGGCCAGGAAGCTTCGGCTCGATCCTGCTGTTGTGGCCTCTCCGGCGATCACCACGCTGGTCGATGTGAGCGGTGCGATCATTTATTTCACTCTTGCTCGCGCGATGTTCATGTGAGGCCGAGCAGGTGTGCGGCGGTGACATTACCCCGCAGGGAAGGGGGGGCGATTTTAAAGGAAAATTCCCTAAAATGGCATTTTCCCGCCGCCACCTCCGAATTGCTTCATCATTTGGTTCATCTTGCCTTTGCTGCGCATCATCTTGCGCATCTGGCCAAACTGCTTGAGGAGAGAATTGACCTGAGTGACGCTGGTGCCGCTGCCGCCGGCGATGCGCTTGCGGCGTGATGCTTTGATGATTTCGGGTCGTGAGCGCTCCTTTGGAGTCATGGAAAGGACGATAGCTTCGACGTGCTTCATTCTCTTTTCGTCGACATTGAGCCCCTTCAGTTTGTCGCCCATACCGGGCATCATGCTGAGAACTCCAGAGAGACCTCCCATGCGATTCATCATGCGCATCTGGGCCAGAAAGTCGTCGAAGTCGAAGTTCGCCTTCTTCATTTTCTCCGCTAGGCGGATCGCCTCATCTTCATCGATGGCCTCTGCGGCGCGCTCGACGAGACCGACAACGTCGCCCATGCCAAGAATGCGGCCTGCCATTCGGTCAGGCACGAAGGCTTCGAAGTCCGAGAGTTTCTCGCCAACACCGACAAACTTGATGGGTTGGTTGGTCACCGATCGCATCGAGAGGGCGGCACCACCCCGGGCATCGCCATCAAGTTTCGTAAGGATGAGTCCGCTCAGTCCGATCAACTCGTCGAAGGTTTTTGCCACGTTGACGGCCTGCTGACCGGTGGCGGAGTCGGCCACGAGCAGGGTTTCTTTAGGATTGAGAAAATCGCGAAGCCCTTTCAGTTCGCCAATGAGATTGTCATCGACTTCCTGCCGACCTGCGGTGTCGAAAATGATGGCGGTTCCGCCCTGATCATCTGCCCATTTGAGGGCGGCCTTGGCCACCTTAATGACATCGGTTTCACCGGGCTCGGGCTGAAAAACAGGAATGTCGATTTGCTTGCCGAGCGTCACGAGTTGATCGACGGCGGCGGGGCGGTAGAGATCACAGGCGACGAGCAGAGGGCGACGGCCCTCTTTGCGAAGGTGAAGTGCGAGTTTCGCAGAGGTAGTGGTTTTACCGGCTCCGTTGAGGCCGACCATCAGAACCCTTGCTGGCGGATTGAGGTCGAGGGGTGCCGCATCTCCTCCGAGCAAATCGGCAAGTTCATCATTGAAAATTTTGACGATCTGCTGGCCGGGCTTGATGCTCTTGGTTACTGTTTCGCCGAGAGCCTTTTCTTTGATCCTGGCAATAAAGGATTTGGCGACAGAGAACTCGACGTCCGCTTCGAGGAGGGCCAGCCTGACTTCACGGAGAGCGTCGGAAATGTTTTTTTCGCTGAGTTTGCCGTGTCCCCGCAGCTTTTTAAATGTTTCCTGTAGGTTGGAAGAAAGAGAGTCGAACATGATGTGAGAGGAAAGGTCAGAGGGATGCAGATGTGCCTGCATTGCTGGCTGTGGTTCCAGCGTTGGCACTTTTCTCATCTACTGATGAATTTTCAAGTGGAGCGTTGGTCCCGGGCTTTGTCACTGTGGGTGAGAGATAGTCTGATAGGCGATCAACGCCGAACTCCCATGCGATTACCTCGGTGTCGGGATTGGCTGTATGGCGAAAGCTGAGCCGAACGCTGTAGCTTTGGAGCCGGAGACGCTGGGGGATCTGGTAGGTGACCTGTCCGCTGGCTGAGTTGTAGAGATGGGGGACTTTCCCAAACCCAGTGATGCGCATAGAAATGCTGTCGGGCTGGACTCCCTGTAACTTGGAAAGATCGACTTCAACAAGTGGGAGGCGGTTGCCAATGGTAGATTCAGCCGGCGGTTTAACCGTGACGAGCGGAGATTTGGTCTCGCCGTCTTCAGAATTTGACTGGGTCATTAATTTGCGACCTGACGAGGGAAGGGCTCCGCTGCCAAAGCTAAGGGCAGGATCGAAATTGGCCAGAGTGGTGCCGTGAACGACATAGCGTCCAATTTGCATGTCATCGGAATCCCAGGGGGTCTTTTTCCCATTGACCGTGAAACAGGCTTCGTAGCCGAAATCCCGGGCCATCTCAAGAACCTGGTCGTTGTAGATGCCGTAGGGGAAGGCGAAGGTCTTTTCAATGGCCCCGGTGTCGCCGAAGTTGTCGACGAGAAACTGATGGGACTCCTCCAGCTCAACTTTGAGCCAGGCACTGTAATCCTCGATTGATCGGGATCCCCGCTTCGACATATTATTGTGGCTCACCGAGTGGCTGGAGATGGTGCCGCCACTGGCAGCGAGTTCGCGAATTTCCTGGTGGGTCATGGATCGACCTCCGACGCCGATGTAGTTTTTGTAGAGGAAGATGGTGAAAGGGTATCCAAAATCTTTCAGCACATCCTTGGCCAGCGTATGGGTTGCTTTCCAGCCATCGTCAATCGTGATCATCATGCACTCCTCTGGAATGATGCCTTTCCCCTGTTTCCAGTCGAGGAACTCCCGCATGCTGATCACAGGAATCTCGGCGTCCTTGATTGATTGCAACTGCTCCCTGAAATCATCAATATTCAAGACCATGTCGTTGCTGGATCGGCCTTCGGTGAAATCATGGTATCCGAGGATGGATACGCGAGCATCTTTGTTTACCACGGGCTCCATCGCGACAGGATCGGGTGGAGGGGGGATGTCGATCACGGGCGCGACATCCACTTCCTCAGTCAAAGTATCGCGGTCGAGGGCGATTTTGACTCTCTCTATCACCGGGGCCACTTTCTCGCAGCTACTCAGAATGAGGGTGGCTGGAAGAAGGGTGAATAGGATCAGCCGAACATAGTAAGCTGTGGACATGAGATTCGACGGGGTGGTTTCATCCCATTATAGGCGGGAATCAATCTTTGGAAACCTGCAATGCAGTTTGCGAATCAAGGTGGGCTGGCTTATCATTTTTACGAATTTGTACCCTTTTGACCCATGGCTGACCAGAACACAGAAATCACGGCATATTTGAAGACTTTTTGTGGATGGAGCGAAGGAATTCGTTCGATCTTCCGCAAGTATGAACTCGAGTATGAGGAGAAGGACATCATCAAAAATCCAGCGTTTCGCTGGGAGATGGAGCAGAAGAGCGGTCAGCCGCTTTCGCCCTGCGTCATCGTTAATGGCACCATGCTTGCTGACGTTAGTGGTGAAGAGGTGGAAGCATGGATGATTGAGAACAATGTCCTCAGTAAAAGTGATAATGAGGCGGATGCGCCTATCGATTCTTCGTGCACTGACGAACAGCACGCGGCAATGGATGCCGCCGCTCAGATGGGAACGCCAAACGTTCGCATAGTTGAGTAATTCGGCCAGATTTCCGGAGACCGGTTCGGCCGGTTCCGGGACACTTTAGATTATTTCGTTCGAGCCACCGGATGTCTTCCAGCAAAAGTTCCAAAAAAGGTTTGGGGAAAGGGCTGAATGCTCTGATCAAGACTCCGGGCTCTGTCGCTGCAAAATCGGCCGGAGCGCTGGTGTCGACGTCGGTGCCGGGCGAGCGAGTTCTTAAAGTCGCCTTGAGTAAAGTCGTCCCGTCACCGCTTCAGCCGAGAAAGCGGTTTCGCGAGGAGAATATCGACGAACTCATGGACTCGATCCGTGAGCACGGGATTATTCAGCCGCTCATCGTTCGCGATGTCGCCGGAAAGTATGAGTTGATCGCCGGAGAGCGACGCTTGCGTGCATCGACTAAGCTGAAGCTGAAAGAGGTCCCTGTTATTCTCCGTGACGCATCCGATCGCGATGTGCTGGAGATGGCTTTGATCGAGAACCTTCAGCGGGAAGATCTCGACCCATTGGAGGAGGCCGAGGCATATTCTCGGCTTTCCAAAGATTTTGGATTGAAACAGGATGAGATCGCGCAGCGGGTCGGGAAAAATCGGGCAACGGTGTCGAACGCAATTCGCTTGCTCGATCTTGATCCGGCGGTGCAGTCGTTAGTGTCTCAGCGTTTGATTAGTTCCGGTCATGCAAAAGCGATTTTGGGGATTAAGACCAAGGCCGAACAGCGTTTGCTGGCGGATATAGTAGTCCGCAAGAAGCTTAATGTGAGAGAGACCGAGAAATTGGTCACGGAGCAGATCAACGGGAAGACGACATCGAAAAAGACGGCCAAGTCGAAGTTGTCGCCTCAGGCCGAGGCATACATTCGGCAGATTCAGGATCAGCTGCGCAGTCGCTACGCGACGAATGTCGCCATTAAGCACACTGATAAGCACGGCAAAATTGAGATCGAGTATTACGGCAACGAAGATCTTGGTCGGATACTGGAACTCATGGGCATTTCTCTGGACTGACTCGGGTTCCGTTTCTTTTGCCTCATGATTTTCCGGATTCTCCTGATCAGTTCGTTCGTATTCCTGGCCGGGGCCGGTTGTCGGGATCGCCCTATTGATTTTGATCCGGACGATACGCTAGAAGCGAAAGTGTCAGGAAATGCCGCATTGGCTCATGTTTCTGCACTGGTTGCGCTTGGGGCCAGACCCTCGGGTTCAGAGGAGTTGGAGCAATCTCGACACTATATCGAGCAGCAGCTTAGTGAGTTTGGGTGGGATGTGATTCGTGAGCCGTTTTCGGCAAAGACTCCAGAAGGGGAATTCGAATTTGAGAACGTTCGAGCCCGGTTTGGGACTGTGAAGTGGGACCAGAAGGTGACGGGCTTGCTATGCACGCATTTTGATACCAAGCCTTTTGAAAGCTTTGAGTTTGTGGGGGCCAATGATGGAGGCTCCAGCACAGGCTTGTTGATCGAGTTAGCCCGAGTTCTCAGTGAACGACCTGAGGTGGCCCGTCGATTGGAATTGGTCTTCTTTGATGGCGAAGAGGCGTTTGGTCCCAACATCACTCCGACCGATGGCCTCTACGGAAGCCGACACTACGCTGGCGAATGGCTGACGAAAAAGGCCTCGTTACGCCCCGATTGGGGAGTCTTGATTGATATGGTTGGCGATCACGATTTGAAGATTCGCGCCGGGGTGAGAATTCCCCGATCTCGAATTCAGGATCTAGCCAAGAGCGATGAGACCGGGTATGCCGTCGATATCGTAGAGGTTGAGGCCTCGGTGAATGAAATGTCGAAACAACTGAGGTCGGCGGCAAAGGATTTGGGTTTCCAGGCAGAGGTGGGGGTCAGTCCAGATTATATCGTGGACGACCATGTGCCTCTTAATGTCTCAGCTGGAATTCCGACGATCGATTTGATCGATTTCGACTATCCCTATTGGCACACGCCGGGAGATACGTTGGACAAGATCAGTGCCGACAGCCTTGAGATTACGGGTCGAGTGACGTTGCTTCTGGTGGAGAAGTATCTATTGCCGTGAGCTGGGGCCGACGCGCTGTCTGGTTGGTCACAAATAGGGCAAAGGCGGGAACTCATTGATACTAAGGGAGACGCACGCTGAATCCTTTGATTCTCTGGTAGTTGGAGTAGGCCAGATAGCCGAACAGAAAGGTGGTCCATAGATTCCCGGTCGTGAGCCCGAGAACGGCCGCGATGGCGGCCACTACCAGACCAATTTTGGGCGGCAGGCTCGGGTTTCGATTGGCCATGGCGGCTTCCATAATCCGGCCCCCGTCGAGTGGCGGAATAGGAAGAAGATTGAGGATGGCCCATCCGACGTTGATCCACAGCGCCATGGAAACAAAGAAAGGCATCCACCATCCGACTGCCAGAGGGGATTGAGCCGTAGCCCAAATCAGAACCCCGAGGGCGAGATTGGCTGCCGGCCCGGCGGCACTGATGATCATGGATTCCGTTCGAGTGAACCGTCCCGGTCCGGAGCATAGGCCGCCGAAGCTGTAGAGGCGAAGCTCTGAGAAAGAGGCCCCGAATCGCTTTCGGGCGAGTGCATGCCCGAGTTCGTGCCAAATGATCGAGCAAAAGACGACCGCTACCCAGGTCAGGATGAGGGTGATTCCCCTTGGACCCGGTATGCTTGCGTAGGCGGAGCCTAGGAGAACGGTGACGAGCCAAAAGGTCCATTCCACTTTGACTGGAAACCCGAGAATTCGAAATTGAAGCATGGGCAAATAAAGAGCCGGACCTCCTTGAAGTCCAGTTCCTGAAATCGGGTTTCCTAGTTGCAGCCGACAGGTTCTTTCTCGTAGAGTCAGGACTATGAGATTTTCACTCGTTTTGGTCGGTCTTCTTATCGCCTGTGGTATGGCTCAATCTGAGCCATTGAGCTTGCATCCTCTCTTCTCGAACGATGTCGTCTTGCAGCAGGAAATGCCAGTCCCAGTGTGGGGCAGTGGAACGCCGGGTGAAAAGGTGGAGGTAGACCTCGGGGTGCAGCATTGCGAAGCCGATGTGAACGATAACGGTGAGTGGCAGATCGTTTTGGCTCCTCTTATTTCGAATGCCGACCCCCAGACCCTGACGGTTACGTCGGGCGACGAAAGTCTGGTGGTCGACAGAGTTCTCATTGGAGAGGTCTGGGTGGGTTCTGGGCAATCCAATATGGGAATGGTAGTCGGAAAATCTCTTGCTGGCGAGGAGACGGCAAAGGCGGCGGACGCCGGCGAATTTGCAAAAGTGAGGCTGTTCAAAGTGCCCGTCAGAGGGAGTGATGAACCGGAGTCAGAGGTCAATGCTGCCTGGACTGTACCGACAGGAGAGAATGTTAGTTCGTTTTCAGCAGCGGCCTTTTTCTTTGCCTCCCGGCTGTCTGAGGATCGGTCGGTCCCCGTGGGTATTATTCAGTCCGCGATGGGAGGGACGAACGCTTTCTCCTGGATCAATCATGAAACCTTCAAGTCTGAGCTGGTCGGGGAGACGATTCGTAATTTCTGGGAGGAGACGGTAGAAATTCATCCCGAAGCGATGGCGAAATATAAGCAACTACAGGCAGAGTGGAAGCTGGAAGCCGCTGCCATTAAGGCTCAGGGTGGGGTGGCTCCGGCGCCTCCCCGCGAGCCGCTGGGGCCCGAGCACCTCAAGCGGCCAACGGGCCTTTACAACGGGATGATCGCTCCTTTGCAGCCCTTTGCGATACGTGGGGTAATCTGGTATCAGGGAGAAGGCAATTCGCGTTTGCCGTTCTATCCGGGATACAAGGACTTGATGCTCGCGCTGGTCGAGGACTGGCGAAATGACTGGGCGGGAGCCTCTGCTGGCGCATTGGAAAAGTCTGACTTTCCCTTCTATCTGGTTCAGCTGCCAAATTTTGCGGGAGGTGATGAGGAAGGCTGGCCTCGCATTCGCGAGCAAATGCTAAAGTTTTGGCAGGAGGGAACCAATACTGGAATGGTGGTGGCGATTGATAAGGGGGAGCCCAATGATATCCATCCCCGAGACAAAAAGCCTGTCGGCGAACGCTTGGCGAGATTCGCGCGGGCAGAAGCCTATGGTGAAGACCTTGTCTATTCAGGGCCGATTTTTGAGTCCCTTCAGATTGAAGGCGATCGGGCGCTCGTCACATTTAGGCACTCGGGAAGCGGGTTGGCTTCTCTGGACGAGGAGTCGCTCAAATACTTTGAGATCGCTGCGGCGGACGGGGTTTTCAAACCAGCCACCGCGTCAATTGATGGAAAGAAACTGATCGTGACTGGTCGGGGCGTGAGCGAGCCACGGGCAGTCCGCTACGCTTGGTTGGCTAATCCCGAAGGTGCGAATTTAGGCAATGCTGAAGGCCTGCCGGCGAGTCCGTTCCGGACGGATTCATGGTAGTCACTCGGCTTTTCTCAAATCATAGCAGATTAACCGTGCTGCATTTCCCTCCATGTCCGGTTCATGTTGCGAGATGTAGAGCAATCCTTGATGAAGAACCGGCAGTGACCAAGTAGAGCGGGCCAGAAAGAGTTGGGTGCGATCAAGTTCGTCAGGACCTTCGGGCGATAGCTCGAAGATGCCGAGAGAGCCAAGTTCGCCAAGGGCATAGGTGCGACCGTCGGCGTGGAGTAGGCTTCCTCGCAAATAATTCATATTGTAGTCGCGTCCGCTCGAAAGAGGGATGCTCCACTTGAGATCTTTCCTCCAGTTTTCTTTTCCGGTAGCCACATTGTAACTGGCGAACCAGGCATCGGGTTCATTGCGTCCCCGAAATCCGTATAGGTGTCCATCGAGGTGAAGCGGCGTCATCCAGTGCATTCCGAACTCCGGGGCACGCCAGAGTTCCTCCCATTTGAGGTCTTCATTGAGTCGCAACATGACGCCACCCTTTTGATAGGAAGCAGAGAGGTAGACCTGATTATTTCCGACGGCGACGGGAGTTGATCCGTTGACGCTTTCAAACTTGTCCGGTCGCCACGGGAACGCGTCATTTAGATTACCGGTGTCAGGATCAATGCAGAGCAGTCCTCCAAAGGCCGGCTCACTTTCGCCCCCTGCGAAAACGAGTAATCTGGCTTTGCCCTGAAGTTCACTCACGATGGGTGATGCGTAGCTGGCACTCCACTCGTGTTTCGTGCCCCAGACCAGCTTGCCCGTGTGTTGGTCGAAGGCTGCTACGCTGAGTTGATCCCCGGTGCCAAGTGGCACGATAAGCTTGCCCTCAAACACGATCGGGCAGGATCCGTGCCCGAAGAAGAATGAAGAGCGATCAAATTCAGCCATGAGGTCGCGTTGCCACAAGAGTGTGCCGGTTTTAAGGTCGAGGCAGGTCAGCTTGCTGGTGACTCCGAGGGTGTAGACCTTTCCTGCGTCGATAACGGCGCTGGCCCGGGGACCGTTGTTGAATCCGTAGCGGTCAGTGTAGGTGACTGGATAGGCATAGTGCCAGTATCGCCGGCCGGTCTCCGGATCGAGACAATCGATCACTTCTTCGTCGTTGATGCGATCAAAGAGCACTAACCGATCGTTAACTATGACGGGCGAGGTATAGCCTTTGCCTTTTTCCAGTTCCCAAACTTTGGTCAGGCCCGCCTCCGGGAATGAATCGAGAAGGTGAGTTTCCGGGCTGGTGGCATTGTCCGAGGGACCCAGAAATCGAGGCCAGTCAGAGGTGACTGCGTCGGGTGAAAGTGGTTTGGGCGTGGTAAAGGAAGTGAGCCGTTCGAATGTCTCCATTTTGTTGGCGATTGCATCTCCTGCTTCGCTAACAGTTGGGGGGGCAGGATCGGTGAATCCTTGAGCCACAAGCGTTGACGCGAGGCTGGAAAAGGTGACTAGCATCAAAGAGCACCTCGTCAGGAACGGGGAGGGAGTGGAAACGCCCATTTCGGTCTTTCTCTGCTCAATTAACAGGGTTGGGTCTTCCACCCTACTCTGTTGAAATGAAGTTGGGGCTGCGCCAATAGGGCAATAAGCGTTGTTCATGGGGGCGAGATTATGATCTCTGGAAAGACGATGCCAGTCGTAAAGCAGTGTTTTCCGGCCCGATAGGCCAAAAACGTCCAGCCCCCAAACGGATGTAGGGCCCACCGACCGGGTGGACCCCACAAGGAACCGCTTGTTTTGTGACCGTAATAATTGATTAGCTTGTAAGGATGAACCTCAAAGTAATACAATCGTTACAGTAGTGTTTGATTCTTGAGGCCGAGATTTGTTCGATCTTTTTGAGGAAAAGTTCATTTTTCTCTGTCTCTGAAGATCGATTTTTCGCGATAAATTGAAACTGAGGCAGTTATGGCAAGGATACTTCTAGTGGAAGACGATGAGGACAACATCAGCTTGCTGATTAGACTTCTGGAACATCACGGTCACATCCTTACTGTTGCGACGGATGGTGCGAGTGCGGTTCGGCTGGCGACTCAGGAATTGCCGGAAATCGTATTGATGGATCTGGAATTGCCGCCCTCCCCGGATGCGCAGCCCGATCCCAATGCCGGGTTGGAGGCGACCCGTCAAATAAAGGCGGCAGAGGCGACTGCGGGAATTCCCGTGATTGCTTTGACGGCTCATACCATGGCACAGCACCAGGAGCGTATCGAAGCGGCTGGATGTGATGCGTTTCAAGAGAAGCCGATTTTTCCCTTCGAGAATTTGCTCAATAAAATCGCAGCGTTGACTCAACCGGATGCGGCCCAACCGGATGCGGCCCAACCGGATGCGGCCCAACCGGATGCTTGAGCCGATCGAAGACCCGTTCGCCATCGGGACGCTGATCCTCATAGTGGCAGAAGTGTTGGCCGCTCTTTCGATCGTTCACGCGATTATGAAGGCTCGATCGGCGTCGGGGGCTTGGGGATGGTCGATGGCCATGTTAGCGGTTCCGTTTGCTGCGGTGCCTCTCTATTGGATTTTTGGGCGTCAGCATTTCAATGGTTACGTGGAGCGATTTCGGGAGGTGGAAGATGAGAATGAAGAAGTGTTTCAAGATCTGGAGGCAGCGCTACTGCCTCACCTTGCTGAATTAGATGACGAGCAAAGGCGTTATGGAGGATTACTCCTGAAACTGAGTGAGCGCCGGTTCACCAGTGCCAATGAAGTCTGTTTGTTGATTGACGGTGAACAGACTTTTGAGGCAATCATCAAAGCGATCGAGGAAGCGACCTCCTATGTTCTGATCCAGTTCTTCATTGTGCGAGACGACAACCTGGGGAGTCGGATGCGGGAGTTGCTGGCGCGAAAGGCGACGGAAGGGGTCCGGATCTACTTTCTCTATGACGAGATAGGAAGCCATCAGTTGCCTCGTCGGTATAGCCGTTCTCTGCGTGATGCAGGAGTCGAAATGTTTCAGTTCCACGCCACGCAGGGGCGTAGCAATCGATTCCAGATCAATTTTAGAAATCATCGAAAGATTGTCGTCGTGGACGGGAAGTGCGGATTTGTTGGAGGGCACAATATTGGTGATGAATATCTCGGTGGGACTGAGCAATTCGGGCGTTGGCGTGATACTCACGTGAAGTTGGTTGGTCCGTCCGTTCTCAGCCTTCAAATGGTGTTCCTCGCGGATTTCTATTGGGCGGCGAGAAGCGTTCCGAAATTAAATTGGTCCCATGTCACAGAGGCCGATGGTTCGGGGTGTGGGGCAGGGGGCTCAGTAGTTTTAACTCTGCCAACTGGCCCAGTGGATCGCATCGAGGGAGGCACCCTGTTCTTCCTGAATGCGATTTCGCGAGCGAGGCGTCGTCTTTGGATCGCTTCGCCCTATTTCGTGACAGATGAGTCTATCAGATCATCTTTGCAAATGGCCGCTCTTCGAGGGGTTGATGTCAGGATACTGCTTCCGGAAAAGCCTGATAAATATATTCCGTGGCTGGCGACCTTTTCGTATCTTGGCGATATGGAGGCAGCGGGAGTTCGGCTGTTTCGCTACAAGCCGGGTTTTCAGCACCAGAAAGTGATTTTGGTGGATGATCTATTTTCCTCAGTGGGCACAGCGAATCTGGATAATCGTTCGATGCGACTTAATTTCGAAATTAGTGTCGTTGTGCTCTGTTCAGAGTTTGCAGCCAATGTGGAATCAATGCTCGAGGTTGACTTTGCTATGAGTCGGGAGATTGATTCCCGAGACTACTTGGATCGGAACTGGTTGTTTCGACTGGCCGTGAAAGTGGCCCGACTCGCCAGCCCGGTTCTTTAATCCATCGAAAATTATGGCTGATACGGAGAAGTATTTCGACTGCAATGCGACCACTCCAATGAGTGCTCCCGCTCGCGATACCTGGTTGGAGATGTCGAACCGGTTCTGGCACAACCCATCAAGTCTCTATCGTGAAGCTGGCGCGGCAAAGCTTCAGTTGGAGGATTATCGGGAGGAATTAGCTGATCTGTTAGGCCTTGATGAGCCGGGTCGGATCGTCTTTACGTCAGGAGCGACGGAGGGCAATAACGCATTGATTGATTTTCTTGTTCAGACTTCGAAGAAGCCTGTAGCGGTGTCGGCGATCGAGCATCCCTGTATTCAGGCACCTGCGCAGCGGTATCTGGAGACGGGTCAGGTGAGAGAGATTCCCGTGAACGTTGATTCCGGTCAGGTTGATCTGGATGTAGCGAGTGCGTGGATCCGTCAGGGCGAAGTCTCGACCGTTTCAGTGATGGCTGCGAACAACGAGACCGGAGTATTGCAGCCATGGCTGGAATTAGCCGAAATCTGTCAGTCTCATGGAGTTCAGTTTCACACTGATGCAGCTCAGTGGCTGGGGAAGCGGGAGTGTGTGGAACTGGGTATTTGTGATTATGTGACAGGGAGTGGGCATAAATTTGGTGGAGGAAAGGGGATCGGATTTCTTGTGCTTCCTGATAATGACAAGTGTGCATCTTTTCACGGGTTGCTGGGCGGTCCACAGGAGGAGGGGCGTCGTGGAGGCACAGAGAACCTGCCCGGAGTGGCTGCGATGGTATCCGCTTTGAAAGATCACGAAGCGTCGGCTTTAATGGCTGAGGAAGGTCGACGCTCGTCGGAGCGGAATGAATTTGAGCGCCTGTTGGTGGCCGAGCTGGGGTGCGTCGTCCTAGGGCAGAAGTCGCCAAGGTTGTGGAATACTTCCATGGTAGTCCTGCCTCATACTAAGAATCTAAAGTGGCTCACTCGGTTGAGCCGTCAGGGATTCTGCGTTTCGACAGGTTCCGCCTGCAGCGCAGGTAGCGGAAACCCTTCAAGGGTAATGGCCGCGATGGGATTAGATTTCGAGCGAATGGGAAAGGTAATTAGGGTCAGCGGCGGCTGGACCACAAATTCCAAAGATTGGAACGCCCTCGCTGCGGCATTCGCTGAAGTGGAGCTAGAGCTGCGCGCTTAGTAGCGGGGAACTGCTGTATCGACCTCGGATGACCAGAGATCGATCCCTCCGGCGAGGCTCCAAACCTGGGCCCTGCCTTTTTCCCGAAGAAAGAGCGTCGCATGCATGGAGCGCATACCGTGATGGCAGTAGACAATGATAGGACGGGTGTCATCGAGGTTGAGAATTCCCGGTGACAATTCAGCAAATCGGGAGAGTGGGAACAATTCAGCGCCCTCGATGCGACAGAGGGCGAACTCCTCTTCTTCCCGGCAGTCAATCAGGCGAATCGGGGGCGAGCCCTCCCCCTTGAGGAGGGAATTGAGCGCCCGGGGTGTAATTTCGTAGTCTTCGGATGCCGGTAGCATGCGGGAAATGCTATCCTTTCGCACTGTGGAAGCAATCGATTTGCCCGTATTAGCCCAAAAATCGGATTGAATCGGAGACTTCCTTCTCCATACTACCCTAGCGGAGATTATCTTCCGCGATCTGCCCATGCCTAATTACGATTACAAGTGCGAGAAGTGCGAACACAAGTTCGAAGTGTTCCAATCGATGAAGGCTGACCGGCTTACCGATTGCCCTCTTGAGGAGTGCGACGGAACGGTGAAGCGTCTTTTAGGGACAGGTGCTGGAATTATTTTCAAGGGCTCTGGATTTTACGAGACGGATTATCGAAGTGATTCATACAAGAAGGCTGCCAGCGCCGACAAACCTTCGTCGGACTCGAGTTCTTCAAAGAAGACTTCAGATACGAAATCCGCTGGCTCCAGTTCGACCAGTAAACCCAAGCCGGCGGCTTCTGACAGCTAAGTAAACCTGATTGATCGAATATGGACCCGAATTCCGGAGAAGACATTCCTCAAGAGGAGCCAGAGAGTATTCCTCCATTACCGCCCGCAGAAGGTGTCTACGAGGAGCCTGTAGCGAATGCTGATCCTCGTGATCAGCCGGGCGTCTACGATGATTTGGGACAACCCGAGCAAGTCGCTCCCGATCAGGCATACGTCGATCCGAATATAGTTGCGGATCCAGCGTCCACTCCTCCTCCATCGGTTGCACGAGGGGCCGGGGTCTATGATGAAGCGCCCGCAGTGCAGGAAGCTGCACCTGCACCTGCACCTGCACCTGCACCTGCACCTGCACCTGCACCTGCACGTGGCCCGGTTTCACGAAAGCGGGGACCTCGCAAGATGACGAAGAAGAAAGTGGTCCGTCGTCCAGGTCGTCCCACCGCCAAGACTGGGGGGCGCAGTAGGAAGCCCTATCAGCGGCCGGCTCCCACATACGGAGGAGGAAGCGTGATGATGAATGTTTTTCTCTTTCTGGTCGGTATCGGAATGCTCGTCCTCGTAGTCATGGTGATTTTGCCAAAGGACCTTTCTGCTATTCAGGGGTATCCGATTGATCCAATGAAAAATGGGGCCCCACGCAACCTGTTGGACGAGGTTCAGAATGTCATGATTTCCCGCAATTCCGAGGTCGCCTTCACGGAGACTGAGATCAATCAGTATCTCAATCAACGAATGCAAGGAGAGCAGTCAGGCGCCATGGGGGCCTTGGTGGCTTTTAAAGGTGTCTACGCTGATCTCTTCGAAGGTGGTTTTGAACTGATTGTAGAAAGGGAGCTGTTTGGTCTGCCCATCACCGTGACCCGCCGTTTTCGTGCAGAGGAATTCCGGCATCAAATGAGATATGTTCCGTCCGGCTTCACAGTGGGTCGAATTAGCCTGGGATCGCGAAGTATTAAGCCCGTCGTCGATATGTTTGGGCGGATGCAGTCAACCTGTCAGGAAGAGATTTTCACTATCAAGCAGATGGCGAGGGTTCGCTATGAAGACAATCGTGTCGTATTCGACGCGTCGATCTAATGTAGATCGGAGTCTTGAACTCTTGTAATTAGTGGTCATTTGATGCCGAAAGACGACTCTACTATTGTTCATAAGGGGCGGTTTCTGACCTACTGTCAGACTTCCGGAAACTGGGAGTATGTGACTCGGACCAATGCTCGCGGGGCTGTCGCTATTCTCGCGGTCACCGATGACAAGCTCGTTGTGTTGACTGAGCAGTACCGGCCGCCTGTGGGTCGCCGGGTTATTGAGCTTCCAGCCGGCCTGGCCGGTGACATTCCCCTTCAGGAGGACGAGCCTCTTCTCAGCGCAGCAAAGCGGGAGCTCAAAGAAGAGACTGGGTATGAGGCAAAGAATTGGAGCTTGCTCAGTGAGGGGCCTTCTTCTGCCGGTTTAACGGATGAATTTGTATCGCTGTTTTATGCGACAGGATTGACCCGAATGACAGAAGGTGGCGGCGATGCTAGTGAGGACATTAAAGTGCACTTTGTTCACCAAATGGACGTGCCGAAGTGGTGTCGCGATCGGCAAAGCGAAGGACTATATGTGGACTTCAAGATTTTTGCGTCGTTGTATCTAGCCCGTTCGGTGACTCAGTCGAACACGCCCAAGCTGTGGCACTGAATCGGTGCGTTCACTCAATCGCCCAGCTGGGTGAGAAAGAGGTATTTGGGAATTCAGCAATTGCTTCAGAAAGCATTTCAGCCCAATCTTCTTCGCTGTATCGGCGTGAGAGGTGTTGCAGCACAAGTGACTTGACTCCTGCCTCCGCCGCGAGGCGTCCGACAAGACCAGCTGTCATGTGGCCATGTTTTTCGGCGAGAGCTTTGTCGTCGTTGCGATACTGACACTCACACACCAATGTGTCAGTTCCTGATAACCATTGGGTCAGCTCAGTCCATGCTTCGCTACCGGGTTCAACTCGGAAATCAGTGAGGTAGGCAATCGAATCACCGGGGGTAGTGATGAATAGAGCTCTGCGAAGTTCAGCAACGGAATGCCGGGAGCCATCGATTTCCACCGTTTCATCCCCGGTGGCAGGGGACGTGATCTGCTGAATCCACGGTCCCGGAGTCCACTTGCTGTTTTTCAACGCTTCAGCTGAAATGTTAGTGCGGTCGGACTCGACGATGCGATAAGCAGCCGAGGAAATCGAGTGATGAGGAAGGAGACAGGCTTCGAGCGTAAATGAAGGGGATCGCTGAATAGTGAAGTCTTCCAGAGGGATTGGTGGAAGTCGATGAGCGGTTGCGAAGGCCTCTGAAGTGAAGAATTTCGCTGAATCTACATGAGAAGGGCAGACGTCATGAACAATCCATTCACCCGTTTGATCAGCATGGAGGTTCCAGATGAAAGATCGGAACCGGTGCGACATCACCTCGATTGACTTCGGGGGGCCCCATACTCGAACGGGAGCATCAGGCCGGTTGTAGTTGTGCCTGAAAAACGTGTCGAAACCTGACACGTGATCCATGTGAAAATGAGAAAAACAGAGATGCTCGATCGACTGGATCTCTGAGGGGCGCAGGCCATGTAGGCAGCCTTCGCCACAATCAAAGAGGAGCCGTGCTTGCGATTGTCCCGTGTCAACGGTCACGACCAGCGCATTGTCTTCGCCGGGTGCTCCTAGGATCTTCCAGTCAATTGCCATGGGGAAGATAGGTGCCGGCTAAGGCCGGGAGGTCCTATTTGGACTTCTCGTCCTTTTTCGCTGGCTCACTGTCATTCCCTTCAGTGAACAGTTCGACGTATTTTGTCAGGCCTTCCTTTTTAAGGTCGGCGACGGGAACGAATCGTAAGGATGCTGAATTGATGCAATAGCGGAGGCCGGTCGGCTCCGGGCCGTCATCGAAGAGATGGCCGAGATGGGCGTCGCCCGATTTCGAGCGAACCTCCGTGCGAACCCATCCGAATTTGCGATCAACGATCTCGACAATTTCTTCTTTATCGATGGTCTGATAGAAGCTTGGCCATCCCGTTCCAGATTTGAACTTGTGGGAGGAGGAAAAGAGTGGTTCTCCGGAGATGATATCTACGTAAACCCCTTCCTTTTTGTTATCCCAGTATTCGTTTTTGAAGGGTGGTTCTGTGCCTTCTTCAATAGTGACTTCATATTGAAGCGGAGTCAGCTTCTCCTTGAGGTCAGCCAGATCTTTTCTCGATTCGTCTGCCTCACAGGAAATAAATCCGAGGGTTAGAAGGGCCAGTAGGAGGGGGAATATGAATTTCATAACAAGTTGGTCGATTTTGCTACGTCAACTTTACGGGCAGAATGAAAACTTATCTACTCCCGCGATCACCTCCCCTCCGTTTGGAAGGTTGTGACGCGAGGGGTGGTATCAATGTAGGAAGTGTCGGTGGCCTGTAAAGACCATAGCCGCTTCGTGTTCATTGGCCGCCTTGATGACTTCTTCATCACGGATGGAGCCGCCCGGCTGAATAGCCGCAGTGGCACCGGCGCTGAGGGCATTGATCAGTCCGTCGGGGAAAGGGAACATGGCGTCACTGGCGACGACCGATCCTTTTAGACTGAGGCCTGCCTGCTCGGCTTTCCAGGTGGCGAGTTTGCAGGAATCGATCCGCGACATCTGACCCGCTCCTATGCCCAGCGTGCGATCACTGGTGGCGAATACAATGGCGTTGGACTTTACGTGCTTAACGATGCGCCAAGCGAAGCGCATAGCCTCGATCTCTTCTGCTGTCGGCGGTCTCTGGGTGACAACTTTCTTCTCGATGTTGTCCAGCCCAAGTGCCTTGGTGTCATGGTCCATCACCAAAAGCCCACCCGGTGCAGATTGAATGACGGGGTCAGTTAATGTGTCGCGGAAGGCTTCGTGCATCTGAATGAGACGCAGGTTCTTCTTTTTCTGCAGAAGCGCACGAGCATCAGTTTCGAATTCAGGTGCGATGATGACATCGGTAAAGATCTCTGAAATGACGCGGGCCATTCCTATATCGAGCGGGCGGTTGCAGACGATGACACCCCCGAACGGAGCCTGCCTGTCTGTCTCGAATGCTTTTTCCCAGGCGAGGCGAAGATCATTCTCGTCAGCACCGACGCCACATGGGTTGGTGTGTTTGAGAATAGCCACTGCAGGTCTTCGAAACTCGAGGATCAGCTCTGCCGCAGCACCGATATCAATGACGTTGGTGTAGCTGAGGCCTTTGCCTTGAAGCTGCTTGAAGTAGTCTCCGAAATTACCGTAAAGGGATGCATTCTGGTGAGGGTTCTCACCATATCGGAGTTCCTGAGAGAGCGGCAGGCTGATTGAGAACGACCCCTCCGTCTCCTGCGTATTATTGAGGTGAGATGCGATTGCCCCGTCGTAGGCGGCGGTGCGTTGGAATACCTTGATAGCAAGCCGCTCACGGGTTTTCAACGTGGTGTTACCTTCGTGCTCCTCGAGCTCGGACAGGACGATCTCGTAATCAGAGGGATCAACGACTACGGTGACCGCATCGTGGTTCTTTGCCGCAGAGCGAAGCATGCTGGGGCCTCCGATATCAATCTGCTCAATGGCTTCCGCGCGGGTGACGCCTTCCTTTGCGACGGTCTCCTCGAAAGGATACAAGTTCACCACGACCAGGTCGATAGGAAGGATGTCGTTGGCCTCCGCCTGTTTAACATGCTCCTTCAGGTCCCGTCGATAAAGCAGACCGCCGTGGACTTTGGGATGCAGTGTTTTTACCCGACCATCGAAAAGTTCGGGAAATCCGGTGAAGTCTGAAACTTCCACCACAGGGATTCCTAGCTTGGCGATGAACTTGGCAGTTCCACCAGTCGAGAGGATTTCGATGTCGTTTTCGTGGAGTCCTTTGGCAAGGGTCTCCAGTCCCGATTTGTCAGATACCGAAATAAGGGCGCGCGCGATGCTCATAGGCTTGTGGTCGCAGCATTATCACCTCCACGGTATGACGCAAGGCGAAATCAAAGAAAGGGGAGGGGTGGACTAATTTTCGGGGCGAAATCCCCCTTTTTTCTAAAATGAACGCCAGTTCTTTTTAAAATTGCTTGCATTTTATTTAATAAAACTTAATATTTGGGGTTACTTAGATAAATAACTGACCTCTGACTATGAAATACCTCTACCTGCTGCCCCTCGGACTGGCGCTCTTCTCGGCCTCTTGCCAGAGCACCAAGACTGCTGCCAATAACCCGTATCAAAGCAATCCTTATTACGGGCCCAGTGGAACGACTCCGACGAACTATTCGAGCACTCCTTCTTCTACGGCTACTTCCACGGCATATCCGAGTTACAGCCAAAGCACCTACACGCCGCCAACGCAGGCAGCGACGACTACTCTTCCTTCAGTGCCCGCGACTCCAACCTACAGCGCCACGCCTCCAACCTACGCTAGTTCGACCTCCAGCACTTACACTACCCCGTATAGCAGTGCTTCAGGTACTAGTTCTCACACTGTTGCTGGTGGCGAGAACCTCTATCGAATCAGTGTGAAGCACGGCACCTCGGTGGCCGCGATTAAGAGCGCCAACGGATTGGCAAGCGATACGATCCACCCGGGTCAGGTGCTTCAAATCCCTTAGTTGCATTTCCTCCCTGTAAGAAACCCTTGATGACAGGCTCGCCAACGAATGTTGGCGGGCCTTTCTTTTGTACTCGCCAATTTACGGCAGAGCGTATCAAGGCAGGGCGATTGGGGCGCTGCTCTTCGACGCTCCGAAGCGTCGCTCCATCTCTTCGAGGGCCTTCAGGATCGCATTTTCATCCATCTCGTGGACTTCGATCTTCTCTCCAATTCCGGGGACCAGAGTAATAGTCAGCTTGCCTCCAAGATGTTCGCGAAACTCTTCGAGTCCTGCCAGAATGACAGGGCGTCCATGCTCTTCCTGATCGAGGTAGGGTGACCAGAGATCGAATCCTACCGTCTGGATCAAGTTGAGTATCTCCTCGGCCGTATCACGAGGGAGTAGTCCAATGTTGGCGGAGTAGATCAGATCAATTGCCATTCCGATGGCGACGGCTTCGCCATGAGTGACCTCAAATTTGGATAATTGCTCCAACTTGTGAGCGGCCCAGTGACCAAAATCGAGGGGGCGGGCGGAACCATATTCGAACGGGTCTCCGCTGGTCGCGATGTGGTCGACATGGTTTTCCGCGCTCCGCCGGATCGTTGTCTCCAAGGGGCGGGTTTCAAGTCGGCCCAGTGCCTCTGCTTTCGCTTGGATAAACTCGTAAAAATCGCGATCGCGAATAAGGGCTACTTTGATCGCTTCGATAATTCCGTCCCGGCATGCTTGCGGTGGGAGGCTGGCGAGAAACTCAAGGTCATTAACAATCGCAAAGGGCACTGAAAAGTTCCCGATCCAGTTCTTCTTGCCGAAGTAGTTGACTCCGTTTTTGACCCCAACTCCGCCGTCGCCCTGACTCAGGGTTGTGGTGGGCATGCGAATCAGCCTGATACCCCGATGGGCGGTTGAAGCCCCGAATCCCGCGAGATCGAGAAAAGCACCGCCGCCGATGGCGATAATGTAAGAGTGGCGGCAAATTTTATGGAATTCAACAGCCTGCCAGATCTTTTCGACCAGCGACCAGTTGTTTTTGCAGGGCTCTCCTCCCTGAATAATCATCGGGTCCGTGACCAGCGTGAGAGTATCGGCGTGTGTCGCAAAATACTGAGAGATTTGACCGGCCAGTTTCTGATTGAATTCGGCGACTCCGGAATCCAACAGGACTAGCACCTTAGATTGCCCTCCCAGTTCGCACCCGTCTGCAACCAGATCCCTGAGGGTGTGGTTCTTCGGGTCAAACGCACCGTGAGTGAAGGCTACCCGATGCTGAAACGTAATAGGGATGGATCGCTGTATCATTGAGACGTCTCAATATAGGCCTCATTTAATTGAGGATCAAAGTACCGTAAATACGGGGTAATTGGTGCGTGAGATAGTAGTTTTGTTCAAAATAGGGCCCAAATACGGTTTATTTGATCACATCGAACTGAAATGTAGTGAGGTGATGGTAATTTTCACCCGGTCGTAACAGGCTCGATGGAAACTCCGGCCGATTAGGCGTGTCAGGATAAAACTGAGTTTCGAAACAGATTCCACCCCATCTGGGGAACGGATTGCCCTTCAGGTGATTGGCCGTGTATATCTGGACTCCCGGCATAGTCGTCGCAATTTCCATCGATCTGCCAGATTCAGCGTCGATCAATTTTGCAAAAGAGGCCGGTTCGTTTGCTTCGGGCAAAGGAGGGAGTGGGTAGCAATGATCGTAGCCTCCGCCGGGTATCTCTTCAATGCCCAGACCCACCAGCTTGCCGTTTCGGAAGTCGAACCAGGTGCTCTCGACTGGAAGCATCTTTCCAGTCGGAATTTTTCTCTGATCAAATTCGAGAACGTGGTCGCTGGTCAAGGTCAGGAAGTGCTCCCGAATGTCACCTTTGCCGGCAAGATTGAAAAAGGCGTGGTTGGTCAGATTAAGATGAGTGGGTTGGTCGGTGTTCCCTTGGTAGTCAATTTCCAAGATGTTTTTGTTAGTGAGTCGATAGGTCACCTTCACACGGACGTCACCAGGATATCCCTCGTGTCCATCGAGACTAGTGAGGGTCAGTGATACAACGGCTTCCGAAGGATGCTCTTCGACTGTGCCGGTCCAAAGTTGATGGTGAAAACCGGATTTACCACCGTGAGTGTGGATACCAGTCTTGCTGTTAATGCTGTCGAGTTCAAAGCGCTTTCCATCAATTGAAAAGCCTCCGGTATTGATGCGGTTAGCGAACCTTCCAATGACGGAGCCATAGACGCCGCCGGCAAGAGCTTGGTCGAGATTTTGATAGGACAGTGTGATGTTTCCCAACTCACCGTTGCGATCGGCCGTCTCGATGGAGACGAGTAACGCTCCATACTCTGCAACTCTGACTCGGGTCCCCTGCACATTGGTCAGGGTGAAAATTTCTACGGACGAGTCGTCGGCCATGCTCCCCCAGGCTCTTGAGGTGACTTCCTGAGAGGTGACCGTGGATGTGGCCAATATGACGGTTGCCAAGGCACCCATCCGCATGAATTCTTTCATATGAGCATGCTGCCGTTTTCGGTTTCACACGTCAATCTGGCACTGATGGTGTCTTCGGTCTCTCTATTTAGTTTGCCGGTAGTGGCGGATGATTGGCCGACCCTCCGAGGGAATGGGTTGTCGGGTATTTCAATTGAGAGCGGCTTGCCGGATTCTGGCGAGGTGGAGGTTCTTTGGGAGGCCGAATTGGGACTTGGTTACAGTGCTCCCGTGATCAGTGGGGGAAAAGTGATCGTCTCCGGCCATGACGGGGAAGAAACAGATACGCTGTTTTGTTTTGATGAGCAGAGCGGCGAGGTAAAGTGGAAGCATAGCTATCCGCAACCTATTGGAGATCTCTATTTCCAGGGGGGGACCACTGGAACGGCGACAATAGATGGCGATCAGGTTTTCCATCTGGCCCGTCAAGGTGAGCTAGTCTGCCTGAGTGCCGGAACTGGAGCGGTGATCTGGAAGAAGCATCTTCAATCTGATTTTAGCTATACGCCTCCGACTTGGGGATTTGGAGGGTCGCCCCTGATTCAGGGGGATGTTGTCTATCTCAATGCAGGTGAGGCGGGTCTGGCTTTGAACAAGAGCGATGGCTCGGTCGTGTGGCAGTCCGAGGATGAAGAGGCGGGATACTCAGGCCCATATCCGTTTGAGATGAAGGGCACTCGGTATTTGATGTTCACCAACAAGCGATACTACGTCTGTGTTGATGCGGAAACGGGTGACAAGGTGTGGGAATACAAGTGGATGACACGCTATGGGGTCAACGCATCTGATCCAGTTGTGGCAGGTGACCAGATCTTTATTTCGTCCGGCTACGGAAAAGGAGCGGTGCTATTGAAGTGGGCCGGAGAGGGTGAGCCTGATCGAGTTTGGCAGAATAGAAACATGTCAACGCAGATGAATGCGGCCGTGCTGATCGATGGGTTCCTTTACGGAATTGACGGTGGCGAAGGAAAAGAGGAGGCCGGCTTGAAATGCCTGGAGATGGCATCGGGTGATATCAAATGGCTGGACACCGGAATTGGACACGGAAGTGCCGTTGCAGTGAAAGATCAGCTGGTCGTTCTAACGGAGGAGGGCACACTGCAGATTGGAAAAGTGAGTCCCGCTGGTTTCAAAGCGACGGTTTCGCAGAAAGTTTTGGAGCCTCGAGTCTGGACGGTACCCGTATTTGCGAATGGCCGTATCTATTGTCGCAATGCCTCCGGAAACTTCGTCGTGGTTAAATTGAAATAGCTCTAACGCCTCCGCTGGACGTAACGTTTCAAAGACGATGATTAGAATTAATGCGGGAACTTGGCTTCTTTTGTTGTGTGCGATTCCAGTGGTTGGGGCGATGGCTCAGGCCGAACCCGATCACGACGATCCGGGGGTTTCAGATTATATTCGTTACGTGGAGGATGACTCAGACGGAAGTTCCCGACTGCAAACTTCTATCACTCGATTTTCATTGGGAGATACGACGGTGGATCTCGTCGCGGTGGTTCATTTGGCTGATGCTGACTACTACCGCAATCTTGATGCCTACCTGACTCGGTATGAAGCGGTTCTTTATGAGTTAGTGGGGGGGCAGTATCGGGCGCAGGCACCGGAGGAAACCAGCGAAGCAGGGGGTGCCGGCGAAATTGCGGGTGTTCGGGGACTGCAGTCCATGGCGCAATCTTTACTCGGGCTGGAGCTTCAGTTGGAGCATATCAATTATGAGGCCCCCAACTTCGTGCATGCGGACGTGGACTGGGATCAGTATGAGGAGTTGATGGAGGCTCGGAATCAAAGTTTTACCACAATCTTCTCAAGGGCCATGATGATGGCGGACGCGGGCCAGATCGGTGGAATTTCCACGGATGAAGAATCTCTCAGTTTGATGTTTGGGCAGCTTCTGGGAGCGATCACGACTGGAGACAGCGCCGGATTAAAGCGAACCATTGCTCCATTTTTGAGCGAGGCTGAGGGCTTCATTACTCAACTTGAAGGTGATGACGGCACTGTTCTTGTGAGTGAGCGTAATAAGGTGGTGATGGCAAAAATTGCTGAAGTGATGGGCGGCGACACTACGAATGTAGCGGTGTTCTATGGAGCGGGTCATATGCCGGATTTGGAGAGCCGCCTTCTGGCGGCAGGGTTTGCCAAAGGGGAGACGACTTGGGCGGATGCGTGGCTCTTACCTGCGGCGACCTCAGGTGGCAATACCGTAGAGGGCAGTGCTCCAGCGTCTCCTGCTGACATCATGATTAACCTTCTCCAGCAGAATCCGGAGATGATGAATGTGATCAAAGAAGTGAGCGAAGCACTGGAAGCTATTCAGAATCTTCAAGATGAGGAATAGGTTGGCTCGGGGCCTACTATCAAAGGGGCTAGTTCGAGTGTAAGGAGGTGAGCGTAGCTCCGTCGGTATTTCACACGCAACAGGACAGTTACTATGGACGAACCCGCTTTTCCCCCATTTCATCCGCTCGACGAGCACAACCGCAAGCTTGAGGCAAATGTTCATCCGCCTGACTGGCAAAACCCGACTCCGAATGGTCGTTATAATCTGGTCGTCATCGGTGCTGGAACGGCGGGGCTGGTGGCAGCTGCAGGTTCGGCCGGGATGGGAGCGAAAGTGGCATTGATCGAGAGGGAATTGCTGGGTGGCGATTGTCTGAACGTGGGTTGTGTACCGTCAAAGGCAATCATCGCATCGGCTCATGCCGCTGCTGCCGCACGTGATGCGGGAAGGTTTGGGGTTAATATTCCAGATGGCGTTGAGGTGGACTTTGGCGCGGCAATGGAGCGAATGCGCCAACTGCGGGCCGATATATCCCCCCACGATTCAGCGCAGCGATTCACGGATCTGGGAATTGATGTCTTTCTCGGTGGGGGGCAATTTACGGGGCCGAACACGGTGGAAGTGGAAGGTGTTGAGCTTCAATTCTCAAAGGCGGTGATCGCGACAGGAGCGCGGGCATCAGCTCCTCCCATCGAAGGTCTTGATGACGTCGACTACCTGACAAACGAGACCATTTTTTCTCTCACTGAACTTCCTCCTCGTCTTGGTATTGTGGGGGCGGGTCCTATCGGTGTGGAAATGGCGCAGACTTTCGCCCGGTTCGGTTCTGAGGTAACTCTGTTCACCGGAAGGTCAGGCGTTCTCCCCAAGGAGGATCCGGATGCTGGTGAGATCATCGGAAGTCGGCTCAAGAGTGAGGGCGTCAGTATTCTCGGCTACGGATCGAATCTGAGGGTGTCGCAGAATGAGGGTGCGGGGATTCAGTGCCGTAATCGCGACGATGATTCGGCTGGAGCGATTGAGGTCGATAAGCTGCTTATCGCTGTGGGGCGGGCTCCAAACGTTGGCGGTCTCGGTTTGGAGGAAGCTGGAGTTGAATACGATTCTCGCACCGGAGTGAAGGTGAATGATCTGCTTCAGACGGCCAATAAACGCATCTATGCCGCGGGCGATGTATGTTCGGTGTATAAATTTACCCACGCTGCGGATTTCATGGCGCGCAATGTGATTCGCAATGCTCTCTTTGGCGGCCGAGCCAAGGTGTCAGAATTGGTCATCCCCTGGACAACCTACAGTTCACCTGAGGTGGCACATGTTGGACTGACTTGGCACGAGCTAGAGCAGCGTCAGGCTGAGTTTGATGTTTTTAGAATCGAAATGGAATCAGTGGATCGCGCTATCCTTGAAGGTGAAACTGATGGGTTTGTTAAGATTCACGTCAAGAAAGGCAGCGACAAGATCGTGGCGGCAACAATCGTCGCGAAGAATGCCGGTGATCTGATTAGCCAGGTCAGTCAGGCCATGACTACAGGAGTCGGATTGGGCCGCATTGCCGGCACAATCAGTCCATATCCCACTCAGGGAGAAGCGATTCGCAAGGTGGGGGATCTATACAGTCGCACCCGTCTCACGCCGACAGTGGCGAAGCTGTTCAAGAAGTGGCTGGAGTGGAGCCGGTAGAGCATTTGCTATCCGAAAACGTCTTCCAGTCCTTGTCGCATCACTTGCGGATCAGGTGACTGTCCGGTCCAGTATTCGATGCCAATGACGCCCTGCCCCACCAGCATGCCGAGTCCATCGATTACCTGGCAGCCCTTTTCTCGCGCGTCGCGGACGAGTCGAGTTACGGGAGGGTTGGGAATGACGTCGGCGACGATCATTTCGGAGGTCAAGGATTCCATTTCGAGAGGTACGCGGGCATCCACATCCGGGAACAGGCCGATGGAAGTGGCATTGACGAGAATATTCGTTTCGGCAGGAATCGTGAAATCTCCGTCCCACTGCGAGTAGTGGATTTCAAGGTCGCCGCCTACCGCTTTATTGAGTTTCCCTGAAAAGAGGTGTTCCAGTTCACGTCCGCGTTCTTCGCTTCGATTTACTACTGTGATTTTTTTAACGCCTGCCAAGGCCATCTCGACGCCAATGGCACGAGCTGCTCCGCCGGCCCCCAGAAGCACGAGGTTTTTCCCGGCAGGGTCGGCGATCTCCGTGAAGCTGGCCACGAAGCCTTTCCCGTCCGTGTTTTCGCCAATGAGTTTTCCATCCCGGTTCACCACACAATTGACGGCACCCATTAACTCGGCTGATTCACCCAGCCCGTCGAGATGTTCGATGACGGCGACCTTGTGAGGAATGGTGCAGTTAAATCCTTGAAACCCGAAGGCGCGTGCCCCGGCGACTGCAGCGGAGAGCGCGTCTTGCTTCACTTCGAGCGTGAGGTAACGCCAATCGAGACCCATGTCGCGGAATGCGGGCTCGATCATAGCCTGTGTCGGATTCTCGGATACGGGAAATCCGAAACAACCCACCAGTTCCTGTTTAAAATTCAATTCGACGCTCATGGCGTGGGATTTTAGTCAGGCATCGAGTGAGGGCAAGTCCCGGAATCGGAATTTTCTTTTCACGGACAGTTGAGAAGGCAAAGATCTCGCTGATGCACATTCCCTCAATCATCGAAAAAAAGAGAGATGGCGGAATACTGTCCGACGGAGAGATCCGTGCAGTCATTGCAGACTATTCGGGAGCGGGTATGCCCGACTATCAGATGTCAGCGCTGGCTATGGCCATATATTTTAATGGGATGACCGCTGAGGAAACGGCGTCACTGACCTATGCCATGCTGGAGTCAGGAGAGGTGTTGTCATTCCCTGATACCGCGCCTCGAATTGTGGACAAACACTCCACGGGAGGAGTGGGGGACAAAGTATCCCTGATTCTGGCGCCGCTTCTCGCTTGTGATGACCTCTGGGTGCCGATGATTTCCGGGCGCGGGCTGGGAATTACCGGTGGAACTCTAGATAAGCTCGAGGCTATCCCCGGATTTCGAGTGGGCTTGTCGCAGGATGAAGCGTTGGCGCAGTTGGGGAGCATTGGTGTCGCCATGATGGGGCAAACCGCTGCGATCTGCCCGGCCGATAAGAAGCTTTATGCTCTTAGGGATGTGACTGCCACCGTGCCGAGTCAGCCATTGATTGTCGCCTCGATCATGAGTAAGAAACTGGCGGAATCCCTCGATGCGTTGGTATTGGATGTGAAGTTCGGGAGTGGGGCTTTCATGAAATCCAGAGAGGAAGCCGTGTCACTTGGATCTGCGATGTTGAGTGTAGGTAGTGCGATGGGCGTTGAGACGAGCGTTTGCTACCATTGTATGGATGAACCTCTCGGCCGGGCGGTGGGTAATGCGCTGGAAGTGATCGAGGCTGTGGAGACTTTGCAGGGCAAGGGGCCTGCTGATTTACGGGAGATTGTCGTGACTTTGGCTTCCCAAGTCAGTCAGGTGAATGCCAGCCAATTGGCCCAATGGCTCGATGATGGAACTGCGTGGGACCGGTTTGAGAAATTGGTGGATCATCAGGGTGGAGATGTCGCTGCGGTGCAGAATCTGGCTTCAGTGCATCAGGCTCCGGTAGTTCGCGAGATTTTGGCTGAGGCTTCGGGCGAGATAGTGAGAGTGGATGCAGGCACGATCGGTCGGGCAAGCCTGGCTCTGGGGGCTGGCCGCAGTCAGGCCGATGACCCTGTTGATCCGACGGTGGGTTTTGATCAGTTGGTGAAAGTAGGAGCGCTTGTTTCGAGTGGGCAAGTCGTTGGCCGGGTTCACGCCGGTGACGAAGCTGCCGCCGACCAAGCGGAGAATTCTTTTCGAGAGGGGCTGAAGTGGCAATGAGAACAAGTTTATTCATTTTGATGGGTTTGAGCCTGTCGGCGTGTGATCGCCACCGACCGACTCAGCTCGTGATTGAGCAGGAGCCGTCGGTGGAGTCCCTTGTTTCGACAGTTCAAAACGGGGGGGGGACATTCAAGGACGTGGAGTTTTCTTCCCTCATTGAGACATCAACTGGAAATCAAGTCATCGCCATGAGTCCGCTTGAGCCGATCGATGCTGAGATTATGTCCGGCATCGGCGGGGCCATGGAGCAGGTGATCAAACAGTTTAATCGGCCGGATTCCCCGACGAGTTCGGAGGGGCGAATCAATGAAGT